>JAURDE010000121.1 GCA_030828105.1 Bdellovibrionota bacterium | reverse complement strand
TTCCATGCCCGAATCCCCTTCTATGTCATCGGTGGCCGTTGGCGCATCGTTTTTTCAACGCCTTCCGCTGGCTTCTTTCACGATGGTCATGGGCCTTACAGGCCTCGCCCTGGTCTGGGGTCGTATGAGTCGACTGGGCTGGATGCCCGAGTTTTCAGGCCATGTGGCTTTGGGGGTAAGCCTTCTCGCCTTTTTTGTCTTTCTGATCTTGTTTGTGTTTTACCTGCGCAAATGGCTGCGTGACCCAGCAGCGGTTCGGGCCGAATGGCTGCATCCGGTGAAGTCTTCCTTTTTTGCCACCATTTCAGTCTCGTTTGCCTTGTTGGCCACCGTGGCCCTTGGGCAGTTTGCCCCCTTGGCGAAACCCTTGTGGATTGTGGGCGCGCTTTTGCAGTTACTTGTCATGGTTCTGGTTCTCAATGCCTGGGTGCACCGTGAAACCTTGCAGCCTGCCCATGCGAGTCCCGTCTGGTTTATTCCAGCCGTTGCCAATGTTGTGATTCCTTTGGCGGGCGTACCCTTGGGCTACCTCGAAATTTCTTGGTGGTTTTTTGCGGTGGGTATTTTGTTCTGGGGTGTCTTGCTGACCCTGGTGCTTGCACGGCTCTTGTTTGTTCAGCCTGCCTTTCCCGAGCAGCTGGTGCCTACGCTCTGTATTTTTCTTGCGCCTCCTGCCGTTGGGTTTATTTCTTGGGTCTTGTTAACCCAGCAGTTTGCCGATGGACGCTCGCTTGATGTGATTGGGCATTTGCTTTTTGGGCTGGCTATTTTCTTTGCGCTTTTTCTTCTAAGCCAGGTGCATCGATTTGCACGCATTCCTTTTTACATGTCTTGGTGGGCCTTTTCGGAATCATCGGCGGCCACAATGTTTACTAGTTCTACTTTATTAAATTGATGGAGTCTTATGAGTCCTTTGGTGTCTTTTCCATAACTGCCAGCTTCAGATCGAAAGCATGGGGTATAAGCACATACTTTTAAAGGAAGCTCTTTTTTGTCAAAAAGCTCATTTTTTTTCATATTAGTTAATGGAACTTCTGCGGTAGGAATAAGGTAGTAATTTTTGTCTTCGAAATTAAGTTTAAAGAGGTCTTCTTCAAACTTTGGTAATTGTCCTGTTCCAAAAAGGGTATCATCATTAACAATATAAGGCGGAACAATTTCTTCATATCCCGCCTTTGCATGTTCCTCGAGCATAAAGTTAATAAGTGCTCTTTCTAATCTGGCAAGATCCTTTCTATAAAGAGCAAACCTTGCTCCTGTTATTTTGGCGGCCCTATCAAAATCGAGCATTCCAAGACTTTCTCCTAATTCAACGTGATCCTTAGGTTTGTAGTCAAATGATGGTATTTTTCCCCAACTTTTTATTTCTATATTTGAGTTTTCATCATCTCCTTCTGGTACATCTTTATGAAGAAGGTTAGGAATAGTTGATAGAAGAAAGTTAAGGTCTTTTTCAGCTTTGCCTAGTTCTTGAGTTTTAGTCTCCATATTTTTCTTTAATTGAGATACTTTACTCATGACCTCTGAAGCATCTTCTCCGTTCTTTTTCAACATTCCTATTTCTTTGGAGAATTTATTTAACTCTGCTCTATTGGTATCAACATAGGTCGTAAGCTCTTTTCTTTTTCCATTGAGCGCAAGACATTGATCTACTATAGAGACATCCATCCCTCTTTTTTTAAGATTATCTTTAACTTCATTTGTATTTGTCTCAAAAAACTTAATATCATGCATCAAAACCTCACCTATACTGATCTATAATGCTTATAATACCTTTTGCCAACTATTAGAGAAGTAAAATTAAGAAACTATGCTTTTAGAGCTTAAGTTGTTTAATATAATTCCTAATCGTGGTCTGATCTTGGGCCAATGGCGATAGTTTTAGATAAGTCTCAAAAGATTCGACTGCTAACTCCGCCTGACCTATTCCCTTATAAACATATCCTATTTCTCTGTGGAGACTTGCCCTACTTGGGTCTTGTTTAATGGCCCTTAAAAAAAGCTCCCTGGATTCGGCTAAAAAATTTTGTGCTCTTTTCATTTTTGCTAAGGCTTCAAGGGCCTCTACATCCTTAGCATCTTTTGAAATGGCCAATTCATAATTTCTAGCTGCATTGTTATATTCTTTTTTCTTCTGATTAACCAGGCCTAATACCAAATAACCTGTTGGACTTTCAGGATCTGCTTTAATTTCTTCTTTGGCCAATTTTTCGGCCAAATCAACTTTATTCGTGTCTAAATATAGTTTACCTAAGTAATAATTAAGCTTTGGATAAGTTGATAGTCTTTTTTTAACCTCAAGAAAAACCTTTTCAGCTTCTTTGTATTTTTTCATATTAAAAAGCATTTCACCAAGCGCCATTCTAGATTCGATATTACCTTGATCAACTTTTACAAGCTGTTTGGTATATTTAATAACATCTTCAACTTTTTCATTCATTTTAGATGATTCAACAAGAAACTCATAAAAACTCTCTTCTTTTTCAGGCAGATTTTTAATTTTTTCATGATGTTCTTCAAACTCTTTGAGCTGCCCGCTTTTATAATAGTAAATAGCGATATCACCTAAAAGTTTTGGATGATCCTTCTCTTTTTCCATTAAATCTCTTAGATAGCCAATGGCCGTATCGGCACCTTCTAATTCATATAAAATTTTGGCCCAGAGAGTTTTATATGTAAGGTTATCAGGATCTAGCTCAATGGCCTTTGCTAAATACCTTTGAGATTGGTTATATTTTCTGTATTTCAAGAATGTTTCGGCCATAAGATAAAAACTTTCATCATTAAGAGGATCATGTTTAGATAATTCATTTAAATATCTTAGGCCCAAAATATCTTTACCTTTTTTAAGATAATAATGGGCAAGAATTCTATTATAATTTGAAATCGATTTATCTTTTTTGGCCCCAAGTAAACTCATTTCTTTTTCGGCCTTATTTAATTTATAAGCTTCTATAAGTGCTAAGATATATTGAACAGTAATGTTTTCATTGAAGGGATAATCATTTTTAAGTTCTTCCATTGTTTTAAGTCCATCCTCAAAAAATCCCCTCTTAATTTGAATCTTCGCTAAAAGACTTCTGGCAGGTATATATTTAGGATTTAGGTCTGAGGCCTCGATAGCGAGTTGAAAGGCTTGCTCCCAATCTTTTTCACTTATTTTCTTACGAACAATACGCATTTTTTGGATAATTTTGCTTTCTGTAATAAGAGTTTCAACGGCATTAGCACCTTTATAATCAAAAGAAGCAAGGCGTGACCTAAGAATATCACTCTCTTTTATTTCAAGGGCCTTTTTAAAATACTTCCCGGAATTCTTTAGATCCTTTTTAATAGCAAAAAGGATTCCTTTAAACTCAAATAGTCTTGATAGATAGTAAGGTGATTTTCCTGCTTGAAACTGCTCTATTTTTTTTACCGCCTTTTCTAACTCCTTAAATTTCCCTTCTCTAGAAGAAAGAACACCATATTGAATATATAAAGGAATACTTCTTGGGTAATCTTTAATCCCTTCCAATACTTGTTTTTTTGCGTTTTCGAACTGTTGATCGATTTCATAAAACTTTGAAAGTATTAAATGAACTCTGAGAGATTTTTTAGGAATCTTAACAAGCTTATCAAAAAGTTTTTTTGCTTTTTCTAAATGCCCAACTTGGAGAAGAATATCTAGATAGAGAACCATAAGCTCCAAACTTGGTTTCTCAATTCTTAAAAAGTTTTCAATTATATTAAGTCCTGTAAGACTTTTATTATTATAATGATAAAAACGCGCACTTCCTTCAACAATTTGATTATCTGTTAAACTCCTATTTTTGGTTATCGCCATTAACATTAAAATAACATCCCCAGATTTTTGAGGGTTTTTTACATCTTTTAAAAGTTTGGAATATATATTTATTAAGTAGCTAATAGCTTTATTTTCTTTGAATTTGAATGAAAGAGATTTTCTTAAATGATTGGCAGCATTTACTTTGGAAATATAGTTTTCCTTTGGAAGCTCCTGTAAAGCCTGGTCAAAGAATTCCTTACTTTTTTGATGATCAGAATATTCTTCAAGAACAGGAAACCTTACTTGAGCGTACACAGGTACAATTTCTTTAACTTCTTTTTTATCAGGAAATAAAAATTCCCAGACAACAAAAATTAGTAGAAGCCCTATTATTAAAGACTTTACTTTTCTTTTTTTTATCTCCTGCTTCTCCTCTTCTTCAACTTCTTCCTTTTCTTCCCTTAGTTCTTCTATTTTATCTTTAAAGGTATTAAGCTTTTCAATGACACTAAACTTCTTACCTTTTTTATACTCTATATCCTCAATCTCTTCCCAAATTTCCTCACTCTCATCTTCAAAATCTTCATCAAGTTCTTCATCGGAAACAATATCTCTTAGGAGTTGATTTTCCCTATCTTTGATTTCATCTTCTTCTGCCTTAAGGGTATCTTCAATCTCTAGCTCAACTTCTTTAACTTCTTCATCTTCTTGAACTTCATCAAGTAGACTCGATAAATCAGCAACAACTGTCTCACTTTTTTCGTCTACCACCTCTTCCGGCTCAAGCTCTACTTCCTCTTTTAGTTCTTCTTCAATCTCCTCAACTTCTTCAATTTTATCTTTCTCAAGCTTAATCGTATCTTCATCAAAAGCACTTTTAATTTTGTTACGATTCATAATCAAAGTTGAATCAAGATCAACATCTTCTTTTTCTTCATTATCAATTGTAGGTTTTTCCATTTCAGGCTTTTCAAAATTAAACTCTGGAAGATCCACGGCCTCAATGATTGTACTTTCTTCGCTTTTTTCTTCAATTAGATCATTCTCTATGACATCAACCACTTGAGTATCTTCTTCAGTACTAAGGGCCTTATAAAAGATATTAATATCACGTGGGTACTCCCAGCTCCCTATGGGAAACGAGGCAACTTTATCCTTTTCAGGATCTAAACTTCCATCTTCAATAAGTCTAAGGACATCATCAAAACTAAATGGGCCAAGAACCTTACCGTCAGATATTTGTATTCGATACTTTTGAGTCATAACCCTATGATAACATTGCTCTAAATTTTTATTTAAAGGCAAAAAAATACCCCCTCATAGAGGGGGTAATTACTAATAATTTTAGGGTCTTAGATCATTACGGGAGTAATAAGTGGGCACCTGACGAAAGGCTTAAGATACTAGACCAGAAAATACCAAGAGCTATAACAGGAACAGAAAGCCCTATCACAACAATCTGATTTCTTATTCCAAATCCTGCAATGGCCTCTTCACTTTCTACTGGTTTAAACACCATTAATCTTACAATTTTCAAATAATAATAAAGACTAACAACAGAGTTAATCCCCCCGATAATGGCCAAAGTGAAATAGCCCTTTTTTACCGCAGCAGCAAGAATATTAAACTTTGCCACAAAACCACTCATAGGAGGAATACCAGCAAGTGAAATCATTGTAATGATCATCATGATACACATAACTGGGTAACGATGGATTAGACCGTTAAATCGCTCAAAATGATCATTTCCATAATGATCACTCACATATCCTGTAATGAAAAAAGCAACAAGAGTCATAAAAAGATAAGTGATCCCATAAAAGGCAATAGCACTTGCTCCCGTTTGATCAACAACGACTACACCTAAGAGCATAAATCCAGCATGACCAATCGAAGAATAGGCCAACATCCTCTTAACAGATTTTTGTGCGATAGCAGAAACATTACCAACAATCATGGTTAATGCTGCAGCAACTTGAATGACTCCTATCCAACTAATTTGCAGTATTGTTTGATCCTCTCCAAAGAGTCCCATGGTAATTCTTACTAAGGCCGCAAGCCCTGCCATCTTAGGAACGATTGCAAAAAAAGTTGTTACTGGTATTGGAGAACCTTCATAAACATCTGGTGACCACATATGAAAAGGAACACAAGCTATTTTATATCCTAAGCCTACAAATACAAAGAGGAAGGAAACCAATAGAACTGTAGTTTGAGAGCTATCTTGTGGGTTAAAAGCAATAATTATCTCACTAAAGTTTATAGTGCCTAATGCTCCAAAAATATGGCTCATTCCAAAAAGCATTATACCTGAAGCCACCCCTCCATAGAGGACATATTTTAGACCAGCTTCTGAAGATCTATCGTCTCTCTTTTTTAACGAGGACATAACGTATGAAAGAATAGATAAAGTCTCTATTCCTAAATAAAGAGTGAGAAAGTTATTGGCCGACGCGAGAAGCATACCCCCAACAAGAACACCCATGGCCATAATTGCAAACTCTGATTTTAGATTGGGATAAATATCCTCACTATCGGCGCTAAGATAGATAGATCCAGCACAACCTAATACCATTATCATTTTGATTAAAGTTGAAAAAGGATCTATGGCCACAGAATTGGTAAAAATGAACAAAGGCTTGGTCGACAAAGCGGCGCCTAGGGACCAAAATGTAAACAACAGTCCAATCCCTGAGACTAAATAAAGATAAAGCCTATTGCGCTCACTGCTTTTAAAGCAGGCCTCTACAAACAACAACCCCATCATAGTAACAATGGCCATAAGCTCTGGGATATAGTGGCTTAAATTAGCTAAAAAATTGATACCCATTTTTTACAATTCCTTTCTTAATTAGCAAACTTGGCCAAATCAACCACCAACTTTCCAACAGATGATTTCATCATATCAAGAAGAGGCGATGGATAGATACCAAACACTATGACCATAATTGCAAGTGGAGTCATATAGAAGATCTCTCTTCCATTGGCATCACTATAGTCTTTACAGTCTTCATTAACCGGCCCAAAAAACATTCTCTTGAACATCCAAAGTAAATAGGCAGCACCAATCAAAAGACCAATAAGAGCAAGAACAGCGATAGTAGTATATTTTTGATAAATTCCTAGAAACACTAATGCTTCTGAAATAAATCCAGATAGACCAGGTAAACCTAGAGAGGCAAACATACCGATAATAAAGATAATCGAGTATTTAGGCATCTGTGTATAAAGGCCACCAAAACCTTTGGAACCATCTGGTCTTACGATCCATCTATGGTGTGACCTTTCATAAAGTATACCAATCAAAAGGAACATCATGGCCGTTGAAGTTCCGTGATTAAACATTTGAAGAACGGCACCGTTCATACCTTCTGTTGTCATGGCAGCAATACCCATCATGACATAGCCCATGTGGGAGACAGAAGAATAAGCAATAAGCTTTTTAACATCAGTCTGGGCCATAGCACATAAAGCGCCATAGATGACATTGATTAATCCAAGCCATGCAATCATATCAGCGTAATAATGGGCCGCTGATGGGAATATAGGATAACTAATTCTCAAAAACCCATAAGTTCCCATCTTAAGAAGAACACCAGCTAGAATTACAGAAACTGCAGTTGGCGCTTGCACGTGAGCATGGGGAAGCCATGTATGAAATGGAAAAATAGGAACTTTAATTGCAAAACCGACAAACATGAAAAGAAAGAAGATTTTTTCAAAACTAAAGCTAGAACCAAATATGGTGACATTAAGGTCAGAAAAATGCCCTCCCATAAGTTTAACCATATCAAAAGTCTCGGCCCCTAATTTGCCTTCAGCTGCAAAATAAAGAGCGATAATCCCTATAAGCATAAGAATTGAACCGAAGAAGGTATAAAGGAAGAATTTAATTGCAGCATATTCTTTGTTTTCTCCTCCCCATATTCCAATAAGGAAAAACATTGGAAGAAGCATAACTTCCCAAAAAACGTAAAAAAGAAAGAAGTCTAAGGCCATAAATACACCAAAGACAGAACCTTCTAGAGCGAGAAGAAGAGCGTAATAGCCCTTTATGTTTTTCTTAATATCAAATGAACTTATAGTACAGATTGTAAATAACAACCCATTGATAACAACCATTGGTAATGAAATTCCATCAATACCCAGTTTATAAAAAATATTAAACTGAGTTATCCACGGATGACTCACAACAAACTGCATCATAGGGTTTGCTTGATCATGATTCGTATATAGCATTAGACATAGTATAAATGTCACTGCCGTAACGAAAACTGACCACCATCTAATGGCCGATTCTTTTTGCTTAGGAATCAGCAAAACACCCAACATACCAAGAAATGGCAACCATAAAATCCAATTTAGAATACCGCTCACGGTCTCTCCTTATTTAATAAAAATCTTCTAACCTATATTAAGTGTCATCATATAACTAAAAAGTACTAGTAAGATGACGATAAAATAAAACTGTATTTTCCCCGATTGAATCGTTCTTAAAATGACATTAAAAAAGCGTACAC
>JAURDE010000045.1 GCA_030828105.1 Bdellovibrionota bacterium | reverse complement strand
TTCCTAAATCTTTATCCATTGTTGGAATTATGCCATTACAATACTCAACAACACTTACCTTCGAACCTAAACGCAACATGACCTGCCCTAATTCTAAACCTATAACACCACCACCGATCACCACGAGATGTTCAGGCCTATCTTTGAGGTATAGCATCTCAGTTGAAGTCACTACTCTTTCTTTATCAACTTCTATACCTGGTAATGAAGATGGTTTAGAACCAGTCGCTAGAACGATATTACTTGCCTTAATCTCTTCTTCGCCAACAACAACAGTTGTATTGTCTTTAAATGTTGCATGACCATTTAAGACTTCAATTTTATTTTTCTTCATGAGAAAACCAATACCGCCGGAAGTATCACTCACAACTTTCTCCACTCTCTGCCTCATTTTTGAAAAATTTAACTTTACTGACTCCGCCTCGATACCATGGTCTTTAAACTGATGAATTAAAGATTCATACTTTTCAGAACTATCTAACCATGCCTTTGAAGGTATACAACCAACATTTAGACAGGTCCCACCTAATGTATTGTACTTTTCAACCAAGGCCGTTTTTAGGCCAAGTTGTGCGCATCTGATTGCACAAACATAACCACCAGGACCAGAACCTATAATAACTACATCAAATTCTTTCATACAAAAATTCCTTATTTATACATCAAGTAAAAGTCTCGAAGGATCCTCAATTAATTCTTTTACTGTTTTTAAAAAACTAACAGATTCTCTTCCATCAATTACCCGGTGATCATAACTAAGAGCTATATACATTATTGGTCTGATCACTACTTGCCCATTTACAGCAACTGGTCTCTGTACAATATTATGCATACCTAATATAGCAGATTGAGGTATATTGATAATGGGTGTAGAAAGCATTGAACCGAATATCCCACCATTTGTGATCGTAAATGTTCCACCTTGCATTTCCTCTAATGAAATTTTTCCATCCCTTGCCTTTAAGGCCAGTGATAATATTCCTTTTTCAATATTGGCCAGGCTTAAAGATTCTGCATTTCTCACAACTGGAACAACGAGGCCTTTTGGTGTTGAAACAGCAATACCCATATCAACATAATCAAAAGAAACCATATTAGTTCCATCAATTTGAGAATTAACACCTGGATACTCTTTAAGTGCCATACAACATGCTTTAGTAAAAAATGACATAAAACCAAGACCAACATCGTGCTTCTCTTTAAAAGCGTCCTTATATTTTTTCCTTAACTCCATGACTGCATACATATCAACTTCGTTAAAAGTAGTTAGCATTGCCGTGGTATTTTTTGCTTCAACAAGAACCTTTGCGATTGTTTTTCTAAGCCCAGACATTTTTTCTACTTTCTTCTCTCTTGATCCACCAAAAGATGGGGGCGTAGAGGCAACTTCTTTTGTTGGCGGTGGCGAGCTTTTTTTGGGCGAGGCCGTCTCTACATTCATTGCATCGGCCTTGGTAATTCTTCCATCCTTACCTGTTCCTTGCACAGAGTTCGGATCCACATTTTTTTCATTCAGTATTTTTTGTGCCGCTGGTGATGGAAAATTTTTATCTCCACTTGTTGCAGGGGCCTGGGATGTTGTCGTTTCTGAGGCAGTTGATTCCTGAGGCTTTTCTGAAGAAGATGAAGATGCACCAGCAGAGGCCGAGGTGTCTAACTCCCCTATCTTGGCACCAATTTCATATTCTTGACCTTCTTCAGCAGTAATCTTTATAGCTCCAGAGCTTTCTGCTGGCATTTCTACTGTTGCCTTATCACTTTCTAGCTCACAAATTATATCACCTTGATTAATATAATCACCATCTTTAACTAGCCACTCACTTAAAGTAACTTCGGTAATCGACTCTCCGATACTTGGAATTTTAATGTCAACAACACTCATAATAATACCCTCTTAATTATTTTAACTAAATCTTTTAAGTTCATCTAAAGAGAAAGCTCTTTCAACTATTTCATCTTGCTCTTTCTTATGTACAGATCCGTGCCCGACAGCTGGTGATGAACTTGACTTCCTACCAATATATTTAAATTTCTCAAATTGTAGAAAGCGGCTTAGAAAAGACCAGACGCCCATATTTCTTGGTTCTTCTTGAACCCAAACCTGTTCAGCATTTTTATAGCGACTAAGAAGTTCATTTACCTGCTTCTTAGGCATTGGATAAAGTTGTTCTAATCTTATAATTGCTATATCCTCGATTCCTTCTTTTTCTTTTTTCTCTAAGAGGTCATAATAAATTTTTCCACTACACCATAGTGCTCGCCTTATTTTACTTGGATCGGAAACCTGATCATCTATAGTCTCTCGAAAATTACCTTTTAATAGCTCATCTACATCACTCACAACTTTTGGATGCCTTAATAATGATTTAGGTGAAAAATGAATAAGTGGTTTTCGAAAATCCCAATGAACCTGTCTTCTCAATAAATGAAAGAAGTTTGCAGGCGAAGTACAATTTGCAATGACCATACTTCCTTGTGCCGCTAAAGTTAAAAATCTTTCTATTCTCGCACTTGAGTGTTCTGGACCTTGCCCCTCGTAACCGTGCGGTAACAATAATACGAGTCCAGTCATTTTTTGCCATTTCTGTTCTGCTGCAGAAATAAATTGATCAATAATAACTTGGGCCGTATTTGCAAAGTCACCAAATTGAGCCTCCCAAATACATAAAGCATTTGGTGAGCCCAAAGAGTATCCGTATTCGTACCCCAGAACGGCGTATTCTGATAAGAGTGAATTATATATTTCAATATTTGCTTGATCTTTCTCAATATTATCAAGTCCACAATAAGGTTCATTAGTAAATTCATCGAAAACTTTTGCGTGCCGATGGGAAAAAGTACCACGCACAACATCTTGCCCTGTAAACCTTATTCTTTTACCTTCTAACAATAGACTTCCGTACGCCAATTTCTCGGCCAATGGCCAATCAATTTTATTCTCATCATATTTTTTAGCTCTATCTTGAAGTATCCTCTGTGCTTTTTTTAGGGGTTTTACATTATCAGGAACTGTTGTAATCGCCTTAGCTATTTTATCTAGGCTATCTTTACTTACACTTGTATTAGGAGAACTATCCCAATCTTCTGCTTTAGAAAAACGTAAGTTTTTCCATTCCTGATGGGGACCTTTTCCAAGTCCCTTGGTTTCTTTTTGATGCTTTCTCTCAAACCGATCTTGAAGAAATTGTTGAAATTCTTTTTCCATATCTTCTGCAAGCTTCTTAAATGATTGATCTCCCTGCATAAGTTTGTTGATATACATTTGTCTTGGGTTTTCTGCTTTAGAAATATAGCCATATAATGCTGGATTCGTAAATTTAGGCTCATCTCCTTCATTATGCCCATACTTTCTGTAACAGACCATATCGATGAAAACATCCTCTTGAAAAGTATTTCTATAATCAATCGCAAGCTCACAAACATAAACAACAGCATCAGCATCATCACCATTAACATGGAAAACAGGAGCATCGATCATTTTGGCCACACTCGTGCAATAAACGGAACTACGAGCTTCATACCATTCTGTTGTAAAACCAATTTGATTATTTATGACAAAATGAATTGTTCCACCTACATCGTATGCAGGTAACTTTGACATCTGGACACTTTCATAAACTATACCCTGACCGGCAATAGCTGAGTCACCATGAAGTATAATCGGTAGCATTTTATTGCCATCTCCATTATAAACAAGATCTAACTGGGCCCGACAATAACCTTGAACTATAGGTCCAACGGGTTCTAAATGAGACGGATTGGGCATCAATTTTATTATAACATCTTTATCTACTAGACTTTTTACAACAGAAGTATAACCCATATGATATTTAACGTCCCCTGAACCTGGAACTCTTTCTACATCAAGACCTTCAAACTCATCAAAAATAAACTCATATGTTTTACCTACTATATTGGCCAGAGCATTTAATCTTCCCCTATGGGCCATACCAATACAAACTTCTTCTCCTCCAAGTTCTGAATGCCTATTAATTAAAGCATCAACCCCTGGAATCATGGTTTCTCCACCTTCGAGAGAAAATCTTTTCTGGCCTACAAATTTTGTTTGAAGAAAACTCTCAAAACATGTAGAACCATTGAGTTTTTCCAATATTCTTTTTTTCTTTTCTATAGGATGATCAATAACGTGTGAACTGGACTCAAATTTTTCTCTTATCCAACGTCTGATTTTGGTATTGTTAATATGCATATATTCAATACCAATTTTTCGACAATACACATCTTGCATAAAATCGAGGATTTCTTTTAGTGTTGCTTTTTTATCTTCACTTCTGATAGTGGCACCTGAGTCTCTATGAACAAACTCTCCCACCATAAACTTTTTACCCAAATCTTCTTCGGTAAGATCGTACTTCTGAAGCGATATGTGAGCATCCCTATCTTTTCTTGGTTTGATAGGGTTAGTATTAGAAAGAAGATGACCTCTAGACCTGTAAGATTGGACAATTCTAAATACGTTAAACTCTTTTCTTAATTGCTCTTCAGAAATATTTTGATCTCCCCCGACGGAATGAATTGCTCCTGCTTCAGATGAGCTTTTCAAAGCATAGGAAAAGCCCTTGAAAAAGTTTTGCCAAGAACTGTCTACACTTTCTGGATCTGTGGACCATGAATCCCATAAGTGATCGATAAAAGAGTTATCAGAACCATAAAGATTACTAAAGTCATCCTTTCTTTTCATAAAGCTATGCCTCTCAAATAGATAAAATTATTTTAATGTTAACATGTCAGAAACAGGTTTTGATATTGTGCATTATTTTCCAGAAGTGGATCATACAAGTCGGATTTATTTGACAGCAATCATTCTCAATAAATCTGGGTCGGAAGCAAGGGGATGATTACGACTTTCGTCAGGGATTACTTTTAAATTAGAAAAAATATATAAAAAAATTATCTTAAAACCAATCCCGAGTATTTCGTTTTCAATTTCCATTGAGTGTTTAACTCTACGAACAGGTAAAAAAGGTCTCCCCTCATAGAATACGAGGTCATCAAAAGAAGCATTTGTATTGTGCTTGTATAAAGTCTTATTTTCCTTGTTAAAAAAAAGGTGATCGTCAAACTCCATCCTCTTATGTTCCGTCATACTTTCTAAAACAAATAATCCACCTGGTCTTAAAGACCTATATATATTTTTGAGAGCAACTTCTCTATCCTTGTCATCAACTATACAATGAAGACAATGCCCGTCTACGACAAGATCATACTCATCCCTATTAGAAAGATCTTTAACATCTAAACACTCATAACGAGTTGAGAGTGACTTCTTTTTTGCAATTTCAATGGCCGATTCAGATATATCTATCCCTCTGGCCTTAAAGGAAGGTTCTTTTAGGTGATCGAAAACAGAGCTTGTTCCACACCCAACCTCTAAAGCGTGACAAAATCCATCAGGTGAAATTTTAAGCCTATCAATGACATCACTTTGAAAGAATTTAATGAGATAAGAAGGCCTATCTTCAGGAATCTTATTTGATTTTAAAATCTTTTTATAAGCTATTTCGTAGCTGTCTGAATATTTCATATAGTATATATTAAATTAGATTGAGCTAGAGTTGTCTAATTTTTCGACATTTTAATTTTAAAAGGCCTGTTAAAGCACTGATTTATAAGACTTGTAAATGATACATACTCGTTTGAAAAGGGCCAGAGTTATTCACTAAAATACTATTGTTATGAAACGACTATTTTTACTTTTTTTGATAAGCATTTCGGTTCAAGCCGCTCTGAGAACCGAGCATGAAACCAACGGTTTTAAGTCTTATACAAGCCTATCCTCTATGCATAAATATATATTAAAGCTTCAAAAGAATCATAGTCCTATTATGAAGTGGAAATCATTTGGCAAAAGCCATGAAGGAAGAGAACTCAAGTATGCCATTTTATCGAGGCCAATGGTAAATTCTTATGAAGAGGCCATAAAATTAAAAAAGACAATCATCGTTCTTGGTTTCAACATTCATGGAGATGAAAGAACTTTAAGGGAATCAATCCTTATATATTTAAGAGAGCTCGTCCAATCACCTCTCTTAAAAGATTTGGCCATTTTAATCGTACCGACCCTTAATCCAGATGGGTTAGTTCGTGCGACAAGAAAAAACTCTCTCAAGGTCGATATGAACAGGGATTATATTAAGCTCGAACACAAGGCCACAAAAAGTTTTGTCACGAAAATACTTAAAGCATGGAAGCCTCATGTTTGGGTTGATGGCCACAACGGTGGGGCCAGAAACTATGATATGCTTTATTTATCCGCTACCCATCCTGATACACCTAAATACTTAAAAGATTTTAGTGAAAAGAAGCTATTTCCTTCAATTACTAAGACGCTAAAGAGAAAAGGATATAGATCTTTTTATTATGCACGACCCAAAAAGGATCATTGGAAAATTGGAATGCACCACTCAAGGATTGGAAGAAATTATGGTGGTCTCACAAATATAATAACTATTCTTCTGGAGGCCCCCAACGGAAGACCAAAGAAGACAGCTGCCATGGTGGGTATAGAAACAATTAGAGCAATCTTAAAATATATTCAAGCAAACAAAAAGGAAGTTGTTTCCCTCGTTAACAAAAGTAGAAATGATGCCATAAATTTAAGTAAAAAGTATGTTTCATTAAAAGGAGCATATAAAGCGGGTACTAAGAAAGTATCTTATTGGTATATTCCCAAAAGAGATGCTAAGGGAAATCTGATTCCAAAGTCTCAAAGAGAAGAAATATTTATAGCGGACGGAGTAATTAAAAATAACCCTATCGCTTTGAAGAAAAGACAAATACCATTTGGTTATCTAGTACCAAAGAAGCTCACAAAGGTTATGAGTGCCATAAACCTTCATCAACTTAAATTTAAAGATCTAGGAACAGAAAAAAATATAAAAGTACAAATCCACATACTTGGGGAAACGAAAAAGAAAAAACTATATGATCATAAAAAGGCAATCTTTGCTAAAGTACAAAATACAATAAACAAAGAAGTCGACAATTATGAAGATTATATTTTTGTACCCATGGCCCAGCAGTACGGCAGGGTTTGTCCGCTTCTCTTTGAGCCTGATAGCGAAGATAGTCTGCTTCTTTGGAATAAGATGGACTCCTATGCCAAAGAACAGACCAAGTTTCCTATTATAAGGGTTATGGAGCCTCTTTAGCTAACAACCCAAGTTTCCCCAGAGTTAAGAAGGGCAGTCATATCTCCCTGACCTTTCTTTTCCACAACAGCAGCATTTTGGTTTTCGATATCCATTTCATATGTTGGTGTGGCCATTCTTTTTACTACACCTAGAGGTACAGGAAGACCTTCCCCTTTTAGATTCCCTAAAAGATGGGCCAAAAATTCATCGTTTTCATCATGAATAAGAAGGTCACTTTCACTAATACCATTCTCACCTATTGTTACGACTTCTGGTTTAAATCCATTGAGTCTAAGACCTTTATTTTTTTCTTTTCCAAAGATCATAGGTTTGCCATGCTCAAGTCTTACTGTGTGATCGTCTCTAGTATCTTTATTTGTGTATAAGTCGTGAACTTTATCATTGAAAATGACACAGTTTTGTAGAACTTCAACAATAGAGGTTCCTTTATGCTTTGAAGCTTCCGCAAAAACGGCCATCATGTGCTTTGGGTCCGTATCTATTGTTCTCGCAAAGAAGGTTGTGCCTGCCCCTAAAGCCAGTGACGCAACATTAAAAGGCCTATCGACAGAACCGTATGGTGTTGACTTAGTCACAAGACCATATTGTGAACTTGGCGAGTACTGTCCTTTTGTAAGACCATATATTTCATTATTGAAAAGAATAATATTGATATCAATATTTCTTCTTAGCGCATGAATAAGGTGATTACCTCCGATAGAGAGTCCATCTCCATCACCTGTAATCTGCCAAACCTCTAAGTTAGGGTTATGTATTTTTAGACCAGTAGCAAAAGCTGGAGCACGACCATGAATAGTATGCATCCCATATGTATCCATGTAATAGGGAAATCGAGAAGAGCATCCGATGCCTGAAACAAACACAATGTCTTCTTTCTTTTTTCCGACTTTAGTCATGGCCAATTGAATCGAAGATAAAATAGCATAATCACCACAACCTGGGCACCATCTCACTTCTTGATCACTTACAAAGTCTTTTTTCTTATAGGTAACTGTTTCAGTCATTACTGTCTCCCTTCAAGTTGAGTCCCCACTTCGCGGGTTTCAGAAATTTGTTTAAAAGTTTCAGTATTAGAGAATTCAAGAATTCTCTTCTTTAGTTCACTAACTTTGAATGGAAGCCCTTTAACTTGATTAATGCCGATAGCATTGCATTTAAATTTGGCATTCATAAAGTCTTTGAGTTGTCCCATATTTAACTCGGCCACAACAATATTTTTAAAGTTCTTTAGAATGTCCTTAACATTTGAAGGCATTGGGTTAATGTATTTCAAATGCATTAGCGAAACGTTATGACCTTCCTTTCTAAGCTCTTCAACAGCTGTGTGAGTAGAACCATAGGTCCCTCCCCATGAGACGACAAGAGTGTCACCAGATTTATCACCTTCAATATTTTGGAGAGGAATATTCTCTGCAGCTTTAGCAACCTTCTCGGCCCTAATATTCACCATCTTTTGGTGGTTTTCTGGGTCATAGCTTACATTACCAGTACCATCTTCTTTTTCAATACCACCTACTCTGTGTTCTAGTCCTGCTACCCCGGGTATGGCCCAAGATCTGACTAGATTATTGTCTCTTTGATAAGCGAGAAAATCGCCGTCAACTTTATCAATTAACTTATTATCAATTTTATTGAATTTCTTTTTTAAGTCTGGAATTAACCAAGGCTCAGCTCCATTAGCGATATATCCATCTGTGAGAAGAACAACGGGAGTCATATGCTCCAAAGAAAGCCTTGAGGCTTCAAAGGCCATCTCAAAACAATCACTTGGTCTAGAGGCCGCCACAACAATCATAGGGCACTCTCCGTTTCTACCAAATAAGGCCTGATTAAGATCAGCTTGTTCAGTTTTAGTTGGAAGACCTGTAGATGGTCCACCTCTTTGAACATTGATAACAACAAGAGGCAGCTCATACATAACTGCTAGTCCCATGGCCTCACCCTTAAGTGCGATACCTGGTCCTGAACTCGTCGTTATACCTAAGGCCCCACCGAAGGAAGCTCCAAGAGAGGAACAAATGGCCGCAATTTCGTCTTCGGCTTGAAAGGTTTTTACACCAAAGTTTTTATGCTTAGATAATTCATGAAGTATATCTGAGGCAGGCGTGATTGGATAACTACCAAGAAACAATTTTAGATTAGCAGCTTCAGCAGCTTGAATAAATCCCCATGCCGTTGCAACGTTACCATTTATCTGTCTGTATTTACCGGGCCTAATTTTAGCTGGTGCTACATAAGTAGAAACAATGGCCTCAAGAGTTTCCGCAAAGTTTCTTCCTGCTTTTAGGGCCGCAATATTGGCCTCTGCAAGGATTGCTTTTTTAGCAAACTTTTTTTCAACCCATTTGATTGTAGGCTCAAGTTCTCTGCCAAACATGAAATATGTCATACCAAGGGCATAAAAGTTTTTACATCTTCCTTTGGCCTTATTGTCTAGGTCAAAAGAGGATAATGCTTCAAGAGTTTGGCTTGTAATCTTTGCTTCAACGACTTGGTAATTTTCTAATTCCCCTGTTGTTCTAGGGTCTTCTTCGTATCCACATTTTTTAAAGTTTAAAGCTGTGAAGGCATCGATGTTTAAAATTACTGTACCGCCTTTTCTTATTGAATAAAGATTTGCTTTAAGAGCTGCGGGGTTCATAGCAACTAACACATCAGGTTCATCACCTGGTGTGTTAATTTCTGTCGCACCTATATGTACTTGAAAACCAGATACACCTGCGATTGTACCTTGAGGTGCACGTATTTCAGCTGGGAAGTCTGGAAATGTTGAAATATCATTTCCCATAACCGCTGATGTATTTGAGAACTGTGTACCAGTAAGTTGCATACCGTCACCAGAGTCTCCAGAAAATCTAATTACTACGCTTGTTCTTTCGTTGGACATGATTAGGAATCCTTAGAGTGAAATTAAAGTTGTGAAAACTTATGACATAGTTTTTTTCATTTGTTCAGAAAAATTTTAAAATTTTAATCGTATACAAATAATTCGCTGTAAGTAAAAATAGCTATGATGAATATCGACACTAAGAATTATCTCCTAGGAAAAAATCAAAAGGATCTTGTTCCGATAGGACAAAATCATTTACTACATCGCAATGTAGTAGAAGCATTTCATTTATTAAGGAAGCTATGCCGTGATAATGGATTTGATTTATCTGTTGCTTCATCCTATCGCTCGTTCGAGCGTCAAAAAACAATTTGGAATGAAAAGGCGTTAGGAAAAAGGCAGCTCTTAAGTGACACTGGCGCTCCACTAAATTATGAAACGCTTTCACAAGAAGAAATACTAAAAAGTATTTTGCGTTGGTCCGCAATTCCTGGCTTTAGCCGTCATCATTGGGGCACCGAAATAGATGTTTATTGCCAAAATAGTCTTCCTTCAAAAGACTATAACGTAATGCTTATTCCCGATGAAGTAAGTGATGATGGAATATTTGGAGAGCTTCATAAGTTTTTGGATGAGCTCATTGAGGGTAATAATTCATATGGTTTTTTTCGTCCTTATTGCGAGGATAGAGGTGGTGTGGCCCCAGAAAGGTGGCATTTGAGCTATGCTCCACTATCTATGCAAAATGAAGAGCTAATCGATTTTGAATTTTTCAAAAACAATATAGGTGAATTTGAAATTGAGTTAAAAGAGCTTCTTCTTTCCCAAGGTGATGAAATTTTCGAGAAATATATTCAAAATCATTGTCTACCACCGTTCTAAATCCTAATGTTTTCAATAGCTTAACGCCCTACTGAATTAATTATACACCGCATTCATTTTCACAGAATTTCCTTTAAAATACAAAAAATTATTTTGAAGGATATGCCCCATGAAAATGTTATCAAAACTTTGTATAGTTTTTTTATTACCTCTTAGTCTACTGGCCAACGAACCAAGAAAGTTTGAAGTCATCAATACAGAATATCCCATACTCAAAATAAGTGATGATAAAGAATTAGAAATTCAGGGTCTTCTAAAAAGGAATTACTTCCAGGCAAAAGGCCCTACAGCATGTCCATTAAAGTTAAGTGGAAAAATTGATAACGTTCTAAAAATGAGTGTTAAGATGGAAGCACTTAAAAATGCCTGTTTGTCTAAAGGAACAACATTAAATTCAGATACTAATATTAACGATGCCCTTTCTCTTGCAGAAAACGTGGGATTAGGAAATGAAGCTTCCGTCGGAATGGATTCATTCGGAACCATTATGGGTGGGCTTGGAGTATTGGCCAAAAGAAGCTGTATAAAAGGAGAAGGTACACTAGAGGCCTTCATAAGTGTTTTTACTACGATGCTTAATTTTTCGGGGATGATTCCTGGAACAAACGGTCTAGCGATATCAGGTGTATCCGGAGGTCTACTATCAACTTTGATGTTAATTCAAGGTCAACTAGAAAAGGCATGGAACTTTGATGATACAGCACAAAGACAAAACTTCATAAAACTAAGCTGCTCATTTTTTGATTTGAGGCAAGAGCTAAATGCCAGTGGTCTACTCAATATTCCAACACCAGCATTTAGGGCCGATTGTGGACTTAATGAAGATATGATTGAATACCTTCAAGACCTCAAACAAGATAATAAAGATCAATTAGTTTCTATAGAAAGAGAATTAAAAAAAGAATTAGACCTATATTACAAAAATGATTTGAAGTCAGGGTATTATCTCGAATCAGAAATAAATGAACTTCTACCAAAATTGAAAGAATCCATAATGAATCAATCACCGGCCACAGCAAAGCTTCAAATTATTAATGAAGTAGCAATGAGGATAACTGAGTTAAAAACATCTTTAGAAGGGTATAATAGTGAAGAACATGAAACTCTTGGATTTTTTAATCAAATATTGATCAATGAACTCATAAAGTTTGACTATATTGGTAACCCTGATGGTTTTAATGAACTTTACAATATGGATCCTGAAATCTTTGATTCAAAAATAAGATCAAACCTACACTTTCATTTTGAAAGAATTCTTAATGACATCAACAACGAAAAAGTAACATCACGAAAGAAATGGGAAATCGAGATGGCCTCAGAGGGAAGCACTCTTGAAGAGCAGATCGAAAAGAGGAATAAAGATACGAGGGCCTATATAATTTATTTAGAAAAAAGAACTCGAGTATTAGAAAAAATAAGTAAATCGTGTAAAGCTTCACTAGATCTGGATGCTGAACTTTTCGGAAGATCTGCCTTAATTGACATAATGGCAAATTTTAATTGTTTAAAGAGTGAAATAGCAGCGAAAACAGCATACAAATTCGTCGACTTTTCAACTAAAGCTTCATACGTAGGGTTCAAGAGATTTGAAACTCAATTCAAAAGTATTGATCGCTATTTAAAGCTGAATCCGACAACCGGTGAATATGAGGTAAGTTCTGATTTATCAAGTTTAAATAACTTTCAGAAAATGAATTTATGCCAAAAAGGTGTTGATGCAAGGTCAAGTTGGATTGAGGCCACTGGTAATATTGATCAAACTGTAGGCTATGTTAAATCGATATCAGATCTGCTTGTTTTACCAAAGGTTACACTCTACAGAAATAAGCCTGAGGAAGAGAGAAAAGATTTTCTTATGACAAAAGGTGAAAAGCTTAGAAGACACCTTCACTCAATAAACCTTGCCGAAAGAATTATAAAAGGTGAAAAAGTAGATAGAGAAAGAAACAAGAAAGTTTTGGCCAAATCATATGCCGGCAACCTTCTTCTTGAGAAAGAAATGAGCAGAAAGAAAATGAATGGTGTTCAGGGCCTTATGTCAAAAATCTCATGTGATAATATTGGACTAAGCTTCGGTGGAGATGCCTCTATAGATATTGGGGGTGTTGATGTGGACTTAGGCAGTGTTACTGATGAACTTAATGAAGAAATAAGCTTTGAATCAGATCCTGAACTCAGCGAAGATATGAATGTAGGAATTAGCCTCTAAGGCTAATTCCTAATATCTCTTAGAAGGCGATTAATATCCAAACGTCCTCCTGAAACACACTTCTTTTTAAGGCTTCTTTCTTTGGCCACTGTTAAAAGAAGTCTTTCTTTTGCCTCGAGATGACGAATATTTGGCTCAATGGAATAAAGAAGAGCGAGAGCTCCGGCTACGTGAGGAGCGGCCATAGATGTTCCTGACATTTTACGATAACCATGACTTCTATCCCCTATATTTCTATAATAGTCTTTATTTGAAAGAGAAAAAATATTGGTTCCCGGAGCAAATAAAGATACGGTTTTTATCCCTTGATTGGAGCCCATCCACATTTTACCGTTTCCGCTATGATTACCAACATTGATCATATTTCTTGTATTATAACTAGGAGGATAAACGGTGAAGTTTCTAAAATTCTTCCCATGATTTCCCGCAGCTTGAACAAATAGCATCTCTTGTTGATCTAATCTTTCTAAGGCCTGTTTATAGGCTTCGGAGAAGTCATTTCCCCCGATAGATGACGTTATAAGTGTTGCCCCCATATTGATGGCGTAATCTATTGCCTCAACGATATCAGCAACGAAATATTTCTTTACACTTCGGGTTTTCAACGCCATGATTTTTACCCTTGGAGAAACTCCTATTACTCCAATGTTATTCTCAGATGCTGCTACAATTCCAGCGATATGAGTTCCATGACCGTTATAGTCCATGGGTTTAGTACCCATTCCATCATCTCCAAAGGCGTAACCATGGATATCATCAATGTAACCGTTGCCATCATCATCCACGCCTGGTAAACCATTTTTCTCTTCATGGTTAACCCACATATTTTCTTTAATATCAGGGTGGTTGAAATCAACTCCTGAATCCATTACCGCGACAATTATCTCTGGAGAACCTTTTGTTATTTCCCAACCCTTGAGAGCGCGTATATCTTTACCTGCTTTACCGCCATGAAGTACAGTGCGAGGAAAGTTGTCTCCGGTATTATTTAAGTTCCATTGTTTCTCAAACAGCGAATCATTTGTTTTAATAACCTCACCATCTACATTTCCTAGAATTTGATAAGCGTAGTTAGGTTCTATGAAATCCACGTTAACATCACTTCTTAAAAACTCCAACTCTGCCTTAGTAATCCCATTTTTTTCACCGACTAAGTATAGTTTTTTTGATGAAATTTTCATTCTTTTAGATTCAATTTGCAAAGTAGATGGAAATATTCCGTCATCCTTTATTTGAACAATAAAACCTTGGTAGTCACTTGCAAAAATATGGATAGGGAGTAGCAGAATTAAGAGTATAACTTTCATTAATCGTCCTTGATTATAAATTGTATATCTTATATTTTGGTTTACAATTTTAAATTGTCAAATTTATAAAGACTTGAATCACTAATTATATCCTCTATATTTTTAGTTCAGTATTCTTAAAAAAACTTACGGCCTTAGACAACTCATATTTTAAATATTTTTGATTTTCATAAAAGCTTTTAAATGTAAAATAGTTTTATAAATAAATGAAAGGCAAAAAAAATGATACGCAATTTAATAGTAATCTTAGTCCTATTACCCTTAAACCTATTTGGAGGTGAAGACATTGACAAATACACCAAATTAGTCAATGAAGTATCTAGATATTATTCTTCAAATTGGAACCTCCCCTATTCAAAGATTGATGTAAAGCAAAAGATAGATATTAGCTTTTGTATCCTAGACCTTAGGACATACTGGAAAGAAAAACTAATCTCTAGAGACACTTACGATCTATCCGAAATCAGACCGCGCCTCAGAAAAATGTCCCCCTACGAAACAAAAGAAATTTCTTTCGGTATCATCTCTTTAATGAAAAGAAGGTCAGGCCTTCACTTTATGGACTCTTCCACGAGGGATAAAACATATCAAAAGTTAAAGGCGGTCCACGTTTTTTGTAAAAATAAAGTATTTAAAAAGACTTTACTCGATAGAAAAAGTGAAAGTTATACACCTCCCCTATTTGAGGGTAGGATACCGTTAGGAAAGGACGAAACAAGAGGTGAAGTACAAGGCAAAAAAGACAATAATTGGATTGCCCCAGTTAAAGGAGAGACTTCCTTATTTAAAAGAATTGAGTATATACAAAAGGCAAAAAAATCTATCTTTTATCAAACACTAGATTTTTCAGGTGACCCAACGGGTATCAGGGTTGGAGATGAGCTTATAAACAAAAGGTCCCAAGGTTTAGAAGTTGAGGTTATGGTAGATGGATTATCAAACCTATTTAAAACTTCTACCAGAACAATTTTAAAAAACACAAAGATTCTTTATAATAATATGATGGCCTCAGGGATTCGAGTTTTTGGATATTCTTGCAAAGGTCGTATAATTGCCAATGAGTTCAGAGGTTTTGATATAGATAAGCTATTGAGAAGGGCCCATGAGAAGTTTATCATTTTCGATGAAGGCCTAGAAAGTCAGAAAGCAATTATGGGAGGAATAAATACAAACTTCAAATACTTTAGGGCAATTACACCAGGAAAAGATAGTTGGAAAGACTATGATATTATTATTACAGGTAATATCATAAACGAAATAACCCAAGCTTTTAAAACAAATCTAAAAGATCGAAAGATAAGATATAAAAATTACAAATATGATCAATCCTGCTTAAACCCTTATGATCCCATTACTCAAAAAAAGGCATATCTCTTATTCCAAAAAGAAAAGACAAAGCCATTTAAGGCCCCATCACGAGATGAAGATATGGTTACAGATAAAGACATCAAATCTCATCTCAATCTAATCCTAAGAGACCCTAAGCATAAAAAATTAAAATGGTTTCATGCTGATCGAACGCGATTTATTTTGTCCCGTCCCGAGGAGGAAGAAAACTATATTTATGATGCTCATATTGATTTAATACGCTCTGCTAAAAAGGAAGTCATTATTGCAAATCAATTTTTTATTCCCGATGAAAAAATTAAACGTGCTTTAAGGGATGCCGCCAATCGAGGAGTAAAGATAAAGATCATAACAAACTCGAATAAAGTCAACAAACTTGGAGAACTTATGGTTATTGTTGGCAGGTGGCACTATATTGATATTATTTTGTCCCGACACCCTTGGAACACTGGCCGTTTTGACTACGATTGGAACCCATCTCAAATTGAAATATATGAATTCGTTGGTAAAGAAGGTGAAAAGCAATCCACTCAAATGGGTTGGTATCATACAAAAATGCTGACTATTGACGGAGTCCTCACTCTCATTGGCTCCTACAATTTGGATTACTCGAGTCAGAGAAATTCTGAATCCTCTATGATTATAGAAAGCGAAGAGTTAACGCAACATTTTAATAACTGGTTTAAAGAAGACATTAGTTATTCGGAAAAAGTAAAATATGAATACCTTTATCCTTATAGAAACCCTAAACCAGGAAAGTATCGTTTCAAACTCAGGTTTGGAAAAAAGATTGAACATTATCTCTGAAGAATCAATTTGAGAGAATAACCTTACTTTCATTTATTTGGTAACCTCTATCAAGGCCCATATCTCTTTTATGACGCCTTGAAAAGAAGGTCCTTAAAGGAAATTTCGATTTAGCATTTTCAATTGGAGACCAAAAAGAGAAGCCATACTTTGCTTGCATTTGCCCCCATGAATTCCAAATTCTTTTTGAATTAACTTTTTGGAGATAACTATGATGGATACAAATATAATTAGTACGTTTAGGCTGAAATGTCGTTATTTTGGGAACAAGTACTTCTCCCGGACATATATAACCAAAGGGTCCTATAGGGTTAAATATCGTTAGATTATATGGGTTTAATGCACTTTTTCTATTATTTAATACTTTCTCAAAGCCTATTGGATGGGCCGTCAACCCTGGCTCAAGTGGCGCCATAACAACTTTTTTAATAGACTCATTTTTTCCAACAACAATCACATCTCCTAACGGAAAATATCCTCTTTTCCTACTAATAGAAACAGGCGTAAAGACATCAAAGTTCTTTCCACGTTTATTTTGAAATTTAATTTTCATAGTGGTTGAAATTGCCATCTCTAGTATTCTATTAGGATATGTTACTTGAACATCCTTAAAAGCAGAATCAATAACTCTTCCAAGCCAACTCTCAGGTACTTTTCTATATCCTTGGGCAAACGCAAAAGTCGGCATAATATCAAAAATACGTGTTTCTTCTTTTATTTCTCCAGTTCTAATTCCTGGTCCCCTTATTACAAAAGGTATGGCCCTAACATCCTTACGATCTCCACCATGTTCAAATTTACTTCTTAATTTAAACATTTTTACGCCACCATGATCTGCCGATAATGCCAAATAAATATTATTATAAATTTTTTTGTTCTTAAGCGCCTTTACAATTAAGCCTATTTTATTATCCAATTCTTTTAAGGCCCTAAAATATTTTTTACTTCCCCATAAATTATTATGTCCCGCCTGATCGACTCCTTGAAAATAAGCAAACGTAAAATCCGCTAATTGATCGTTTTTTATAGTTTGGAGAAGTTGCTCTAAAACAACATCATCATTTTTTAAAAGATCAAATTTAATATGTGAACCTTTCCCAATAATATCATTAAGATTTCTCCAGCTATGAAGAGAAAGCGCTGTAAAAGAAGAGTTTTGTGATCTTGCATACTCCAAAAAGGTTGGAGGAGCATTTTTAGGAAATCTTTGGATATTACCCTTAATAGTATGAACATTAGTCGCTGTACTTGAGAACATAGAAAACCAATTTGTGGCACTCCAAGCGGGAAGAGTATTTTGCATATTCAGAGAATAAGCACTCTCTTTCATAATGTTGTAAATTTCTGGTGCATTATCTCTCGATAAATAGTTGGCCCCTAGACCATCTAATCCTAAAAATAAAATTTTTGTATTCGAGTAAGCATTGATAGAAATAGCAAAGAAAACGAATAAAGTCGTAAATCTAAACATAATTATACCTTTTAGATATTATATTATACTTTTCTCAGTCTTTAAAAAAGATGGTCTCAATTTCCTCTTTTTTGTTTATTTTGCTCCGATCGCTTTTAACCATTCATCATTTGGAATAACTAGTTTTCTTTTATTTAAATCCATTAGGCCTATTGTTAATTCTAATAAAGCCGCTATTTTTCCATTCTCTTTAACAATTTCCTGGTTTAATAGCATTATTTTTTCTTTTATGACCCCTTTGAAACGAGATTTGACTTTTATAGTTTCCCTATTCAGAACCTCATCCTTAAACTTTAGATTAAGCTCTAAGATAACTGGCCCAAGGGCCAACTTTTGGATCTTTTCAAGACCGTATCCATTTGCCTCAATGAAGCTCCACCTTGCCTCCTCAAATATTTCAAGATAAACCGAATTATTTACATGCCCAAATGAATCAAGTAAATTACCTGTTATAGTTTTTCTATATTCAAATACTTGTTTCATTCCTGGCCCCTTTTTTAATTTTTGACAATTATAGTGGTCATCATATCAATAAATATTGTTTATTAATTTATACCTTAAATCCATAAAAACTAAGTTTTAGACCTGTTTTATACGAAAAGAACATATAATAAACCTATGTAATAAGGGAATTATATATCTATGCTTAGCTTCTTTAAATTTTTTATTTTTTTTATGATTTTATCAAAAACGGCAATTTGTTTTGACGGTGATGAAATTATTGAAT
>JAURDE010000151.1 GCA_030828105.1 Bdellovibrionota bacterium | reverse complement strand
CTTTTTGTAAAATAAATCTAAGTTGTAACTGACTTCTTTTTTACTTAAGTCATCTAACTCAAAAAGCTCTCCCTCTGAGGCCAATGATTGATTATCAAAAATAGACAGTAGGTCACTTCTTGTCATTTGATAATATCTTATGCCGTAGGCCTCACTTGGGTTATTCTGCCAATATGTATCGAGTCCGATTCTCGTTTCTTTTTTAAAATAGATATTCACCTGTGGATCAGAGCTACTGGCCGTATTAGAAATCGAAAGAGAAAGTCCAACATTAAAGTTATAAAATAAGCTTGAGTCTATTCTAAACTTACTCACCTTAAAAGAAGGTAGGGGAATAGCAGCTTCAAGGTTCCCATCTATATACCTTGCAGTATTGACATTATTATTGAGCACATTAAGCATATTTGTTTGTTTTTGGGATGAGGTAAGCCCTGAACGGTTTCCATCCTTAACATCACCAATAAGGGCCTTAGAGCCAGATGAAAGTAATAACTCAAAATTAAAAAATGAATGGTAGGGTTGCTGTTTGAGTTGTCTGTCGATCAGAACTCTGTCACGCATGAGGGTATAACGGTAAAGCTCATTTCTGGTTTTAGCTAAAGTGATGAAAGGAACAAAGGTTATAATAATTAAGATTTTATTGATCATAGTATTATTATATGGGTTTGAATAAACTGAGTGGCGAAATCAGGAAAAATTGACCATATTATCTTAACCGGCAACCGTTAGTTGTGCATGAGGTAAAAGATTTTGAATAAACAAGGGGTTGGCCTTTTAATTTTCCTTGTCAAAACCTACTAAAATGCGTAGTTTTGCTTTCTATCATCTCGGGGCCTGTAGCTCAGTTGGGAGAGCGCAACGCTGGCAGCGTTGAGGTCGCTGGTTCGATCCCAGTCAGGTCCACCATTTTATTTTGTTGAATATTCGGATATAAGTTCTAATAATGCGAGTTTATTTATTGGCTTGGGGATAATCTCGTTAAAGCCGGCCAATAAAGCTTCTTGCTTGTCTTTCTCAGAATTAAAGCTTGATATTGCAAAACAAGGTTTTTCTGCTATACCACCCTCTTTCTCAAATTCTCTTATTTTCTTTATTGCCGTTAATCCATCCATGATTGGCATTTGTATATCGATAATGAGGATATCTGCGGTGTTATTGTCGATTACGTAATCGTATAACTCCTTACCGTTTTCAAAAGTAATGATTTCACAATAACTTTCTCTTAGTAGTTTATGGAGGATATCGTGATACATTTTATTATCATCGGCTAAGAAAATGGTTAGTCCACTAAAGTCTATTTTACTCATACTCTATCTCTGGCTTATTTAGAGTATAACAAATGTTTATTAATTCCGTAAATAAAAGGCACGTTTACTTAATAAAAATTATTACCAGGAGGGAGTTCTCTTAAGATTTTCTGTATTAAAGCCTAATAATTTTGCTTTTGAGACCATTTTATTGAATTGAGCTGTGCTCATTGTCTTGTTTCTGGATAGAATCCATAAATATTCTCTTTTCGAGTCACCTACAAGAACATTTTGATAATCTCTATCGATGTGAAGTATCCAGTATTCTCCTGCAAAAAGACCAAAATGCTTGAATATGGGAGCAAATCCTACCTTTAGTTTTGAGTTAGATTTCTTGTCAGTAACAAAGGCAACTCCTTTGGCCCTTTTAATTTTATTTGGGTTTTTTAATGTCTTACATTCATTAAGTACTTTTACTCTTGCTTTGCCTAAGATATAGGTTGCCTTAGCAGCACCACAATATCTTTGAAAAAAATAGTCATATCTTGCTATTTCATACCAACTACCCATGTATTTCTCTAAATCCAACTTTTCTACTGTTAATGGATCATTAAGAGGTGTTGACTCTGTAGGAATCAATAAATTATCGATCTCATGTATAAATCCGTTACAGGCCTTAATATCAGCGGTTATAATTTTACTATCATTAAGGTAGACATCACCGTTTGTAATTTTGGGGACTATGATTTTTCCCAATAAAGTTTCAATCTCTTTTGCCTTTATGACTTTTTTACTTTTAAGTTTTTTGTTTGAGATGTGATAAAGAAGTGTATTTTCTAACTCAAAAGAGTTTGTACTTGTCTTAGAGAAGGCTTCATCATTTGGGGCAAATAGGGTAACTTTTTTACTCCTTTTTAATATTGCTCCAAGACCGGTTTGCTCGAGCAAAGTCAGCAGTGTTGTGAAATTTCCCTTTCTTTCAAGCGAGTTAATTATATTGTGTGAACAAACTCCGTAGGAATTTAAGCTTGTTAAAAAAGCGATTGATAAGATTAGGCTTTTAAACATTTTATTCTCCTGATATTACTCTAATTTTAATTATGGCCTTTTAAAAATAAATGTTGGCCATACAAAAAATAGACGAATAAAGAGGTTTGGTATGATGGCATCGCTCAAGTGGAATTCTGAGATGGAGTTTGTAACTGAGAACCGAGGGATTTGTAATATTATAGACGCAACACCAGAGCATGGCGGCAATGACAAAGGTCCAGGCCCAAAAGAGCTTGTCCTCAATGCCATGATGGGATGTACTGCGATGGATGTCATGGCCACTCTTAAAAAGATGCGAATAAAACCAGATAGCTTTTCCATGGAAGCTGAGGCTGAAAAAAATGATGAGCATCCAATTCATTTCAAAAAGGCCCTTCTTACTTTTTACGTCAGAGGTGACTTAGATGAGAAAAAGCTTATTAAGGCCACCTATTTATCTCTTACAAAGTATTGTGGTGTGAATTACATGATATCAAAGACATGCATTATTAATTTCAAAGTGATATTGAATGGCGCAGAGGTCTATAACGGTAAAGCTTTCCCATAAGGGAATAATACACCTAAAAGGGCCTTTCACTAAAGATTAAGATGCTCCGCATTTTTATTTTTGTTGAGAAAGATCACAAAGATGTGTGACATATTCTATTTCAAATTATACCTAAGGATCGTAGATAGAAGGTCTCTTTCAAAAGGTTTTTATGAAATTGATTATGTTACTGGCCTTAATTACTTCTAGTGGTGCTTGGAGTGCTTTGGCCCCTTATTATCATAGTGCTAAAGAAATAGCAGATTTATTAGATGATCCGCAAATGGTTACAACTTTAGGAGTCAGTGATTTTATTAAGTCCATAGAAAGAAAAGACTCTGAATTAATTGTTAAAACGCAGAGTTGTTCTGTTGTCGTAAATTCAACTATTGAAAATATTAACAATCCAGAAATACCAAAGTTTAAATTCAAAATTAAAAAAGTTCATTGTGACTAAAAAGGAGAAAAAAATGAAGACGAAACTTATTTCAGTCTTGGTAGCTTCTACTTTTCTAGTAAGTGCATTTGCTAGAGATATAAGAGTGCCAAGCAGAGTACCTAGGATTCCAACAATTCCCGGAAATGTAATTATTAACAAGCCGATTTTAAGGAATAAACCAGTATTAACTCCGGTTATTACAAGAAAGTTTAAACTTGAAAATAAAAACTCTCTTGGAAAGAATGCTCCTATTCCTATAGGGGCAACAAAAATCTCAGAAGCAGAGTTCAAAAAACTTCATTCTCAAGGGCTTTTGAAGTTAACAGCACCAAAAGTTGATGGTGAAAGAGTAAGAAGTGAAATGAGTGAACATCAAAAAAATGTTGACTTTGTTAAGAGAAATCTTGGAAACAATAGAGGGTTACTCAATAGGCTAACGAAAAGGCCAACAGGTGTTACAAGAAAGGGTAAAAACTATTTCCATACAATTAGAGATAACCGTGGGAAAAAACAAGTTGTAGAAACGATGGGTGACGAATTTGTTTACTCTGAGCTTGCGAACACTTTAAAGAGTGTGAATAATAAAAATAACAAGCTTAACCTTTATAACCTTGCTTACTCAAAGCTTCCTAAAAAATATTTGAGAACAAGAACAAATCTAAAGTCACCTAAGCAACTTGAAACTGCCAATATTAGCACTATCAACTCTAACCTTAGTGTTCTTGTTGTTGATACTAGAATCATTGGTAATATTATTGGAGCGTTGGATCTTCCACCTGCAGGTAGACCAAGCTCATGTAATAAAGAAATTGGGTATGCTGCTTCTAATTCAACCATGGGAGACCAAACTGGAAACAAGTGTAGCCACCATGCAGATGGGATTTTTAGAAATGTAAAATACCCAATGAAGTGGTATGCTACTTGTGTTAAAAACCAAGGTGGAAGAGGTACTTGTGTTTCTTTTGCCGCCACTAGTGCTGCTGAAACTGCTTACGCCGTTAACAAAAACAAATGGTACAACTTCTCTGAGCAGAATCTTTACAATGCTGCTAAAATGAAATGGTACCCATCTACTTATGGTGACGGTCTAAACACTTCTGGTATCATGCAAGACCTTGTTAACAGAAACTATAAGTTTGGTTACGAGTTTGCTTGGGATTACAATCCTTCTTACAGCAGAGATAAAAATGATGCGAATAAGACCTATTCAAAATCATGCAATAACTACAATGGGGAACATTGTTCAAATACAAACCATCAAGGTAAAAAAGTTTGTACGAAAATTCTTTTCTGGACCTTCTGTGGTTACACTGAACAAACTGCTGAGACTTCACTTGAAATCAATGGTGTAGCTCAAATTTGGGATGTAAATAACACTGCAGCTTCAGTAAATACTGCTAAGCTTGCTTCTAACCTTAAACTTCCAATGGTTCTTTCAATTCCAGTAACTCCATCTTTTGATAACGCTCCTGTTACTGGTTATGCCAACTATGTTGGTCCAAACGAAGGAAACCGAGGTGGTCACGCTGTTGCCGTTCTTGGTGTAGTTGAAAACTCTCAACTTCCTGCAACTGCTCCACAAGGTGCTGGCGGTGGATACTTCATCGTTAAAAACTCTTGGGGTGCTTGTTGGAAAGATGCTGGTTACATCTACCTTCCAATTGCTTGGGTTAAGGCCTATGCAAGAAGTCTTACTGTTGTAACTTCAATTTAATTTTCTCAAAAGGCCCTCTATCTGAGGGCCTTTTTTTACTCCCTCTATAAACCATTTTTATTGAAAACTTAGAGAAGTTGATAATATTTTTTTTAACCTTATAATTAAGATTATTTTCAAAACTTAAGGGTAATAAAATGATTAAACAACTTCTATATATTCTACTGTTTTTTTCCATAACATTTAACTCTTACGCGACAGGCCCCCATTTTGCGCCTTCACAAACATTAAAGAAAAATTCAGATTATTTAGTTGATTATCAAGTTAATGTCTTAGGACAAAGTTCCATAGAAAAGAGAAAGAAAAATGAGCAATGTGCAAATCAATATTTTTCGGAGCTCACTAAAGGCAGTTCAAACTCTAAAATTAAAGATTTTAACTATTTTATAAATTTTATTAATGATCCAAGAATGAATGCCCAAGAGCAAATAGAGATAGGGGCAGAACAAGCACCTCTTATAAGTAATAATATCTCTTATGTAGATGTTCCTAAAAGTTTTTTTGGTATGGATTTTTCTTTGGCCACCATAGATGCCCTTAAAAAAAGAGGAGTAAGTAATCCAACTATTATCCGAGCAAATTTACATATAACCAGTGAAGAAGTTAAACGAAAGGTATTGAATAAAATGTCAGGAAAAAAAATTGATAAATTTGGTTTCAATCTATTTCATGATGATATAAAGGCCCAATTAGGCAATAACTTGAAACGTGTATATATGAAAGGATTTAGTTTCCTTCATAAAAATGAATTAAGGTTTGCAAATGATATGATAGAAAGCTTGGATAAGGTTTTGAGTCCAAGAGGAAGCGCATTTGTCCTATGGGATAGTGCTTTCGCAGAATGTCAAAGCAAACCTAGCTTTTACCAGGAAGCGATAGCAGAAATAAGTCTCATATATAAAGCCGCGTTAAATAATAAAAAATTTACTATTATACCCATAGTAAGTGAATATATAACGGGCTTCCAGCTCTATAAAACAGGCCGGTAAGTAATCTAAGTTCTTGATTTCTAATAGTCGATTTCTCTTCGGTTAATCTTGACTTTAATCAGGAAATTGCCATTATATGCATAAGTATTAACTTATGGGGGTTAAAAAAATGTTCAAACGTATTTCTCTTTTTATTCTGACGAATATTCTCGTCATGATCGTTGGCTCCTTTGTGATAAACCTCGTTATTCAATGGTTTGGTCTTGGACCAGTTATGGGGCAAAAAGGAATTAACTATCAGACACTCATGGTCATTTGTCTTGGCTGGGGTATGGTTGGTAGTTTTATATCTCTTTGGATGTCCAAATGGATGGCAAAAAGTGCTTATGGTGTAGAAATTGTTTCTGCTAACGGGCCCTATGCTGAACTCGTTCAAACGGTTCATAGATTAGCAAGAAAGGCCTCGATTTCAGGTATGCCTGAAGTGGGTGTATATCATAGTCCTGAAATAAATGCTTTTGCTACTGGAGCAACAAAGAATAAATCACTCGTAGCAGTTTCTACAGGTCTTT
>JAURDE010000187.1 GCA_030828105.1 Bdellovibrionota bacterium | reverse complement strand
TTTAATATCTTGTTTTCTTGATCTTGACAAAACTTAAAAAATGAAGTTTATAGTCACTATGTCAGACACAAATCAGGCGCAAGCCGACTTGCCGGAAGACGAGATGAAGGTCGTTGATCCTCTTGAGGACGCAGCGAACGACACCCATGAAGGGCTCAAAGAACTTACACTAACAGGGGCCTACATAACAGTTAAAGAAGATGATGAAGAGTCCATAAATGACACAACGGACTTTAGTGATAATGTCATTTATGAATCAACTGGAGAGGCCGATGGATATGGAATAAGCTTTAGTTGGTTTGAGGCCTTAGGAAAAAACTGGGGGTATAGTGTGATTGCTTCCTATACTCCTTTAGATGGAAAAACGGTGGCGCTCTATGAAACGGATAATAATAACTTCGTCACTTCAAAACATAAGGCCGATATAGAAGCGAGCTCTTTTCAGGCCCTTGGTTTTGTTGTTTATGATCCTTTAAATGATAGAGATAACCTCAATACTCCTCTTTTTGTTGGTGCGGGACTTTACCAAGCTTCTCAGAAGGGGAGTTTAGAAAAAACCATAGGTTCTGATACTTATAAATGGAATGCAGAAATTGACTTTGTGAGTGTTGGATTTGTTTTAGGTGGCGCTTTGCAGTTTAATACAGGAGATTTTCGCTGGTCTCCTTTTATGATGGGCTTTTTTGGAACATCTACTCCTTCTTATGAGCTTACGGTTCAAAAAAATAATACAAACGTCTTTACCAATTCGGCCGAACCAGAGTTTGAAGTTCAATGGCTTGGTGGCCTTGCTTTTAAGTACATGCCTTGGGAGTTGGGGGGAAGATGGACTCCTAACTTCTTTGGACATAATCAGGATATTTTCACTCTTTCAAAAACGTGGACATGGTAAAGCAATATAAAAACGCAACGCTTCATTTACATAAATAAATTAGCACCATGTTAAAACTGTCGATTTAGCTGTTATCATCACATAAAAGGCCATTCTTTTTGAATTCCTTTAAATAATTTGATATTTCGAGTCATATAAAAAAGGAGAATAATAATGAAAAATTTAGTTACCCTTGCGTTGCTATTTTTAAGTACCCAGGCAATCGCTCAGTATAATTCTAGGCTTATCTTATCAAATGGATATCTACCTTCGGCCAAAGATGAAGTCAAAAGACGAGGAGGAAGTGTTGTCGCTGATCTTAAAAATATAAATGCTACTGTGGTTAATCTTCCTAGTCATGCCGTAAATGGCTTTAAGATGGCCTTCTCTCACCTCACTATTGAAGAAGATAAAGTTATTAAAATTGGGCCTTTAAAAAGAGGTAATAATCCAGGTGGAGGAGACACACCTCAACCAAGCCAAAATGTAGATTGGGGCATTGTTGCTCTTAAAGCTGATCATGCCCATCAGGCAAGCTTTACAGGTTATAATGTTAAAGTTTGTGTTGCAGACACAGGGATTGATCCAACTCATCCAGACTTAGCAGCAAACTATGTTGGTGGTGTAAACTTCACGACTAAAGGAAGAACAGTTGATCCTTCAAGAATTGAAGATGGCCATGGCCATGGAACTCACGTTGCGGGAATTATTGCAGCTGTTAATAATAGTATTGGTTCGGTAGGTGCGGCCTATAATGCAAGTATTTTCGTTGTTAAGGTTTTAAGCGATAGAGGATCAGGTTATCTTTCTTGGATTGCTGATGGTGTAATGGAATGTGTTCATCAAGGTGCTGATGTTATCAATATGAGTCTTGGTGGAAATGGTAATCCTTTTAGCGATTCGGTTATGAAAACGGCCATTATGACAGCGGCCAATGCCGGAATTAAAGTTGTTCTTGCTGCAGGAAATGAAGGTGATGATATTGCTAAGAAGACTCCTGCTGGTTATTCCCAATTTCATGACAACATTATTTCTGTTGCGGCCATGGGAAAAAACAATGATGGATCATACTATATGGCCAGTTGGTCAAATTATGGACTTAATCAAGGGGCCTCAAAAACGGATGTAACAGCTCCGGGCGTAAGTATTTACTCTACTTGGAAAGATGGTGGATATAACACTATTTCTGGAACATCGATGGCCTCACCTTATGCGGCCGCGGTTGTTGCTCTTGAGTTAGCAAGTGGTGGTTCCTTCAATTTATTTTATCAAAATGAATTACAAGGTTACACTGATTCTAAGATCGGACACGGTCTTTTAGATGCCTATACGACCACTCAGTTTTAAATAAGAGGTGGCATGGCCAAAGCTGTGCCACCTTAATAATTTTGTCTTTTTAATTTTTCAGCAAGCTCAATAGTTTTGAGGTTTCTTTTTTCGCGAAACATTGCATTTTGCTTTTTGATTTCTTCTGCTGAATTAATAATAAAATTTCTTAAAGAGTCACTAAAAGGCGCAAGTCCATCAAAGAGAACAGGCTTGACGGACATGCCATCACTAAGAAGATAAACATATTTATCGGCACCATAATCACTTCTTATATAATCGGGTTTTAGTCCTCCTGCTACGATCATACCTCCTTGAGAGAAGGTAAGAATATCACTTCCTTTTGGTATGTTTTTAATATTGATACTAAGTTCTTTTTTGAAGGCATCAACACATTCTGAGGGTAAGGTTAAGAAAATTTTTCCATTTTTCTTTAAGGCACATAAACCAAATCCTGCAAAAGCAAGTTGTCCTTCTGGAATCGCTCTTGCTCTTTGAGAGAGAAAGCTATCCCAATGTTTTTTTATACGAGGGAAGAGGAAGTTATGGGCCTCCTCAATGAGGTAGGGTTTTCCTGAGCTGAAGTCTTTATTTGATAGAGAAAAGAGTATATGGGCAAATTCATGATCATTAAAAGAGAAAACGTCGACGGCCCTAACTTGATAACTATTTTCACTCGTTAATTTATTAATCCACCAACCTTGTTTCTCACCAACATTTCCCTCCCTTGTGGAGATGATGGCCTCTACGGGATATTGGTATAATTTATTAGGAGAAATACCATATTGGTTAAATATATCAAAATAAGGTTGTCCTTTAGAAACTATTATCTCAAATAAATGACCATTTTCATCATACGAAAATTGACTTGAGCTGTAAGGGTTATCGGCCATGTAAATGCCATGTCCTGATAAGTATGGCCTATTGAGACTCGTTTCAAGCTTAACTCGGCATTCTTTTTGAAACTCTTTGCTATTGAGTTGGTTAACTTTGTCTTGAAGACCTTTAAATCCAGTTGAGCTTGCCCAATGGTAAAAAGTTTTATTTTGTGGAAGTCTGGCGGTTATTTTGGAATCAAGGTCTTGAACGATTTTCATATCATTTTCACTGAGAGGACGATTTTTATCACAGTTCTTCCAGTCAAAAGAAAAAGAGTTAAACGATAGAATAAAAGCAGTAATTAAAATAAATATTTTCATAGATGAATTATATCAGAATATGAATTATCTACAACTAGCTAAACAGATGTTATATAGTGGTTTAATTACTGAAAGTATTTGGGAAGAAGTGATATTTTTCTTCCCAAATGATGAAGGTGAATTAGATATTAAAGCAAGTTTGGTTAGGTAGAAATTTATTGGCAACAAATTTTAAAACGGCCTCACCAATGTTTGCAGTATGAGAAAGTTCAACCTTGCTCACTCTAGCGTCGCTTAAACAAACTTTTCTGCCATTAAAAGAGCTTACTCTGGCGTTCATAATGACATGTCCGTGAGCATCTCTTCTTATTTTTCTTTTTACGGCCACAAGGACTTTCATTCGTACGTTACAGCCTTTAAAAGAAAGAGTATCTGCTTTTTTAATAAGGAGAGTTTTTCTTTTAGTTAGTTTTTGCGTGTACCCGGCCATCTCTTGATTGATTTCATTAAGAATGTAGTTGCTACCAGCGTTTCCTAGAAGTTCAACGCTTCGACAATTAACAGAGGCAAATGTTAGTGAGCTAAAAGTAAGTGATAAAAGTAGTAATAATGTTTTCATAGTATCTCCTTGGTGGAAG
>JAURDE010000104.1 GCA_030828105.1 Bdellovibrionota bacterium | reverse complement strand
TAACAACGAAACTTGTGGAATTACTATTTACGATTAGAAAAAATTAAAAGAAGTGCGAAAACCCTATACCGATACGTCTGTCTTCTTTTCTATCATACTCTCGAAAGGTAAATGGGAAGAGCATGATAGAAGAATAGCTTCCCTAGAAAATGAAGAACTTCGTGTAATGAAGAAAGAGCACGATCAAATGAAATCCTTCCTATGTGCTAGTCATCCTGAAGCAACTTTTTGTAAGTAGTTTCCACAAATGAAAAATATCTCGATATAGCTAAATAATTCTTAAGAGATTAGCAATTTAGTGATAAATCCTCTACGCCATTGGAGGATACGAATGTCTGCATTTACCCCTAAAACAGTCGAAAGTATGATTTACATAATAAGAGGTCAAAAGGTTATGATTGATTCGGATTTGGCCGAGCTTTATGAAGTTGAGACTAAAAACTTTAACAAGGCCGTAAAACGTAATATAGTACGCTTTCCTAGTGACTTTATGTTTCAATTAAATAAAGAGGAATATGAATCTTTGAGGTTCCAAATTGGAACCTCAAAAAACAAGGGCAGGGGAGGACGGCGCTATTTGCCCTTTGTATTTACAGAACATGGTATTGCTATGCTATCAAGCATTCTAAATAGTGATAGGGCCATTAAAGTAAATATATCTATAATTAGAGTCTTTATAAAATTAAGGAAACTTCTCTCTGAAGATGAGTCCTTATCTGAAAAAGTTTATAAAATTGAAAAAGAGTCGGGGGCCCTATTTAAAATCATATTTGAAAAACTAGGTAAATTAGAGGAAGAAACCCCTATTTTGCCTAGGAAAAGAAAAAAATAGGTCTTAAAAAAGAGTGAAATGTTCGCAGTCATGCAGAAGCTTCTTTTTGTAAGTAGTATTTCAATAATAAAAAACTCCTTAAATTTGATTTCAAATTCTTATTAATTCATTTAATAAAATTAAGGTTTTATTAGAAAGATTGTAGTGCTTGACACTACATATATTGTGGTGTATTATAAAGGGGCCATTATTAAGGAGATCGATTTCGATTGGGATATTTGGAATACTCAAAAAAATGAAGTCAAGCATGGTGTTTCACGTATAGAAGCAGAGAGTGTTTTTTTTGACTTGGATCAAGTCATTTTTGCAGATAGGACTCATTCCACTAAAGCGGAAAAGCGACTTATTATTTATGCCAAAAGCATGGAAAACAGAGTTTTAATGGTCGGCTTCACAAGAAGGTATGGAAAAATCAGGGTGATTACTGCCAGGTCTGCATCCAAGAAAGAAAGGAAAGTTTATGAAGAAAAAAAGAAAGAAAGAAAATCATAAAGAAATAACTATTTATGACAATAACGATACTACTCAATGGATTGATAAAGATAAGCCTCTCACTTTGGAAGACTTGGGGTTTAAATTACCTGATGTACCTCCAACGCAAGTGATATCAATTAGATTACCTACGGAACTTGTTAACCAAATTAGAGTCTTAGGATCAGAACGAGATATCCCTTATCAGGCCCTTATCAAACTTTTTTTATCAGAGGCCGTCCAAAAATTTAAGAAGAAAGCTAGTTAGAGATATTTTCTCAAGGTCATAAAAGAACTTAATATAATCACCATTTCTCTTGAGGGCCTAATAATAACCTTAACTTTAGAGTATCTAATCTCAGGTTTAGTTAAAAAAAAGAACATAATCAGATGAAGGCCTTCCTATGTCAGTCTCATCCTGAAACTTTTTTATGTAAATATGGTTTTTCTTAAATAATATTAAGTTTCAAAAACCTCTAAAATTATTCACCTTTTAAGGTATTGGACGAGAGATTTTAAATGCTGCTGCTGGCTATCAGCTAAAGGTACCGGGAAATGTTTTAAAGAGGATAGCTTAAGGCTAGCAAAATCTCGTGTGCAGGCTACCATTTATTAAGACCTTACAAATGTTTTATGCGTCAATTTTAGACTTTCCTCTTAAAATTATATAAAGTCGTTTGGGTCTAAACTTCCGTAACTTAGGATGACTATGCTCGATAAAACTAGAAAAGAAGGAAATATGAAAAAATCCAATAAACCCCTCAAGGCGAGCTTTATTGAGAAAAAACTTCAACAGGCCAAAAAAAATGGTCTAAGTAAACATGACCTCAAAAAGTTTTTAAGAAATATTATGGTTTCAAGAAAACTCGATGACACCGAAATAGCTATGAGAAAACAAGGAAAGGCCTTCTTTCAAATCTCTGGTGCAGGTCATGAAGGGGTTCTTACTGCTTTTGGTTACGCTCTTAAACCACGATACGACTGGTTCATTCCTTACTATAGAGATAGAGCTCTTTGTTTGGCCCTTGGTATGACTCCTTATGAGATGCTCTGTCAGGCCAATGGAAATATCGGAGATATCTCTTCACACGGAAGGCAAATGCCTGCTCATTGGGGATGTAAAAGAGAAAATATTATTTCCGCCTCCTCTTGTACAGGAACTCAGTTCCTTCAGGCCGTAGGGGCCGCAGAGGCCGGACAATACCTTAAAACTCTTAAAGAAAGAGGAATCGATACTAAAGGCGTTCCTTACCATGATGATGAAATCGTTTATGTGAGTTCAGGAGATGGAACCACTAGTCAGGGTGAGTTTTGGGAGGCCCTTACAACTGCTTGTGTAAATAAACTCAACGTCCTTTTTATGGTCGAAGATAATGGTTTTGCCATTTCAGTTCCTGTAGAAGTTCAAACCCCAGGAGGATCGATTTCAAAGGCGCTTGATGATTTTCCTGGTCTAGAAATAATTAAATGCGATGGAAATTGTCCTATTGACAGTTATGAAGCGGCACAAGACGCGGTTAAACACCTTAGAAAAGCAAAAGGTCCTGTTCTCGTTCATGCCAACGTGACAAGACCCTACAGTCACTCGCTTTCTGATGATCAAAGCAAGTATCGAACCAAAGATGAGCTCAATGAAGAAAAAGAGATTGATGTTATCAATTCTTACCCAAGACTACTTCTTGAGGGGGGAATTCTCTCTGAAAAAGAATATCAAGATCTTCAAGCAGAAGTGAATGATGAAATTAAAAAAGCACTTAATGAAACTCTTGAAACCCCATGGCCTAAAAAAGAAACTTGGGGAGACCATCTCTTTTCTCACGATGTAGATATAAAAGGGTCTCAATTTGAAACAGACCCTCAATTTAGTGGCAAAGATGATATTCCCATGGCCCAGACGATTAATAGCGTATTGAGATCTGAGTTTAAAAATAATGTTCTTTTAAGAATGTTTGGAGAGGATGTTGCTGACTTTTCAGAACTAGAGCGACTCAATAACCCTGAGCTTAAAGGCAAAGGTGGAGTTTTTACGATTACAAAAGGCGTACAAAGAGAATCTCTTGAAGGGCAGGTTTTTAATTCTCCACTGGCCGAGGCCAATATTGTTGGACGAGCGATCGGTCAGTCGATTCGAGGATTAAAGCCCGTCGTAGAAATTCAATTCTTTGATTATATCTGGACTGCTTATATGCAGCTTAAAAATGAAATGGCGACGACTCGTTACCGATCAGGGGGAGACTTTAAATGCCCCATGGTTGTACGTGTTCCAATTGGTGGATATTTAAGAGGGGGATCGATTTATCACTCTCAATGTGGTGAATCTCTTTTTACTCATATTCCTGGTATTTGTGTTGCTTTCCCTTCAAATGCTCAAGATGCAGCAGGACTGTTAAGAACCGCTATTAGGGCCGACGATCCTGTGATGTTCTTAGAACATAAACACCTTTATTATCAAGGCTACAATAGATGCGCTGATCCTGGTGAGGAGTATATGATTCCTTTTGGTAAGGCAAAGGTTATTAAAGAGGGAATTGATGCCACTGTTGTATGTTGGGGTGCTCTTGTTCAAAAGACTATAGATGCTGCCAAAATGGTGGAAAGTGAGACGGGAAAAAGTATAGAAATTATTGATCCAAGAACACTTCTACCTTTTGATATGGAAAGCGTGAAAAAGTCTGTTAGTAAGACCAATAGACTCTTAATATGTCATGAAGAAACCAAAACAAGTGGTTTTGCTGGCGAAATTGCTGCTAGAGTTAATGAAGAGTGCTTTGAAAGCCTCGATGCACCTATTTTAAGAGTTGCAGCTAAAGATACTCATGTGGCCTATTGTCCTGATTTAGAAGAAGAAATACTTCCTCAAGTTTCTGATGTTAAAGAGCTTTTACTTAAGCTTGTTAATTACTGACACTTAATCTCATAAAACAAATGATAAAGTTTATACCTACAAAGGCCTTGGTCTTTGTAGGTTATTTTATAGCCTTTTCTCGTTCTCTTAATAGTATTAATCTCTTTTTTCGAAGAGATGTATTCTAAGTTGTACGGCCTTTTCTTTCTAAAATCTTTATAATCTAAATTAAATAAAGGAGAACTATAAAAAACAAGAAGCCAAAGAATATGCTTTTTATAACTGAGAGTACTTGAAAGAACCAAAATAATTAAAATAGCAAGTGGTCCTGGAAAGTACTGTCCACCAACAGAAGAAAATTTTGCAAGAAAGAGAATAGTTTTTTCATAGACCAGAAGAAAGTTATCTATGGGCAAAAAAAGGGCCGTTATAAAAAAAGGAAATATAATAACAAAAAATGAAGAAATGATTATACCGATAAAACTTGAAAGTGGATTAAAAGGTGATTGAGTCAAAGCGGCCAAAAAAAACTGAGTGATAAAGAGACTCAATGGAATTGAGCTTAATTTTGCGTTGGAAAATATAGTTCCTAAAAATATAAAGCTATAAAAAAAACTCCAAGGGTTTTGGGAAAAAGTTCCTACAAATATATCGAGAGTAAAGACCATTAGGAAAATATTAAATAGACCAAAATCATATTTTGATAATCGATGAAGTTGAAAGGCCAACCTTAACCAGATGATCCTTTTTATAGCTAAGTAACCATCGCAGAATAAAAGCGGCAAACTTATAAGAGTAATTAATAACTTGGTGTAGGCCGGTGCCCATAGTCTTAGAGGCCACATAAAAAAATAGAGTAAAAAAATAAGGGACTGAAAATGAAGTCCAGAAGGGGTGAAAAGGTGACCGAGATTAAGCTTATTATGGGCCTTTTTAATGTTATTTGGCAGAGCGCTAACATCTCCCAATACATAGGCCTTTGCGAGAAGGGGTCCATCTATCTGAAATGATTTGAAAACTTTTTTTGATGATTGGCCTTGAAGACAAATAAAGAGAAAGATAGAGGTAAGATAAAGCATTAGTCGTGAAGTCATTGGCTTACTCTACGCAAATTCTTAATTTAAAAAAGGCCCTTAACGAATTGTAATTATAGGGATATGAAAAGGAGCATCAAACATAAATAGGAAATGAACTATGGAAATGAACATAAGTTTTGCCACAATAAGGCCATTTATTGAAAAGCTTTTAAAAGAAGATGGTTTAGAACAAAACTTTAACTATTTACATAACCTCCCAAACAAAAAAGTTAAACTTCTACTGAAGTTTAAATCAGATGCCCTTTTATCAGGTTTTGCTTTTTTTAATTCAGTATTTAAATATTTTGACGAATCAATAGATCTTGATTTTTTATTAGAATATGAAGGAAAAAAAATTAAAGAAGGTGAACAAGTTGAAATATCTCTTCCCTTCTCCGTTGCATTATCAGGAGAAAGACTTGCTTTAAACCTTCTTCAACATGCAAGTGCGATCTCTACTTTTACAAATAAGTTTACTTCCTTATGTCCTGACGTTGCGATCTTAGATACGAGAAAAACAACACCAGGATTAAGAACTCTTGAAAAATATGCTGTCATCAAAGGTGGGGGATATAATCACCGTTTTGACCAATCCGATATCTGGATGATTAAGGATAATCACAAGGTTTTTTTTGGTGGATTAACTAAGGCCTATCATTTTTTTAAAGATCAAAAATCTTTTTACAAACCTATTGTGGCCGAAATCCATAACCTTAGTGAATTAGAAGAAGCAAAGAAGTGTGGTATCAAACATCTTATGCTTGATAATTTTTCTCCTGAAGATATTAAAAAAGCTATAGAGTTGAAAAAAGAAGGGATGACCTACGAAGTTTCTGGTGGAATAAAACTTGAGAACTGCCAAAGTTATCTCATTGAAGGTGTCGATGCATTGTCCATTGGTTGTTTAACTCAAAACCCTCCCAATATAGATATTTCCTTAAAGGTTCAAAGCCTCTTATGAAAGTTTATCAATACGATGTCATGATTATAGGAACTGGTATTGCGGGACTATCTTGTGCCATTAAGCTAAGTGAGAAAGGTCTTAAAGTAGGTCTTATCACAAGAGAAGAAGATCCTCTTATGAGCAATACTTACTACGCTCAAGGTGGAATCGTTTATCTAAAAAAAGGCGACGAAACATTTGAAAATGATGTAATGGCCGCTTCTTCAAATACTTCTTATCTTGAGGCCATTCACCAACTAACACTGAAATCAGGACAAGCACTTGAAGAAATTCTTCTTGAAAAAGCAAAAGTTGCTTTTGCAACCAAGGAAAATGGAGATCTTTGCTATACAAGGGAAGCGGCCCATTCTGAATCAAGGATTCTTTTTAAGGGTGATTTTACGGGAAAAAGTATTCAGACTTCTCTTTTAAATTATATAAAAGACAAAACCATTCATCCCAATATTCAAATTCTTCAGGCCCATACGGCCATTGATTTAATTACTCCCATGCACCATGGCCACTCTCTTAATCAGAGGTACGGAACTCATCAGGTTGTGGGTGCTTATCTCTTTGACCAAAAAAATAATCAGGTGGTTAAGGCCATGAGTAAAATGACAGTTTTGGCCACAGGGGGAGTTGGAGCTCTTTATCTTCATCACTCTAATTCTGAGGGAGCAAGAGGTGATGGTCACGCCATGGCCAAAAGAGTAGGGGCAAATTTGATTAATATGGAGTTTATTCAGTTTCATCCCACTACTTTTTTTGATCAATCAGGTCATAGACGCTTTCTTATCTCTGAGGCCTTAAGAGGCGAAGGTGGAGTTTTAATTAACTCTAGTGGAACGCGGTTTATGGAAAAGTATCATAAGGACTTAGAATTGGCGCCACGAGATGTTGTGGCCAGGGCCATAGTGGATGAAACCATAGAGACAAGGCATGACTGTGTTTATCTTGATATAAGCCATAAAAATAGTGATTGGCTTAAAGAGAGATTTCCTACAATTTATAAATATGGAATTGATAAGGGTGCCGATATAACAAAGCATCCAATACCTGTTGTACCGGCCGCCCATTACACCTGTGGTGGTGTGGCCACGGATATAAAGGGTAAAACAAATGTAAAAAATCTTTACGCCATTGGTGAAGTGGCCTGTACTGGTTTACATGGGGCCAATCGACTGGCCTCAACTTCTCTTCTTGAAGGGCTTTGTTGGGGGCAAATTAGTGCTGAGGATATAATTGAAAAGATTTCAAACCAAGATCTTTATCCAGATGATCTTATTAGAGATTGGGAATTAGGCTCTGTTCGTCCAGACACTGCATTGATCAATCAAGATATGCTTACTTTAAAACAAACGATGTGGAACTATGTTGGCCTTAAAAGAACGGTGATGAGATTAGAAAGGGGAGAGGCCATCATCAAGGATTTGTTTTATGAAACTAATCGTTTTTATCGCAATGCATTTTTGACTGATAAATTAATAGGTCTGAGAAATGCTGTTGAAGTCTCTGCTCACCTGATAAAAGCGTCTCAAAGAAATAAGACCTCTATTGGTTGCTTCTATAGAGAGGATTAATTTGACAGACCTTTTGTTTCTGGTTGAAATATCTTAAGTCAAAAAAAATAGTTTAAAATCAATGGAGGATTTTTTATGAAAAAGCTTTTTATCAGTTTCATTTTTCTTTTCACTTTTGCTGCGCAAGCAAATAGCAACACTGTTAAGCATCAGGACTTAGAACTCATCAAATTGGGATGTAAAGATCCAGCTGCAGTGGGTAACCAAATTAGACCTTCTAAGATTCAAATCGTTTGTAAAGATCAAAGACTTGTTTGGGAGCAGGCCCGTACAGAACAAAGAGATATTCCTTCTCAAAGAATAATCTCAACAGTTCTTAGAACAAACAAAACAAACTTAAAAGTGGCCCCTAAAACTTTTGAGGCCCCTGTAAGCTCAACAGCGATGAACTGTCCTGTAATGCAAGAAATTAAACTTGAAGTTTCTATCAATTATAATGTCACTTGTGATGAAGTTCTTGATATGAACACGATTGAAGACTTTTGTTTCGAAAGCCTAGAAAAAGATATTTCAAAAAATGACGATATAATGCAAAGAACTGCTACTGGTAATGTCATTTATGCTTGTGCTCAAACTAGACAAGGTAGACAAGGTAGACAGCGAAGCCAAAAGTAATGAGAATTATTCAATAGTTTTTAAGGGGGGCTTTTTGTCCCCCTTTTTTATTTTAAAATTTTACTTTCAAGGAAAATAGTTTTGATTCGATCCTTAATTTTATTTCTCTTATTTTGGAATACGACCTTTGCGCAAGAATTAATTCCTACCTATGGTGAATTTATCCCCTTTGATGAAAAAGATATTTCTGAATATCGACCTCAAATTCCACCCTTTATAAATGTGACCTCTAAGTATGGCACTCTATATGTAAGACCAGGAAAGTATGAATATGAGGCCAATCATAAAGTTTGGTCATCTCACTGGTTTCCTTATTATGAAAAAGAGTTATTTGAAAAAGACAATTCTCCTTTGGCCAAATATGATGCCTACGCAAGAAAGAAAGGATATCGATCCAATGCGAGAGAATTTGAAAGACAAAAGGTCTATAATGAAAGGGCCAGTGATTGGGAAGGACTTTGTAATGCTTGGGCCATGGCGGCCATTATGTTCCCAGAGCCTAAAAGATCAGTGAGATTATATAACATCAATTTTGAAGTTAGAGATTTGAAAGCATTATTACTAAAAAGCTTAGAACTTGAAACAGGGGACCAATTTTTTGGTCAAAGAAATAATGCAGAATGGGATAGCTTATATGCCGATATTTATCCAGATCAGTTCCATCGATTTATTCAAGTGGAGGGGTTTGATAAGAAAAATCCTTTTGTGATGGATTACGATGCTGGTTATCAGGTTTGGAATGTTCCGGTATATAAAGTGAAAAGTACAATAAAAGAAGTAGAAGATAACTCTGAAGTACTACAAGTAAAAACTTATGTGTATTATGCTTCACCTTTTATATTTGAAGATAATTTTGTTGGTATTGAAACAGAGATGAAAATTTATCAGTATGATCTTTATGGGGCTTGGGAAGGAGAGCGTTTCAGAGTCACTTATGGATTGTGGAAAGAGAGTTCGAGATGGGATCATCCAGATTATCTTATTCCTAGGCCAGAGAGAAAATTAAAAAGAGAATCTCGTAATAAAGAAATCATATCTAAGATTGTTGATGAGATTTTGAAATATTCCTATTAAAAAGAAAACCCCGCTTGAGCAAGCGGGGCTTCAGAGAGAGAAGAGAGAGAAACTTTTCTCCTGTTCAACCCTTCCAGGATCTTGGGGAGAAGGGGGTATAGGTTCTATCCTTAGAACCTAAAGGGGAAATTTAAGCTACGTTCTTTAACTCCTTTTTTGAAAGAGGGATCATATTGAATTCCATTTCTAATGAACCCTCATGAAGGTCAGTTCTTCCTTGATGACCAATTAAAGAATTACCGTCATACTTGGTTATAAAATATTTCGTTTTGATATCGAGATCATTCTCTATAAATAAGCACTTTTTTATAGGAGAAATTTCATAAAAACTTCCTTCAAATTTGCATTGTTTGAAGCCGGTATGAAGGATGTGGGAAAAATGAAACTTACAGTCAGTAAAAGTACAATTTTTAAATTGGCAGTGCTCTATGCGGCTGCCATAAAAGGTGCAGTTCTC
>JAURDE010000107.1 GCA_030828105.1 Bdellovibrionota bacterium | reverse complement strand
GTCCAAGTTGAGTTCTGTTAACTTTTTCTTTGCTAGCTACCCCAGCTGCCTTTTTGTTTTCGGCGACATTGTAACGTCCAGCTACATAAAAGTTATCCGTAAAATTGTACTTAAGATCAACTAAATATTGGGACCACTCTTCTTCAGTCTTAGTGGTCCGGTTTGTTCCATCACGATTTTTATCGACAGCTTTATCGTTAGCATTTTCATATAGGCCAAAAACTTCAATTCCTCTATACTGCCACAAAAGGTTTAACATATAAGCTTTTACATCTTGAGAAATTTGAGGCTTAACCTGACCAGCATCCGTGCTTGCACCTAACAAAGTTTGGTAACGAGAACCTGAACGATTACCGCTATAAAGAGTCGTTTTAGACTTAGAAGAGGCATTTTTACCATGATCAACTTGGTAATAAGATCCTGAAAGTCTAAGCCTCATATCACCCATATTGGTATCATAAGCAAGCTTTGCATAACTAGCTAATCCGTGTTCAGCATTAAAGTCTTCTTTAATACTACCGTTACTTGCCGCTACCATTAGTTGAAGATCACCAATGTCAAACATAAGCTCAACACCTGTTTCTGTGGTATTTGTATCAATAATAGCATTTCCAATAAGAGGGTTTCGGCTTACATCAGCATTATCACTTCTTCTAAAATGCCAATCTCCAAAGTTAACCTCCATCTGACCTGCTTTAACAGAAGTATAATTCATGACACTGTTTAACCAAGGAAGATCAAACATAGGTAGTCTTTCAACTAGTAAATAACCTTCTTTCATATACATTTCTGTGTGGTGTTCACTTGATAGATAAAGCTCTATATAAGCTGTCATACCATCAATGAGCTCTGTATCCAGATTTAAATTACCAGTAGCATTTTGAAAGCCCGCATTGAGGCTAGGGAGGTTAAGATCACGGTTTCCATGGTCTAGATTTTGAAATACGACAGCAAAGTCCATCCCTATACGCATGGTCTTTACGTAGTCATTTAAAAGATTAATTTTAAACTTTCCTTCTGCTCCTCGTGGAACGTGGTCATAACCAATTTGCTCACCATAAGAAAGCGAGCTCCATAATAATCCTAAAAGTACAAATAGTTTCACTTCTTCTCCTTGAATAAGACGTTATATGTTATTTTTATTTCATCACCACTACTAATCATTCCTAACATAACAGAAGGTGGTTCAATATTGAGTTCTGTCATTTTAAGCGTATGCTCTCCAACAATTCGAATAAAATCCTTACCTATATTGAGAATTTTACCCTCAACTTCAATAGCTTTTGTCGTACCCGCTACTGTAAGTTCTCCGTTGGCCACAACATCTTTACCCATTACCTTTTTTAGACTCTTTAAATTAAAACTAATGGTTGGATATTTTTTTGCCTGAAGGGCCTCATGAGCATTTTCATTAAGTCCATCACTATCACTTTTAAGGGCCTCTGATTTTATGGTTAAAACAAGAGAATTAATTTTTTTGAGCTGATTTTTAACAATCTCTAAATCAGCAGATCCAGACTCAAAAGGGCCCTTCATTGTCCAGTCATGAAGGGTTGAAGTGCCCAAGACTGTAACACTGGAGTGCTCTTTTAAAAGAATAAAAGGAGATGCGTATAAATTAAAACTGAACAGTAAAAATAAAATGTATTTCATAAGACATACATTTTAATAACAACTCTTAAGGTTTGGAAAGTTTAAGAGACAAGATCTGTTCGTAACGCTTTAAGTTGAATATCTGAAAGTTCATTTTCTAGAGTGAGCGCCTCTAAATCACAGCCTATTGCAACAGGATAGTGATCCCCACAACTAAAACTCATAAACTGGACGGAAGAAAGTCTTTTTTCACCCACTTGCCGTGAATCAAACTCTGCATAAACCTTCTCCCCATTATCAAGCTTAAGGTAAATATGATTAGGAAGAGGTAACCACTCCATGAGCTTCTCAGTTCTCGTTTCAGGGTTATCAATCTCTATTAATAAGGTACAAAATATTTGACCTTTTTCTTGGCCAATGAGCTCATTATACGTTTTTAATTCATGAAGAATTTCACTTTCTTTTACAAGCCTTTCCGTTCTCACCATTTCTAAAACTTGATATCTTACCGTGTCATGATTCTCAAAAAGAAAAGTAAGATGATCACCCAAATGAACTCTTCTTTGTTCTTTGACCTTAATAGCATTGTCTCTAATAGCATCTCTTTGCTCTTCATAAGTTACATAATCTAATATTTCTTCTCGGGTCACTTTCTTCATTTATCTTCGTCCTTTTTAATCTTTTTAGGAAAACCATCCTCTTTGTAAGCATTGGCCAGAATACTCATCGGATGCATGGGCCTAACCCCAGCATGTTGCTGGAACTGAATGGCAGCAAGAGGACAATCTGTTGCCCACACTTCGGCCTGGGTACCTTTCATTCCATCAAAAGACTTCTTTCCAATCCTTTGGGAGGCCTCAAAGCCTTCTGTTTTCATTGCATAGGTTCCATCATGCCCACAACACTCCATAACCATATGAGGAGTTGTACCTGGAATTTTCCTTAAAAGGTCACGCCCTTTAAACCCAACCGCTTGAGCACGAAGGTGACAGGGTGAATGGTATCCCACTTTATCCCCTGGAGAACTCTTGAAATCAGTATTAAAGCGCTCTTCATTTCTAAGACCCCATAAAAACTCTCCTGGGTCACAGACAGCATTTGAGAGTTTTTCGGCCCTTTCCCTATCTTCTTTTGGAAGCAACTCTTGATACTCTCTTCTCATCATCATGGAACAAGTAGGATTAATGGCCAGAACTTTGGCCCCATTTTCTACATATGGCATAAGGATATCAAGATTGTGTTTAGCATTGGCCCTAAGAGTGTCCAGGTCACCATGTTCCCAGTTGGGCATACCACAACATTTGAGACCTTGAGCGCAAGTTATATTTACATTATTTTTTTCCATAACCTCAATAGTATCTACTCCTATTTGAGGCTCATTATTTTCTACGTAACAAGTTTGAAACAAAACAGCTTCTGCCTTGTGATCCTCTTTAATCTTTCCCATTCTTTTGGCCCAAGAAGAAAAAGTTTGAGAGGCAAAATCTGGCAATAATTTATCTCTGTGGATACCCAAAAGGGCCTCCATAAAAAAACGGTGAATTTTTGATCGATTGGCCTTGTTAGCAATCCCAAAGCTCATTCTGGCCATTTTACCTGCAAAGTCAGCGGCCGCTATAAATTTATCCCTAAACTTTACTCCTTCTTTTTTTACTTTAATGGCCTTGTAGCGATGAACAAGTTTAGGAAAATCAAGAAGGTATTGGTGGTTATCTCTTGGAGTGTAGGGGCATTGGACTTCACAGAGTTTACATTGAAAGCAGTCTGTCATGACACGATCTATTTGGCTTTCGGTGAGCCTTGTAACATCTCCATCCCATTCTTCATCAATAAACTTAAAAAGGTTTGGAAAAGAGTCACAGTACTTAAAACACATTCTACAGCCGTGACAGATTTCAAAGACTCGGACAATCTCCTTGTCCAACATGTCACGGTCCCAATATTTAGGATCCTCAGAGTCATATGTTAAGCCTTCTGAGGGCATGTAATCAATGTTCCCTGTCTTTGACATCTCTTATCTCCTAAGAGTGTGAGGGCCTCTAATAAGGCCCTCAATAAAAACTATTTAGCTTATGCTATCAAGCATTTGTTGAAATCTACCGGCATGGGACTTTTCTGCTTTAGCAAGAGTTTCAAACCAGTCAGCAATCTCGGCAAATCCCTCTTCTCTGGCCGTTTTGGCCATACCTGGGTACATGTCGGTGTATTCATGAGTTTCACCTTCGATAGCTGCCTTAAGATTGAGTACTGAATCACCAATAGGTAGATCAGTTGCAGGATCACCAACAACTTTAAGGTAATCAAGGTGCCCGTGAGCGTGACCTGTTTCACCTTCAGCAGTATCTCTAAAGTTTGAAGCGACTTCTGGATAGCCTTCTACATCGGCCACTTTGGCAAAGTAGAGGTATCTTCTGTTAGCTTGGGACTCCCCAGCAAAAGCGTCTTTTAAATTTTGATGCGTTTTTGAACCTTTTAAATCGGCCATAATTTCCTCCTTAAATTCTAGAACCTAACATTTATCTAACTCTAACAGAGTATGTTAATAAGTTAAATTAATTTGAAGCTATTGCTTCATAGAAAAGTCTTATAATGCATTTTGACAATAAATTTTATTGAGATCTTAATATTCACATTATAGGATGGCCTCACCCCATACTTTAAGGAACTTCAATGAAAGGCAAAATTCTTAACGGTGATAAATTAGTCGCAGAGATTAAAAACTTTGATCATTACATAACCCAAGACAGAATTACGTTTAAAACATCTGAAACAATCCCTACAAGCTCTGTATATACACTGACATTAGATAATGGAGACCTTCACTCTATTCAAATCACCAGCTCCCCCACAGAAGGGAACCCTGGTATTCTCATTCATGCGGCCATCATTAAGCCTACTTAGCTTGAGTGCTCTCTTCAAAAAGAACCTTCACACCGGTTTTTCTATAGCGATGTGAAATAACCGTCCATATTGAAGTTGATTTACGGTTATTAATCTGGTTTTTATTCAAAGCTGCATTATCAGAGATATTCCACTTTTTATCCATGTAGTTCACTTTGTCATCCGCGGTACCTGCTAATTCAAAGTCAAATTTAGGTTTAGTAGCACCTGGTTTAACTGAAGCAGATGAGCGCGCTGAAGAAGATGGACTTGCCACAACTTGTTGAACATTACTATTTATTTCCTTGGCCTCTTTTGGAAGATCCAGAGGTGGTCTTGTTTCGGCCACATTTCCTCCTCCACCTTTCCATGCATTACCCCAATTAGGCGGCATGGTTTTATTTAAAATTTGGTCCATAAAACCAAGTTGCTTACCTAGGCTTGTATCGGGAGCTTTTGCTCCTTGTTTTTGAGCAGCTTTATTCATGGCCCTAATCATTCTATCTGCTTTCCTTTTAAAGTGGGTTGCTAGCTTTAAATTCCCAGATACCGACTCGATATTACCATTTTGAACACTGCTGCTTCCTTGTAGATATTCATTCATCCTTTTTTGAAGGGCCGCTACCTGTTGGGCATCAATTCTATTATTTGCCATTGGCGTATTTAAAACACTGGACATATCTACTTGGTGGCACGAGTTGGAAGCTTTACAACCACATGTGGCGTCCATGACGGCCTGACCAGCTTTAGAACTATAGCAGTTAACGTTTTTTATACCAGATCGATTAACATCACCAGCGGCCCCTAAAGCTCCTGTAGCTGCTTGATTTATATAAAGGGTGCTTGTTTGGGTTCCTGAGCCTCCACTACTATCATCGCCACTTCCTTTGTTTCCTCCTATCTCATCATACCTATCCATTAATCCTTCAAGCTTATCAGCATTTTCTTTTAGGGCCTGATATTCTATTGCTGCATGAGAAAGGTTAAGTCCGGCCACGGTTGTCTCCATGGCCTCGAGAAATAGAATTCCAGGAGAGGTGGACAACCCTGCCCTTACTCCTTTGGCCACTGGAATCTTGGTTACAAGCATTTTAAGAAGCATGGTTGTTCCTATTGTTGCTGCCGTAGTTACAACCATTTTTCCTTTTTCTTCGGCCATCATATCATCAAAGCTTCTATCATCAGAGGAATCTTCCCACTCTCTACCTTGTTCTGCTTCCCACTGATCCATAAAGGGAGAAATCAATTTATCTATAAAGGCATGAGATTTTGGAAATACGATATCTACTGCTACTTCGGGAAGTGCTCTAGAATAGCTTAAGGCCTTATTAACAATACCCAAATTATCATTTTGTTTTACAAAGAATTTACCTTCTTTCATAAATTGATAATGATCAATACTAGGCGATTTAATTTTACCACTCATGAGGTCACGTTTTTCAATATCGGCAAAAATCACATCCTCCATTGAGTTAACCCTTTCTACCGTATTAATCGATTGCATTAAAGAAATGTTCTGAGATATTTTATTGTATAACCTATAACCAGGAAATGTTTTAAGGAATTTATCTCTTAGTTCTTCTTTTTTCTTAATGAGGCGTTCGAGCTTGGCGATCATTTCATCAGCTTTTTGAATATTTGATTTATAAACACTATCAGGGTTATTGTTATTTCTACTTTCCTCAAGCGCCTGTTGCCAAAGCTCATTTCTCTTTTTAACTAGAGATCTTATCCGTTCTCCCTTGGCCGCTTTTTCTTCACGACTTAGACTTCTATTTGTTCTAATTTCTCTTTTTAACCTCTCGATTTCATCATCAAGTAAAAGACATCTCGAACATTCAGGTTCTTTATTTTCCACAACCGGATCTTCTGGTTCTTCTTGTCCTTGATCATCATTAGTATCTGCTAAGCAGACTGTATCCTCTGGGTTTCGAGAACAAATACATTCTTTAGATTCAGGGTTAGTTGTACAAATATCTTTAGAACCACAGGAAGGGTCGTTTGGCGTTACATTACAATCCACTAGAGGTACTTGTTCTGTTTGAACAACTTCTTGTTCTTCACGAACCCCAGCGACACCTCTTTGTTGATCTTTATCTTTAAAGAGTTTCTTGTAATTAACCATCCCAAATAAAAGCTCTCTACCGACAAGTTTAAAGCCTCTTTTAATGAATCCGTCCTCAGGGTTTGTTTTCAAGGCCCTTTTTGCCCTATTAAGAAAATTTAGACCAAGGAGCTCATTACCCACATTTTTCAACGTTCTTTTAATAACCCCGTCATCAGGTGAAACATCCCAAATTTTTCCTTTATTAAATCGTTCTAGCCCTCTGCCGATTCTGCCATCATCTTCGCCTGTACCCTTTTTAAAATACATATAGTCATCATCAATATTGGCCAATCTTTTTTGCCCATCCCAAAAGTCCCCATCTTTTAGCTTTTTATCAAAATAGGCTATTTTCTTGTCGATATCGGTGGTATCTTTGTCTTTAAGATTGCTCAGCCTATCAATTTCTGGATCAATATCTGTTTTTTCTTTAGCAAGTTTATCAAGCTCAGCTTTTTTATTATCAATAAGATCCTTAATTTTTCCAGTCAGTTCAAAGTCTGGTTTTTCTACATTACTTGTAACGCGATTCATATCAAAGTTATCATCTTTAAATAGATCAGCATTATCCTTTTTCAAATTTTCAAAAAAGTCTTTATCAGTATTATTTTTTCTACCTAAATTGCTGGAGAGGGCATCATCATCCAGATCAGCTTTAAAGTTTGGATCATCTGGGTTATTTCTAGCAATTCTTCCTTTAATCTCCTCTAAATCTATTTTGGATAACTCTGGGTTAACATCATTATTGAGTCTATCCTGAAGCTTTTGTTTTTGAGCTAGTAGGTCGGCTTGAGTATTATCCAAGTCAAGTTTGTTCGTTTGATCATCTAGATCTGAGAGTCTTTTTTGATATTCGGCCTTTAACTTATCTCTTGCTGAATTGTAATCTTTTTGTGTTCGCTTTTTAGTATTTTCAAGGTTGTTATAATTAGATAACTTTTCATCCAAATCTGCTTTACGTTTATTCACATTAGATTTAACATCTTGTTCTAATTTACCAATATTATTCTCATCAAAGACAAGATCAGCTTTTTTACCGTCGACACCAACTTTATTATCATCTATTCTCTTTTTAACTCTGTCAGCTATGGCCTTTTTTTGAGCATTGATTTTATCTAAATCTAGAGTGGGGTCTAATCCATCTACATTGCTTCCATTTCTAAATTTATCAAGATCTTTATTATTTTGTGTTATCTTATTTTTAATATTATCTTTTAACTCTTGTCTGGCCTTCGCAAAATCAGCTCTAGCCGCTTCTTTATCTTTAAAAGAGTTGTTGTAATCATCCTTAGTTTTTTTGGCAACACCATCATAGCCGTTAATATCATCAGATATCTTATTTTTAGTGGCCAATGGATTATCTGGATCAAACTTATAATCGGCTTTAGATCCAAATGAGTCATTTCCCCACTTATTCCCGTCTAATTTTTCTTTTATGTTATTGGCCAACTTATTTTTATCATTAGATAGATCATCAATACTTTTTCCTGGCAAAGGATCATTTGGTTTTTTAAGACCTGCAATATCAGTATCATTATCCTGTATTTTTTGTTGAATATTTTTCAACTTCTCTTCTAACTCGCCAAGGTTAGAATTATCCTTTTTACCAATAAGCTCATTTTGTTGCTTTTGAATAGAATTCTTTTTATTCTGTAAGTCAGCAAGTCTATTCTTAGAAGCAGGGTCTATATCGAAAGTTCTTATTCCTAGTGAATTATAATTTTCTTTGGAAATCGCAAAAAGCTCTTGGGCCCTAAGGATAGGGCTAAGTTTTGTTCCACCATATGTGGTTTCATTACCTGTAGTAAAGTCGTAACCATATGGTTTACTTCTTATTCTAGCTTGAACCTCTTCAAACTCTTTCTTAAGTGAAGGCGGTAGTGCATCCTTATATCTATTAATGGGACAATTAGCACAATTTAATGCTGGGTCTTTAAAATCCTCCTGGGTAATTTGTCCTCTTGGTCTTTGAGCTGCTTGGTTCTTTTCTAGTTTCCCCTTAGTTTTCCTTACATTAACAAATGTTGGGTCTGTAGCTATTTCCTTTCGAATCTGAGTTAATCTATCAGATCCTATATATCTATATATCCATTTAGTAACTGGTTTACCTTCACTATCTCTCGGTTTTCCTGCCTCTTTCTCTATTTTATTAATTTCATCTTGAAGATCCTGTAGTTCTTTGTTTTTAGCGTTGATCTCATCGTCCACCCCTGCTAGTCGCTTTCTCTTAGCATCTATTTCTGATTCGATATTGTTTTTTTCTTGCTTTAGTTTTTTATCGTTATTTGTAAGCTCTGCCTTTCTATTTTCATATTCAGTATTTTGTTTATTAAATTGATCTTTTGCTTCTAGGTTCCTATTAAGACCGTCAAGTTCATCGATCTGATTTTGAACAGTCTTCGCATCGTTTTTCTGAGTTGCTACAGCTTCATCTATTTTACTGTTCACCTCAGCTGATCTACTTTTAGAATCTAGATTCTTGTTGTTAACATCGAAATCATTTTCAAGTTTTTCTGAACCTTCTTTGGCCTTAAAGTATTTATCTTGAGCATCTTTCATTTTCTTAACAGAAGAAGAATCATAGTCCGGATCTGCGAATTCGGTATCATTAAAGTTTCTTTTTCTTGTTAAATCACCATCGAGCTTAGCTAACTTATCCTTTAATTCCTGATCTCTTTTTGTAAATCCATCTACGACTCCATCAGCATTATTTTTCTGTTGCAATAAAAGTTCTTGCCTTTGAAGTTCTTTGAGTCTATCTAAGTCTGTTTTCATATCTGCTTCAAAGTTATCTGTATCTTTTTTAGTGCTTCCTATTTTATCTTCAAAATCTCCTTTATTTTTTGCTCCAAATTCATCTTCTAGCTTACGCAAATCATTTTTTGCGTTTTCGAAATCCGTTGCGTCCTTTTTCATTTTAGAGACATCGCCTCCAAACTCTTTGTCGTTTATTGTTCCTTCAAATTTATTATTCGTGTCTCCAGCGACATTTCTTTTTTTACCACCACTTTCATTTCAAAAATCTACCTTCTTTTGTCTTTCAGC
>JAURDE010000050.1 GCA_030828105.1 Bdellovibrionota bacterium | reverse complement strand
TGCTGTTTTATCATTTACGGGCCCAAATCTTTCAGGAATAAGAGTAAATGCCCTTGTCCCCATCATTACTAGTGTCGTTATTCCACCAGGTAATATTTTTAGAACAGATAATGAACTTAACTTTACCATGATCTTTAATAAAACTGCTGTCGTAACTGGTACACCACGACTTGGTATAAATGTTGGCGGTGAAAATGTTTATGCAAATTATGTCAGTGGAAGTGGAACGACTGCCCTTACTTTCCGTTATACGATATCAGAAGGACAAAATGATAATGATGGTATAGATTTAATTACACCCCTTGAGCTCAATGCTGGTTCAATCAAGGATCTTAGTGAAAATAATGCTTTGTTAAGTTTTACCTTACCCGATACTTCTAATATCGTTATTGATACAGGAACACCACAGATTACTCAGGTGAGAGCGCCTCAAGGTGACTTTAAATTGGGTGACCCTATTAATTTTGAGATAGAGTTCAACGAAGATATCGATCTTGTTGGCCAACCAAGCCTTAAAGTTGATATCGGTGGAATAGAAAGAATAGTACCTTTAACAAACTTTACCCCGGGAAGCCGTGTTTTAACCTTCGAATATATTGTACAAAATGGTGATGATGATCTTGATGGTATCCAGATCCTGCCTCCTCTTATTAAAAATACATCTGTTATAAAAGATGCTGCCGATAATATTTTAGAAAACTATGGTTTTGACCCTTTTTCATCTTCTTTGACTAGAATTGATTCAACCGCTCCTGTCGTCGCTAATAACTTAGTCGTTTTACCAAACCCAGGCCTTTATTCTACCGGCGATGAACTTGATTTTATTGTGAATCTTTCTGAGACTGTCATTGTCCAAGACACTCCTCAACTGATGCTAAACATTGGAGGATCAACTAAATATGCAAATTATATAAGTGGCAGTGGCTCTAATTCGCTTATTTTTAGATATGTAGTTGAAACAGGACTATTTAATAGAGAAGGGGTCGAGTTAATCTCTCCTATTATTATTGGTAGTGGTTCTATCAAAGATAATTTTGGCAACAATCTCGTCGAAACCTTTAATAGTGTTGTGCTTGAAAATATAACGATAGATTCTATTATACCAAAAGTTTTATCCGTGGTTGGACCTTCGAGTGGATACAAAGCGGAAGGAGCAGATCTTGACTATACTTTTGAATTTAGTGAAGAGATTGTAGTTAATGGTACTCCTAGTGTTAATATCATTGTAGGGGATAATGTCAAGGCCGCTTCTTATATTTCTCATAATGATAGATTTGTAACCTTTAGGTATACAGTGCTTAATGGTGACGATGATAATAATGGTTTACAGTTTATTTCACCGATTAAAAATGATGGAGGTGAGATAAGAGATGTATCTGGTAATGAAGTTGATTATAGTTTTTCCCCATTTGATAGTTATCAGGTTAAATTGGATACAAAAGCACCAGAAGTCTCTGAAGTTAAAATTCCTTCTTCTGGGAACTACCGAACAGGGATTAGACTTAATTTTTCAGTAGTTTTCAATGAAGATGTCATAATAAATGGCATTCCAAGGTTGGCCTTAGATATTGGAGGCGTAACAAAGTATGCTCTTTTTGATTATCAAAAAAACACTGTAGAGGCACTTTTTGTTTATAAAATAGAAAACTTAGACCTTGATACAGATGGAATTGATTATGCAAATGTAAATCTCGACTTTAATGGTGGTACCATAAAAGATGGTGCAGGAAATGACGTTATAGCTCTTTTAAATAATAATCCAAGTTTATCTGGTATAAAGGTTGATACAGTGGCCCCTATAGTAAACTCTGTCGTTTTTGACTCTTTGGGTACACAGTTTAAAAAAGGTGATGATGTCGTTTATAAGGTATCTTTTTCTGAGCCTGTTGAATCAACTGATTCATCGAGGATTAAAATAGATGTTGGAGGAAATGATATATATGCTTATTACTTTTCAGGTAATGGTACGAGTGAACTTTTATTTAAACTAATTGCTCCTGAGGGGCTAGAAGATTTAGATGGAATTGATACGGCCGATACAATAGATTTTAATGGTGGGTATATTAAAGATTTGGCGGGTAACTTTTCAAATAAAAGTTTTACCGCCCCTGATACCTCAAGCATACTTGTTGATAGTATCGCTCCTCGAATTCAGTCTATAGTTGTTCCAGCTGCCTCTTTTTATGGAAACCCAGATGATCTGGATTTTGTGTTCACCTTTTCAGAAAACATCAATCTATCAACAACAAAACCAAGGTTGAAAATTAATCTTGATGGCGCAGAGGTGTTTGCACCATGGAATTCATCAACGATAAATAGCTTAACCTTTAGGTATACTGTCAGTAGTACAGATAATGATAACAATGGTATTCAGCTTGTTAGTACTCTCGATCTTAACTCAGATGCCACAATAAAAGATGATTTTGGCAATGAGGCCATATATACTTTTCAGGTACCCGATACGAGAGGAATTAAACTAGATTCAGGGGCCCCCTTTATTGAAAGTATTTCAGCTCCCGTCAACGGTTATTATGGAATTGATAGCGCTCTTAGTTTTATTGTCAACTGGAATGAAACAGTTGATATCCCAGGCGGTGGTGGCTCTTTTGTATATTTAAATCTTGATATTGGAGGATTCCAAAAAAATATCAAATATTCTTCAGGTAGTGGAACAAAGAATTTTTCCTTTTCTTACGCAACCGAAGCTGGTCTTTCAGATCTCGATGGTGTTGAGCTTATAAGCCCCTTAGTAAAAGGACTCGCCCTTATTAGGGATCAAAGACCAAATGAGGCACTTTTAACATTTACACCGCCAGACACTAGTCAGGTTTTTGTTGATACTTCCCCTCCAACGATAAACTCTATACTAGGGCCATCTCCTAAAACGTATGCTTTTGGTGAAGTTATAGATATTACCTTTATCTTTAACGAGATTGTAAATGTTGATGGTATTCCTCAGCTGGGATTACAAATAGGGAATACTACTAAATACGCCAAATATTTCTCAGGTACAGGCACTGATACGCTTGTTTTTCGATATGTCATAGAAGAAAACCTTGTAGATACTGATGGAATAAATTATGGAACATTCTTTTTATTAAATGGAGGCTCTATTAGGGATAAAGCGTTTAATGCTGCTAATATCAACCTCTCTTCAACTCTTTTGCCTGCTGTTTTTGTGGAGTCCATTTTACCAAAGGTCGAATCATTTTCTACAATTGGTGGGAATTATAAGTATAACGATGTCATAGATATTGATGTTACTTTTAGCGAGGTCGTACTTGTAGAAGGTGTGCCCAAAATTAGCCTACAATTTGGTAGTATTATTAAAGATATCGATTATGTTTCTGGAAGTAATACAAACGTTTTAAGGTTTTCATATCAGATAGAGAAAAATCTAAATGCTCTAAGTGGCATCCAAATCAATTCTCCTGTTCGATTAGATACAGGCAGTGTAAAAGATGTTTACGGGAATAATCTTATTGCTGGTTTTTCTAATTTAAATACATTTTTAAATTTTGTTTTTGTAGACTCAGTTCTACCAAGAGTGACATCAATTAAAATACCAGATAATAAAGTTTATAAACTTGGCGAAGTCCTTAACTTTGATCTCACCTTTAATAAAAATGTCAATATAGCTGGTGGTGTTCCACGAATATCTTTTCAAAGTGGAGGTAATACGAAATATATTAATTTCAATAATTCAATTGACGGTAAAACAAAACGCTTTACTTATACAGTGTCAGCGGGGGATAACTCAGGATCTGGTATAGTTGTCAGTGAAGATTTAGACCTCCAAGGTAGTAGTATAAGAGATGGGTTTACTAATGACACGGAGACTAGTTTACCTATAATAGACTCTTCTCAAATCCTTATTGATGCTATTTCACCAACAATAACATCGATTACTCCACCTTCAGATGGTGGATATAAAGCTGGTGATGAATTACGTTGGATAGTGAATTTTTCTGAAGAGATCATTCTTGGAGGAGAAGTTCAATTAGTCGTTGGTATTAGTAATTTTACGAGAGTGGCCACGGTTGAAAATGTTACCTCAGATTCAATTGTTTTTAAATATATAGTTGAGCCAAATGTCAATGATTCAGATGGTATAAGCTTTAACGGTATTTTACTAGTTAATGGTGTCTTACGTGACCTTGCTGGTAATGATGCAGATTTGAGCGTTCAAGGAATTAATTATCCTAATATTAAAATCGATTCCTTAAGCCCATCTATTGTCGCTAAGACTGGGCCAGTGGATGGGATTTATGTATTAGGTGATCAATTGAACTTTTCAATTGAGTATGATGAAAAGGTTTTAGTTTCATCGGCGCCTAACGATCCAGCTTTAATTGTCGAAATTGGTGATCAGTTTTTAGAAGTTCCCTATAGTTCTCATACTGGTGATAATATTCTTAACTTTTCTATTTCATTACCAACAGGATTTAACGACTCTGATGGAATCAGAATCGTTAGTGTATCATTAAATAGCGGCTATATTAACGATATAGCTGGAAACCCCGCAGTTATAACATTTCCCGCTCTAAGCTATCCAAATGTTTTGGTTGATTCTAGAGGGCCATCAGTAAAATCGATCACAACACCTACTGCGGGTGTATATAGTGTGGGTGATAATTTAGATTTTGTAGTCGAATTTGATGAAATTGCTTTTTCTTCTGACCTTAACCCGCAAATTAAGATCAGAGCATCAAATAATATCGTTTATGCTCAGCTTCTAAGTGGCGGTAGTGGGACGACTAAGTTTACCTTTAGATATACTATCCCTATAGGCGTCGAAGACCTCAATGGAATAACTATCGAGTCACCAATTCAGCTTAATGGTGGAACTATAACGGATGCTCGTTCCAATAATGCTTCTTTAGGGTTTTCTCAAGGCGCAGACTTAACAGGCGCCTTAGATACGGATCAGGATGGTATTGTGGATTATCTTGATGATGATATCGATGGTGATGGTATCCCTAATACCCAAGACCCTGACATAGATGGTGATGGAATACCTAATTTAGATGATGAAACACCACTTGCAGGAGGGGACATTGATGGGGGTAATACAGAAATTCTTATAGATGGTGTGCCTATTATTTCATCGATTACTCCACCTGATAATAGATGGTGGACAATAGGAGAGTCGCTTAAATTTGATGTTAAATTTAGTGAGCCAGTTTTTCTCACAGGTAGTATCTTTTTACCACTCAATATAGGTGGGGAATTAAGAAACGCTTCCTATTTTAGTGGAAATGGCAGCGATACTTTAACTTTTAACTATAATATTAATATTGGTGATGAAGATATTGATGGTATCGCTCTAAACAATAATTTTCTCCTTTTAGGAGCAAATTCATCACTAGTTGATTCTAAAGGGAAAAACGCTGTTCTTACTATTACTGAATTGATTGATTTAAGCGGTGTATTGGTAACAACAAGCTCACCCTCCATTGTAAATATTAATGGCCCAAATTCAGGGTTTTATAAGGCCGGGGATAAGGTAGAGTTTGAGGTAGTTTTTAATAGGGGGGTTATTGTCTCAGGCGGGGCCCCATTTATAAACTTAGAAGTAGGCAACCTTATTAAACCTCTTAACTATATCAGTGGTTCAGGAACTCAAGTTCTTAAATTTGAATATATCTTCGGGCCACTTGATTATGATACAGATGGTGTGGTCTTAAAATCTCCCATCATATTGCCTAATGGTGTTTCTCTAAAATCTCTTGATGGAACTTTTGATGCTGATAAAATTTTTCAAAATGTTTCCTTCGCTCAGGTTAAAGTTGATAATTTACCACCATCAAATATATCAATTCTCATCAACAATGGTGAAAATGCCACAAATAATCTTAATGTTAATTTAAACCTTTCTGCTGTGGATGATAATACTATCCAGATGTATATAACAAACACACCTAGCTGTGCCTCAGACGGAGTTTGGGAAAACTTTACTCCTATTAAACCTTGGACATTATCTACCAGTAACTTTAATAATCGCGTTTACGTAAAATTTAGAGATTCTAATTTGAATGAAACAGCATGTATTTCAGATACTATTTTTCACGATGATGTTCCACCTCTTATCATTATTTCAGAATCAGATTTATCTTACGCAAACTTTTCTGACACTGTTAATTTTTATATTACCTATGGTGGGGCCGAGACTATTACCTTGTCAGCAAATGACGTCTTGGTAAACAAAACTGGTAACGCAGACGTTTCAAATATAGTTGTGAGCAACTCTGGCATAACTCGAACAGTTACTTTGAGTGGTTTTACAGGTGATGGTTCTCTCTCAATATCGTTAAATCCATCAACGGCCAGTGACTCTGCAGGTAATCAGACATTGTTTGCAGGCCCATCAAGCACATTCATTGTCGATAATACACCTCCAACAACACCTGGTACACCTGATTTCACAGATCCAGATAATATCGATACAGATGGTGATGATATTGAGTTAATTTGGACTAACTCTAGCGATCAAAATAGCATTAGTTATAGAGTACTAACTTATGAGGATAGCTCTTGTACTAACCTTTATAAGGATCATGGAACAAATACGGTATTAAATGGAGGAACGAGTAAGTTTGTTTTCAATAATCTCCCTTTTAAAACTTTATGGGCAAAAGTCGTGGCGATAGATATTGCAGGTAATGAAACACAAAGTTCTTGTTCAGGAGATAATATAATTGTTCATAATTCACCTCCTGTTGATAATATGGCCAACCCTCAGTTTGGTAGTGATAGCCTTACAGGTAATGATATTGAACTTAGCTGGACGGCCTTTAGTGATCCTACTGGAGTTAGCTATGATGTTTATTTATATAAGGACCCTAATGGTTGTGGAATCAACCAGACTGTTTATGATCTTAATACGACCTTAACGAATGTTAATGGATCGATTGATGGTTTAGTCGAAGGGTTTTATCACGCGAGAATCCTAGCAACAAATGCAATAGGTCTTTCTACTTTCTCTGAGTGTACACAGAGTCCAATAATGGTTGATAATGAGGCACCTAGAGTTAATCCTAATGGAATATTTATTGATATAGTTAATAATCTTTCCTCAACAGGACAAAATATCGAATTATCATGGAACCCATTTCTTGATGTTACTCTTACAAATCATAGTATCCTAGTCTTTTCTGATAGTTCATGTACGAATTTATATCAAACATTTGTCACCAATCAGAATATTAACGAAAGCTCTGGGCTAGTAGAAATTAATGATACTAATAATTATTATTTTAAAATAAAGGCCGTCGATGGTCAGGGACGTGAAACAATTTCGGATTGTTCTTTTGAAAAACTGTTAGTAGATTTTGATCCACCAGTATTCAATGGAGGTGCAACTTCCACCCTTGGTATACCATTATGGAGTGATAATTATATCAATAATGAAACGAGCCTAAATGGCCAAATAGAGTCGGGCTCATTCACAGACTTTTCCTCACTATCTTATAAAGTGAGAGTCTTTAGTGATAACAATTGTTCATCAGAAAATTTGGTCAAAACACTAAATTCACAATCTACATCTTTCAATTTCAATGAATTTAATTTATCTGAAGGAACCTATTACACACTTGTTGTGGCGAAAGATGAAGTTGGTAACGAACAAGAAGGTATTTGTAGTTCTGGAGGAACACGAGATACTGCTGATCAGACCTTTACAATAGATGATACAGGCCCAAGTATATTACAAATATCTCATACAACCAGCGGATGGGGCCCTGATGATGGTGGACAACTTTCTGTGGGTGATTCCTTTCAATTCGACTTCATTTTTAATGAAGAGGTCATTGTTAATCAACCAAATGAAGTCAATGATCGGTTGAAGGCTGATTTTCAAGGAAATAACCCTGATATAGGTGTGTCAAGTAATTGGAGTATCGTTTATGATGATACTGTTACTCCTCCAAACAATAACACAATTCGATTTCAAACGAATTTACCTGCTGAGGCAAAATCAAATAGCTTCGTAAATTTACTGGATATAGTAAATGAGGTTGAAACGGTTAAGGATAAAGCTGACAACCCTATGGAGAATATATCCCTAACGGCCTCTTCTCTTCTTGGAATAAGAGGAATAGGAGATCCTTATTCTGTTGTGGCCCCAGAAGTGGTGCCTTTAGGGCCGCCGGTACTTACAAATGATCCAATTTTATGTGACGGAGCTACTGAATGTAATGCCCATCAAATCGATAACTATAAATATTATGTTAAAGGTTTTGTATATAGTGAACAATCGCCTAGTAGTTCATATGACCAGTATCTGGGTAATGTAGGTTATGATGATGTATTGAATGACGATTTAGAGATTACCTTAATTGAAACCAGTGGAAGTGGTGTTTTTACAATTAGTGAGCTAGATAGTTGTACAGGTAATACGCAAAACGGTATTAATATATTAGCACCGGAAGTGCTGGTATTAAACCCTCTAAATAGGACTCTCTATACGACTTCAGACCCTGCTTCTGGAGAGGCCCCAGACGATTTTTGTAAATTTAAGATTAACTTTAATGAAAACAATTCAGCAATTTTAGGATTTAATTATAGAGCAGAGGTTCTCGTTAGGGTTCCAACTCTAAATTATGCTTTTACTATTAAATTATTTGTCACTTACGAATAGAACTAGCTTAAAATATATTGGAGCAGATCCGATGAGTAATAAAGGTATTGCATATGAATAAATATTATTTAGTTTTTTTACTTATATCATTTATTTTCTCAGATGGTATATATGCTGCGGCCCCAAAGGTTACTCCCTTTAATAAAGAGACGGGGCAAAGAATCCTAAAAGCTACTCAAAAATTTGGTATCGTAGATGAAGATCTTTTGACACTTATTTTAAAAAGTAATCCAGATTTAAATATTAGAGATCAGGTTTATAATGGAACTCCCTTGTATTGGGCGGCGATTAAAAATAGACCGACAACTGTTAAAATTCTTTTGAATTATAGTGCTAAAGTAAATGTTGTAGATAAAATGGGAAACACTCCCTTAATGGGAGCGAGTAAATTGGGCTTTATCAAAATTGTTCAATTACTACTTCCTTATTCCCCAGATATTACTATAAAGAACGAAAACGGCAAGGACGCCATTGATCTTGCCGAGGAAAATGGACATAGTGAAATTGTTGATCTCTTAAAAAAGTATCGAGGTGATTATGTAACCTTAGAGTGGAATGATGAGGGAGAAGATAATATTGCAGGTGATATTGGAAATAACACTGACGAGGATGATTTAATTTCACTAAGATCGGCCTCTAAAATAGCTGATGGCTATAAAACGGATGATATGGATTTATATGGTGATATAGACCTTGATGGGGTTGATGATTCTATTGATAACGATGATGATGGTGATGGGGTTTTAGATGTTGATGAAAATAAAAGTGGTTGGGATGATAAAGACGCTGATGGTACTCCAGATTTCATAGATAGAGATGGTGGTACAGGTAAAATCGATGCTGGTGTTTCTAAGTTAAAAGATAATAACATTTTAGATATTGCTGTAAAAAGGTTTAGGAAACTACCTAGTGATAAGGATATTAAAAAAGTTGGACTAAAAAAAGTAGGAACTGAAACAGTTGATGAAGATGCGATAATAAAACAATTAAAAAACAGAAAATATAATATTGGTAATATAATAGATATCTTAAGAAAGGATGGACAGGATATTGATCGATTAGATAAAGAGACCGGTATGAATATGGCCCATCTCGCTGTTTTAAACGAAGATTTTGATCTATTAAATTTTCTTATTGGCCGTGGAATTAACTTTGATAAAAAAGATAATAAAGGATTTACTCCTTTAATGTATGCCGCAATGTATGGATATAAAGAAATGGTTAAAGTGCTTCTCCTTTGGAGCTCCGATCCATTCATAAAAGATAATGATGGCAAAACGGCCAAAGATTTATCCCATCAGAAAGGGCATCTACCCGTCTATGAGTATTTAAAATATTATGAAGACCTTATAAAAAGTAAAAAAGAACTTGAGCAAAGGGTAAAGAAAAGAAGAAAAGGTATTTTGAAAGCAGGCGCCGGATTAATTGGGTTAAAAAAGTTAATTGAAAAGAAAGGAAGTGAAGAAGGTTTTGATAAAAAAGATGAAAAATCAGGGCAGTCCCTTATAGATCATGTGAAAAACAATAAAGGCAAAATCATGGCCTTAAGTAATTTTTTAAAAAACCCTAAGGTTGATATAGATCATAAAAGTAATGATGATGGTGAAACGGCCCTTCATAAGGCCGTTAAAAATAATGATATTGCCTCGGCCAAAGAGCTTCTTGAAAATGATGCGGATCCAAATCAACAAGATCATAAGGGACGTACTCCTCTTATGATCGCGGTTAAAGGCCAAAATTATGATATGGTTCTTCTTTTGCTAAAATACTCCCCCGATATAAATCATAAAGATAGAAATAGAGATGATGCGATCAATCTGGCCATAAAGGATAAAAATGATGAGATTTTAAAGCTTCTTAATGAATATAAAAAGCTTTTAGAAGATCTCATTAGAAAGGCCAAATTGGAAAAAAGTAGAGACCTTCTTCCACCTACTCTTGATAACGATAAGGATAAGGATGGTTTAGATGATGATACAGAAGATCCGGATAAAGGAACAGGACGTCTTTCTAGAAATACATCCTTATGGAGAAGTATAGGGGCCATGGCCATGCTAAGAAAGCAGGTTGAAATTGTGGGAGAGAAAAGGAAGAAAACCTTACCCAAAGACAAACCTCTGGTCAAAAAGGTCTCTGTAAATGAGATCAGTATCTCTGATTTCAAAGTAGAAAAAATGGGAAATAGTGAATGTGTTTATAAAGTAAGGAAAACAGAGATTGCACCTAGAAAATATAAGGTTGAAAAAATAGTATTCGTTAAAAGTATGAAAATTAGATTAAAGAAATTACCAAAAGAGCGTCCTTTATATTTTATCAACCTGAGTGCTACACCGATGCTTAAAGGACAAGAATGTGAACCAAGAAAGTGTAAAGATACCAATTTATTCTATGGTTTACAGAAAAGAAAACTTGTCTTTTTTCAAAACAAGGAAGTTCCCTTAGGGCCTAAGATGAAAGACTTTATACAAGTCTATGAGGGAGTTCCAAATGGTGATGTGGTTAATGTTGATATAACAAAATGTAAGAACTATCCCTCACCTAAGTAGAAGAAAATATATCTTTTAGTGCAGAGTCTATTTGAGGAAAAAGAAACTCATGTTTTAAATCAGTAAGTCTTTGTGGATATACCTTTTGACTATCAAGGGCAAGAGAAGACATTTCACCCATCGCTACTTTTAATGCCAAAGGTGGCACAGGAAAAAAAGCAGGTCTTTTAATTGAGCGTCCAAAGGCCTTGGTAAACTCTGCATTTGTAACCGGGTTAGGAGATACAGCGTTTATCACGCCTTCATAACGAGAATCCTCTATGGCCTTGATAATAATATTTACAAGGTCATCAACATGGATCCAGCTCATTATCATTTTTCCATTCCCAATGGGGCCACCTAAACCTAGTCGAAAGATAGGCAAGAGCTTTTTAAGCATCCCTCCATCTTTTCCTAAAACAACACCGATTCTCAATAAAACACTTCTTTGGACATTTTTTAGTTCTCTAGATTTATCTTCCCATTTTTGGCAGAGGGAACCTAAAAAATCATCTACATAAGCAGAAGACTCATTGAGTTCTACCTCTGTATTTTTTGCATAGATACCTACAGCAGAGGCACTAATTGAAAAACTGAGGCTTTGGTCTTTTAAAATCGAGTTTAAAAAATCTGTGTTTTCAATACGTGAGCGTTGAAGTTTTTCTTTTTGTTTTTTACTCCACCTTTTCTCACCAATGTTTTCACCCATGAGGTTTATGAGACCGTCAATTTGAGGAAGCTTTTCTGAGAATTGTTTATTTTCAGGATCCCATTTGAGGTAATGGATATTATTTGATTCTTTGCTCTGTCTTGTTAGAACGTAGGGAGTGTGACCTTTTTCAAGTAAGGCCTTTACTAAGACACTCCCTACAAATCCTGTTCCGCCTGTAATTAGAATATTCATTAGAGTAAACTTTCCTTAAGGGCCTGGATTATATCTCCGTGAGTGTGCACCTTTTTATTATTTACGAAAAAGGTAGGCGTACCTGTTACACCGGCCTTATTAAGCATTTCATTTGTTTTTGTAACAAAGCTTTTGGCTTCTTCTGAATCAAGACATGTTTTAAATTTATCTAAGTCAAGCCCAGCTTTTTTAGCAACTTCAGTAGGATCAACTTCTTTATCTCCACTTTGCTCAAAGGCCTTATCATGATAGGCCCAAAACTTATCGTCATCTTCTTTTTGAGCACAGTATCCACCTCGAACCATCTTACCACTAGTACCATCAGGTCTTAGCGCAAAGTTAATTTGAATAAAACGTGTATCTCCAGGCATTTCCTCAATAAATTTCTTCACTTGAGGATGGACACTTTTACAATGACCACAAGTGTAGTCACTGGCCTCAACTACAATGTTTTTAGCTGTTTTAGGGCCTTTTGATGGAAAGCCACTATAATCTAACTCCACTTTAGGAGAGTTTGGCTCTTTTAAAAGAACAGTGTAGTTACCTTCTTTTTTAAACTTGTCCAAATCGGCCATCATCTTTGCGCGGCCTTGTTGACTTTTGATAAAGTCAGCAAGCCTAGGCTTGATATCCTCAAACTTGGTATTAGGAGGCATCCTATTTTTGTTTTGCTCGAAAAACTCTTTAAGCTCTTTTTCAGTAGGCTCTTTTCCAGAATAAAGCTCTTGCAAAGAAGGTAATTTATTAATGTCAGTTGTTCCTTGCTCTTTGGCCTTAAAATACTGAAGAGCAAAGCTGCTAAGAATCGAGCTGTTTCTCTCAAATCCTTGATGGGCCGTTTCGTAAATTTGCATTTGGATTTCAAGTGGTAGTTGTTCGGAAAAAAATTCTTTTCCATCCATTTTTAAAACAGGTGTTTGAGCACTACTACCTTCTGCCGTGCAGCTTCCTGTTGGAGCACCACCAAGTGCTATATCATGCTGATCATGACCTGACTTTTGGTACTTCATTCCAACAAAGATACCAATCAAAATTCCAACAACGGCAGACATTGAAACGAGAAGGGGAGTTTTATTATTTTCCATATCAATCATCCTTTTTAAGGTTTTTAATCATATAAGTTGTACCAAAACTTGGTGGAAAAAACACATTTTCTTTAACATTATACTTCATTCTTGCTTTTTTTAAATCATCAATAGGGGCCTGTCTTGATTCGTTAGATAGTTGAAACGTTCCAAAGTGCATACCTATTGTTTTTTTTGACCTAAGATCCAGATGGGCCAGTACAGCTTGCTCAGGGTCAAGATGGGTAAATCCCATAAATGAGCGAGGTTTATATGAACCAATAGGTATCAAGCTTAAATCAAAAGGCCCATAGCGATCACCTTGCTCCTTAAAATGACTGCTATAACCTGTATCACCTGCAAAATAAATTTTTGACTCAGGTGACTCAACAATAAAACTTCCCCATAACGTTTTTCGTCGGTCAAAAAGTCCTCTGCCTGACCAGTGTTGGCAATAGACAAAGCGAATAAGTAAATCTTTAAATTCAACCTTTTGATTCCAGTCCATCTCTTTAACATTATCTATTCCATGCTGTTTCAGGAGTAAGGAGTTTCCAAGTCCAGTGATAATGAGAGGCTTATCTCTTTGATATAATTTTTTAAGTGAATCAATATCTAGGTGATCGTAGTGGTTATGACTAAGAAGAATTAAATCTATAGAAGGTAAATCATCAAAAGCTACACCAGGAGTTATAACTCTTTTAGGTCCAATCCAGCTAAAAGGGGAAGCTCTGCGTGAAAATATGGGATCAGTGAGAAGCTTAATTCCGTTGATATTAAGAAAAAATGTCGAATGGTTGATAAATGTCGCTGAAATAACTCCATCTTTAAGAAACCTTTCAGGTATTTTTTGAGGTTTGGACTCAACCCAATCAGGCCAAGGATCTTGCTTTGTACTTAATCTCATTAACAAATAAGTAAAGAACCCTTTTGTTTGAGGGAGACGATTTTCAAAAGTATCACCATTAAAATGCTCTGTTATAGGGCCAGAGTAATAAGGGGCACTTGTACAAGCATAAAGAAATAGTAAAAAAAAATATTTCAAGGATTAGTCCTTTTTAAAATCAAGTGATACTGAGTTTATACAATACCTTTGCTTTGTTTCGGTAGGGCCATCTTCAAAGACATGTCCAAGGTGAGCATCACAATGGGCACAAAGCACTTCTGTACGGGCCATATTGTGAGAGAGGTCTTGCTGAAACTTTAAGTTATCGTTGTGCAGTTGATCCGAAAAGCTTGGCCATCCACAATGGGATTGAAATTTATGATTTGAGGAAAATAATTTGGCCCCACAGCATTTACAGTAATAATGACCATCTTCAAAAAAATCGTTATATTTTCCTGTAAACGGCCTCTCTGTTCCCTTTTCTCTGGTCACATAATACTCTTGTTCGTTTAAGATTTTTTTCCAGTCTTTTTCCATTGTGATAAGCTACCTTTACCTCTTTTAAAATGAGAGAATAAATCTATGATTATTAATGCTCTAATAATTTCAAATTCATCTGCTAATATGGAGGTGCTTGTTGTCAAAAAAGAAGATCTTTGGAGCTTTCCAGAAAGACAAGTTTTAGACAGTGAGGATGCAAAGAGTCAGTGTCTTGCTCTCATAAAAGATGAGTATGATTTAAATTTTGCTGCCGATCAAGTCTACGAACTTAGCTGTAGAAGTGGCAATCGACGAAGTTTTCTTCTTTATATGGAGCATAAAAAAGAAGTTAAAAAAGGTGAGTTTAAACCACTTCTTATGGTTAAGGAGCTCCATCGACCATACGGTGCCATTCTATGTGAGGCCCTTGGTGTTTTTTGGCCACTTATGCCTAGCTTCATTAACAATTTAAGAAGAGTTGAGTTGCCCTCCCTATTTGTTAAAAAAGATATTCATAAATCCCAAGATGAAGTTGTTTTTTATGGAGGAAGCTTTAATCCCTGGCACCCAGGGCATTTAAGTTGCTTAGAGTCTTGCCCAGCGGAAAATATCATCGTTGTACCAGATTATAACCCTTGGAAAAATAATCAAGGCCAAGAAAATAGATGCTTTTGGAATGAATACCGTAAACTCTGTCTAGAATTAAAGGATACTCCCTACGCTATATACCCTGGCTTCTGGGGGCTAGAAGATCCAAACCCTACTATAAACTGGATACCTAATATAAAAACAAGGGATAAAGGACTTTTATTAGGGGATGATAGTTTTTGTAGTATTAAAAGCTGGAAAGATAGTGAAATTTTGATCAGTTTATTAAAAATGATCTATGTCGTTCCCCGAATACATAAAAAGGAAGAGGTCATAAAGGTAAGGGAAGAAGTCTTAAAAATACATCCTTCTATGGAGGTTCATATACTTCCAGAACATGAATATATGCATGAATCATCTACTTTATTAAGAGAACAAAAGCTCAAGATTTTAGAATGATGTAAGCTGCTTAATATAGTTTTTATAAATGACCATAAGTTTTCGTGTTAAATGGCCAGGTCGACCATCTTTTACATAGCTATTGTCAATTTCAGTTATAGGAACGATTTCTTTTGTCGTTGCTGTTAAGAAGGCCTCATCCGCATTAATAAGTTCATCGGGGGTTATGTTTCTTTGTTCAACGGCTATTTTATTTTGACTGGCCAGTAAAAGAACGGCCTTTCTTGTTATACCTTCAAGAATTCCGGCCTTAAGTGGGGGAGTAAAGACCGTATTATTTTTAATCATCCATATATTATGTGTTGAGCCTTCTGTAACATAGCCTTCATTATTTAACATAATGGCGTCAAAGGCACCCTGGTTTTTGGCCTCTCTTACGGCCATAATATTATTGAGGTAGTTCCCTGATTTAATATTTGGGTCTACGGCCAAACGATCAACTCTTAAAACATTGGCGATAATAACGGATACACCTTTTTCGTACCACTGTTTTGGGTTTTCAGGCAGCGGTTTTACAATGACGACAACGTTATTTTTTTCACTTGTAGTGGGATCCAGAGTGATAGGTCCTTCACCTCTTGTAATGACGACTCTGATATAAGCGTTCTCATCTTCTAATTCGGCGAGAGTTTTATTTATTTCTTGGGTGATTTGTTCTGGTGTTAAGTCAATGTGCAAACCGATTTTAGAGGCCGAATGCCATAGCCTTTTGAGGTGGTCATCTAGAAGAAAAGGAATGCCATTATATGTCCTAATGACCTCATAAACAGAGTCTCCGTATAGAAAACCCCGATCAAGCACACTTATTTTTGCATCTTGGTTAGTAAAGATTTCACCGTTCATATTAATAATTATATTTTCCATGAATTTATTATGCCTAATTAGATTTATAATAGCTAGTACCGTTGATTGTTCATTTGACGGAGGCCTTCAAAGATTGAGAGAATTATTCTATGCTCAAATATTTTTTGTTTATTTTTCTTTTTCCCTTAGTCTTACAAGCTCAGACTTTGTCGGGGTCTACGACAGTGAGTGCTTCTAATTCAAGCTCTAGTACTTTATATAATCTCGTTACTACGGGTAGTGGTGGAAGTGATTCTAGCTCTGCAATAAAAACCTATATTCCGATGGGCTCAACGTTTGGTAGTGGTACTGCTGCGGACCAGTCTCCAAGCTATTATTTAAATGGAAGTGCCAATATTCCTCAATTTGATACGACGTGGGGAAGGTCTTC
>JAURDE010000127.1 GCA_030828105.1 Bdellovibrionota bacterium | reverse complement strand
TGCTTTAAGTTTAATTGGTTAAAGCTTTCATTAAAATTTCTTAAGAGGTTAAATTTTATTATACACCAAAGAGCTGAGAAGCCATCTTTCCATCCAGTCTTTTTGCCTTCTTCGTAGGTTCTTCCATAGTAGGAGATGGGCACTTCATAGATGCGGATGCCTTTTACTTTTGAAATTTTAGCGGTCATTTCAGGTTCAATTCCAAATCTTTTTGACTCAAGGATCATGGATCTTATGAGATCGCCGTTAAAGACTTTATAACAAGTTTCCATATCGGAAAGATTGAGGTTGGTGAACATATTTGAAAGGAGCGTTAAGAATTGATTGCCAAGATAATGCCAGTAATAGAGGACCCTGGATGTTTCTCCTTTAAAGCGAGACCCATAAACTACATCCGCCTTTCCTTCAATAAAAGGTTTTAGAAGAATAGGATATTCAAAAGGATCGTACTCTCTATCAGCATCTTGAATAAGAACGATATCACCAGTTGTGAGGGAGAAGCCTTTCGTTATAGCGGCACCTTTTCCTTGATTATAAGGCTGAAAGAAGGTGGTGATGCCTACTTTGTCGGTAAGGTTTTTTTCAATAATGGAGCGAGTTCCATCCTTTGAACCATCTTCAACAATAACAATTTCAGAAGAGGTGATTTGTGAGGGAAGCTTAGTTAGTGCTTCTTGGACGGTCTGCACAAGATCGAGAATAGTTTTTTCTTCATTATAGACAGGTATAACAACACTGAGTTTCATAAGCTGATATTAGCTTAAATAAGAGAAAAATACGAGAGAAGCCTTTTTAACTGCTTTTAAAACAGTGTGACAATGTGCATTCTTAAGGGAAGAAAAGGTACTTCATTAAAATTTATGTTATGGTTGGCCTAATTTAAGGAGGTCAATATGACTTGGTTCGTAAAACTATTTTTATTGTTGAGTTTAGTGAGCTGTGGTTTTCAAAGTATTCCTACCGCAAAAAATGAAGTGGAAGCAAAGTTTGCTGAAGTTCAAAACCAATATAAAAGAAGAGCAGATTTGATTCCTAACCTTGTGAAGGTTGTTAAAGGTTATGCTGCTCATGAAAAAGAAACTCTAGAAGCAGTTGTTAGCGCAAGAGCAAAAGCAACAAGCGTCAATGTAGATCCTTCAAAACTAAATTCAGTCCAGGAATTTCAAAAGGCCCAAGGCGCTCTAAGCTCCGCCCTAGGAAGACTTATGGTCGTGGTTGAAAGATACCCTGAGCTTAAGGCCAATCAAAACTTTAGAGACCTTCAAGTTCAATTAGAAGGAACAGAAAATAGAATCACTGTGGCCAGAAACCGCTACATTGAAACAATTAAAATGTTCAATAACCTTGTTACCGTTCCACCCCAGTCATGGACAAACTCTCTGATTTATAAGTTTGAAAAAATGCCTCAGTTTGAAGTGGAAAATTTAAAAGAGATGGAAAAGGCCCCTGAGGTGAATTTATAATGAGGGTTTTTCTTCTTTTTCTTATAAGTTTTAGCCTTTTTGCCAAAGAGGTTCCTTATTTATCTAACCCCGTTGTTGATCAGGCGGGGTTAATAAGTTCAAACCTTGAGCAAAAACTTAATAGTCTTTTAAAAAGAACCAAAAATTTTCAGATGGCCATACTAACGATTGATTCTCTAGAGGATGAGTCTTTAGAGGGCTATAGCATTAAAGTTGTCGATACTTGGAAATTAGGAACAGAAAAAAAAGATAACGGACTTCTTCTTCTCATTAGTAAAGGAGATCGAAGAACCCGATTTGAAGTAGGCCAAGGGCTTGAGGGAATTATACCCGATGCCTTAGCAGGAAGAATTCTTGATGGCATGAGTCCTTATTTTAAAAAAGGTGATTTTGATCGGGGCGTTTTATTTGCCGTGGCCTCTGTCTTTGAAAAGATGGGTGTTGAAAGCGGTATTAAAGTTTCTAAAAGAAGACCTAAGAATGAGTTTTCAATATTTCCTTTTATTGTTCTTATTCTTTTTATATTCATTTTTAGGCGTCATCCCATTTTAGGGCTTCTTATTCTTTCTGGATCAGGAAGACGGGGAGGTTTTTATGGCGGTGGTGGCGGAGGCTTCTCCGGAGGAGGAGGAGGCTTTTCTGGTGGAGGGGCCAGTGGGAGTTGGTAATGAAATTTAGTGATGAAGATAAAGAAAAAATTAGAAAGGCCGTTGTCGCTGCAGAAAAAAAGACTAGCGGAGAAATTGTTCCTGTTATTATTAAGGCCAGTGATCCTTATGTAGCGGCCTATTATAGAAGTGCTCTTTTTTGGGCCTTTTTCTGTGTGTCTTGTTGTTATTTTTTTAAAGCAGAGTATCTAATCATGTTTTGGTGCTTTACCGGTTCAATAATAGCTGCTTTTTTTGCTTGTTATATGGATTGGTATAAAAAGATTTTTATTACCAAATTTGAAATGGAAGAAGAGTTTGCTCAAAGGGCCTATCAGTCTTTTCTTATGAATGGAGTCAGTCAAACGAAAGAAAGAAATGGTGTTCTTCTTTATATTAGTGCTTTTGAAAGAAAAGCAATGATTGTTTCTGATACAGGAATTCAAAAAGAGCTTAATAACTCCGTTTGGGAAGAGATGATTAGCAATCTAACTGGATATATGAAAACAGGCGCCTATACCGAGGGCATTATCAAAACGATCGAATCCATTGGAGAAGTTTTAAGTGAGAAGTTTCCTGATCATAAAGATGATGAGGATGAGCTTGCTAATAAACTTATTATTGAGCTCTAAATAAGTTTCATAAACTTCAACAAGTTACCTTTTTAAAATGAAGAGCGGCTTTGCTCTTAAATCCTTAAATTAATTGGGTTTGATTGATTTATCATATCATTTATGATAGGATTTTTATGTTTCGAGTATTAGAGACCATTGAATATAGGAAGTGGTTTAATAAACAGAACCTTAAAGCTCAGGCACAAATACACTCTCGGATAGCTCGAATTAGAAATGATGGTTATTTTGATGAATAAATTTGATATAAGTTCTATAGAACCGATTAAATTAAAATCCAAAAAGCTCTTTAAAAATGACTCTGTGGAGTTTTTTAAGGATTCTCGTATGGTGGCCGAAGCTTTGGCAGAGGCAATTTTAGAAGGTGATAAGGAAGCTTTTCATGAAATCATTTCTGGGCATCTAAGCGTGATTAATAAAGAAGAACTCGCCAGAAGGTCCAAGGTCCCTATAGCGACGATTAGAAGAATGGCCGCAGGATCAAACTTTACCATTGATAATATGTTAAAAATAACTGCGGCGATTCATGAGGAGTTATCCGCTTAATCGAGAGTTAAGACTCCTCGTCGGATATCCTTTTCAATTCTTTTATTCTCTCTCCACTCTGGACTTAAAAACTTAAAGCGGTGATCTCTTTTTTCTGGGAGATAACTTTTAAGATCACGATATTCAGGGATGGATCGTAAAAGCCTATCTTTTTTAGAGAGTACTTCAAGATAGGAGTGCATGGATAATAGCTTTGCGTATTGAAGCCCAAAAAGACTCTCTAAACCTTCAAAGAAGTCATTAAAGTCCATCGCCCCTGTAATAAGAAAGTCTTCTCGAAGAGTAGAGAGAACATTAAAAATCGCTTCTTCTCCAAAACTAGCTTTTTCATAAACTTCAGAGATGTTTTCTAACTGGGAGCTTAGAATATGAAGCGTTTTAGTGAGAGCAAGTTCAAATTTTTGTTTTTTAAGTTTTACTTCCTCTACTTCCGCTCTTCCTAGACGAATGGATCCTGCTAAACCATAACCCAGACCTGGCCCTTCCGAATCAGGAACTAGAAAGCTCCAGGTTCTTACTTTTTTAGCATATTGAGAGGCCAAAAGAAGGTAATCAATGGCCTTGTTTTGATAGGATTTTTTTAAAATCTCTTCTTTAATGTCTGTGAGAGGATATTCATTTTGAGGAACCTTTAAAGAGAGAGTTGAAATCTCTAGGGGTCTCCAAGGACCTTGGAGATTCATCAGTTCGGCCAGTTCAAAGATTGCTTCATTTTTGGCCTGAGACGTAAAGGTGAGATCAATTTCTTTTTGATAGAGCTTAGACTTGGCAAGCTCTAGATCCTCATAGGCCACATTTCCATCAAGCTCTCTTTGTTCTAAAACTTTAAAAAGTTCTTTTAAGAATTGAAGCTGCTTTTGCTGAGTGCTTTCAACAGAGGCAATCAGATGAGCGTTATAATAAAGGTTCTGAGCAGTCTGCACTTGGTTTGCTAAAAAATTGAGATAGCTGTATTGCTGGGCCTTTGCAAAAAGCTTAGACTCCTTCCAAGAAAACCAATTACTAGGAAATAGAAAGCCTAGAAGATGAGGAATCGTTTCTAGTAGTCCCCAAGGTTCTGTAATAATTTGAAGCTTAAGCTGAGGGATAAGATTTCCTACTTTAAGCGTTACATTTTCCCTCGCCTTATAAAGAGAAAGCGCACTTTCTAGAGTTTCAAGGTTATGGGTTTTGACACGGTTAATGACCTCAGAAAGTTCAATACAGTTTTCTGAGCAGCTGTTGGTGCTTACTTCTAGAGAATCAAGCTCAGGAAGAGCAAAGGCCGTATTGATAAGAAGAAAAGAGAGCAGAAGTGTCTTCATAGTTAATTCCTTTTATAAAGCACAAGTTCAGAGTCTCGAACTCTTACTCGTCTTTGTGGTTTATTCGCTCTTTTAAGATAGAGATCCCCTGTTTTAGGGTTGAGATGTCCTTTAAGAATCGCCCCTTCTGTAGAAATGAGAGCAAGCTCTCCTGAGAAAGGATTAAAGGAGCCTCTATCATAAAAAGTTTTTATTCTTGTCGTAGGGACACTGAGAACCGCCTTAATAAAGACGGGATTATTAGGTGCATGATCACTTATATCATCATCGAGATTGAGAACTTTTATTTGAAGCCTCTCGTTATTAAGAGAGTAGGTAGAGGCGAATCCTTTTGCATGGGTGATATTATCGGGTAGAGAAAGGGCCTCATTTTTAGAGAGATAGACTTTAGCGATCGGACCGAGGTGGTGGTGAATAAGCGTTGCCTTAAGTCCTGAAAGACTCCAATGAGAGACAATAAGACTTACCGGGAGATCACTTTCAAAGGTGAGTTTATTCTCTGCTTTTGTCGCCATAGAGGAGGAGTCAAGAAGAGCTCTTTCTAAAAAGCGATAGCTTAATTTTTCTCCGTTAATATTAATGGTGAGAATACCACTTACTTTTGGCGTTGGAATTCTCATGGGTTTGGTTTCATGTTTATTGACAATCACTTTAAAAGAAGAGTTGTAGGAATAGTCCGCTAGTTTATTTCCTAAAAGAGGAATGAGATGACCTTGATAGTTTCCAGAAATACTCTTTTGTTCATCAAGCTGAGTAATTTTTCTTTTAGAAGTAATCACTTTATCTAGCGTTGTGAGATTAATGTTTTTATGATGCTGAGAAGGTTTATGCATCACTTTTCTATGAAAAGAAAAATCCCCACAATCAATACTTTGACTCATTTTAACTTGATTAAACTGACACTTGGTTGCTTTTTTAAAGTCTCCACGGGCAAGGATAAAATTCATCTTACCGGTAAAAGGGTTAAAGCTTACTTTTTCTAAAGTAGCTTCTACTCGGTCCTTTAAGGAGATGATTCCGGAGATGGCGTAATCTGAAAAAGGATTACTTTCTTGGCTATTAAATTCTCCTAGACCTCTCATAAAATAGAGTTGAAGTTTAGAGTCTGATCCTTCAAATTTTCCGGAGTACTGTCCTTCTAGATTTCCTAAGAGATGATGACCTTTGGCCTCTTTATTGAGATTGAGATGAATTTTTCCTGAGATCCCTTCATAGGGAGATTTAAAATCACCCATCAAGTGAACCATAGGTTTTGCCATATGATGGTGTCCACCACCTCCACCCATAACCATGGTCTTTAGGTTAAAAAGAAGAGGTCTTCGATTTCCATCATCAAAAGAAAGAGTTTCCGTTTCAAAATTATATTTAATATTTTCATAGGAATAATCTAGAGTCTGCTCTCCCATGACAAGCCTTAGGTGAGCTTCTAGCTTTCTCCACTCATTTTCTTTTTGAGCTTTATAAAGATGAAGCTGTGTTTTAATATGTCTTCCATTATCAAGTGCTATATGACCTTCATAAAATCCCACTCTAGGTCCACCCATTTTATGGGGCATCTTATGCGGTTTATGAGGAGGATCTTCTCCCTCGCTACTTACGTTAAAAAGAGTAAACATTCCCGCTTCCCCGTGACTCATCATCTCGCCTGGAACCGGATCAATCTCCATATTATTAGTGACGTGATGAGGAAGATGACAGTGAAGAAGCCAGTTTCCTTTTTCGTGGACTTCTTCAATGATGGTATCCATGGTTTGTCCTACGGGAACGAGAACTGTATTTCCCTTAGTAAAGGTACTTTCTGGGTTATCGCCCGCTCCGGTAGCGACGACTTTCCATGTATGGCCATGAAGGTGAATCGGATGTTGCATCATTGAGATATTTGCAAATCGAAGTCTTACTTTTTCACCTAGCTTGACATCAAGAGCTGAAGTGGAAGGAGCAGACTTTCCGTTAATGGTAAAAAAGTTAAACATCATATCCATCGTATCGGGAATGATGGAATGAGGAGGTATCGTCCACATTTGAAGAAAAAGAGCATAGTCTTTATCTACTTCAATGGCAGGCTTTTCTTTTCCATGAATAATAAAAAATCCGGCCATCCCAAGGGCAAGTTGTTTCGCGATCATATGACCTGAGTGATACATATAGGTTCCATGCTGCTTGAGTGGAAACTCATAAGTATAGCTAGACCCTGGTTTTACAGGAGGGTGAGAAAATCCTGAGGCCCCGTCCATTTCAATAGGAAGTTCAATCCCATGCCAATGTACAGTCGTAGGTTCAGGAAGATGATTGGTAAATTCAACTCTGATGGTTTCGCCTTCAATCGCTTCGATAAGAGGGCCAGGATTTGAGCCATTAAATCCCCAAGTATATAAATTCCCTGGTTCAAATCCTTTATAAAAGGATGAGAAGACAACTTCAGATCGAAGTTCGAACACTTTGACATTTCCATCACAGTGGTAAGGAAGTTTTTTAAGATCAAGTGCGGTTGTAGCTGTAGGTTTATAAGATAGAGCTTTATTAATCTTAGGATCACAGGCCTTAAGGGCAGTGGATTTTTCATAAGGTGTGGCAAGTAACTTTAACGGTATAAGAAAAAAGATGAGAGTATATAAAAATGGAAGTTTCATGGTTTTTCCTTCTTAGATTCAATTTTCTGTGAGTCTAGATTAATTGTTACTTTTATGTCAAAAGGAGGAAGTCTACACAATGCGGACATGATCTCTTAATTATTTAACAACTATGGGTTGTCAATTAGGCGCACTTAGTTAGAAGGTTTTTGAAAAGAATCAGGGGTAAGAGGTTTTAATACTTCCGTGCGGAATACGAAATTTCCTTCGATTTCTTCCCTTCATGTAAAACAGTGGCAAATGTTGAATTTGATAGTAGGGCCAGCAGTAGGAATGCGAATACAAACTTGAATATTTTCATTTTAGTTCATATTCAAATTCAGGACATAAGTTATGGGTTCTTTCAAATATTTCAACTATCTTATCAAAATCCTTTCCAAGTTTATTTTTCATTGAACTAGAGCAACTTATGGTAATAAGTACATCAGTCTCAGCATGTCCAGAAAGACAATCCCAAAGAGCATCCCAGTTGCGGCCATAATAATCAGGGAAGTCAAGTTCCTTCGATATTACATCATGAAAATCATTT
>JAURDE010000118.1 GCA_030828105.1 Bdellovibrionota bacterium | reverse complement strand
TTGGTTTTCTAATAAAGGAAGAAGCTCTAAGGAGTTTTCTATGAGGTCTGTGTTTTTATCCATAAGCTCTAAGAAGGCCTGCATATATTCACTCTTATTCCAAAACTCAAAGATATCACCTTCTATTTCGGAAGATAGCTCTTGATCAGATTCTTCGTGTTCCTCATGAAGAGAGTCCAAATAGATCAATTTTTCTATAAGTGTTAACCAATAGAACCTCATTCCACTATAGTCATTAAGATAATTATTAGTAATATGATCATCTAAAAACTGCTTTATATTTTCACAGATATACTTAGAGTTATGGTAGTCTGGGTCTATTCGTAATTCTCTTACAAATTCATGGTAACTTTGAACCATAAGGTTAAGGTTTTCTTTCTGATATTTAGTTAGGGTTAGGTCGATATTACTCATAAAAGCTTCCTTTACTGCTTTATACTCAGCAGCAAAGGAGGCTGTCAAATCATTTTATATCGCATCTACAATCAAAATTGGCAGCTCAGTATTTACTATATTTTCAAACTTTTTAATCAGATTTAAGAGCTTATTTTTAAATTCATTATGATGACCACTTAGAGCTTTTTTAAGAGTATTAATCCTTTTTCTTGTTCTTTAATTTGAAAGTACAAAGAAGAAATTAAAAAAACTTCATGTTCAGATAGTCCACTAAAGTGAGATATCTCATCGAGCTCATTTTCTGCATTTTGATTTTTACCAGTTTTTATATACAGCTTAATTAAATCTAGTGCTAATACCAATAAAGTCATTAAATTCGTTAAAAAAGATGATGCTATAGAGGACTTCTTTTTGACGAATTAAAAATTTATCGCTGCTTTATTGAAGGCGAAAAAGATTTTATTGGAGGGATCAATCCAGAACTCATAAAAGCTTTTGAGAAAGTTGGTCCAAAAGATAAGGATAAGAAAAAGGAATATGAGGTTATCACGAAAGCATAAGAGATATAAATGATAAAGAGGAATTGATAAGAGCTTTAGTGACAATATATTTAAATCTGCTTTGGAAGAGATAAATGAGTATATGGATAATAAATATTCAATAAATGCATTTCTTGATTTTTTCAAAAAAGAGAAACAAATAAATCCGAAAGCTGATTTTGTCGTCTGCGCAGGCGTAAGTGGTTGATCATTTAGGGCCAGTCTAATTGAAATAGAAAAATCAAGCTTAAGAAAGGGAAAAGCTAAGTGTGCTCTGGTTGAAGAAATACAAATTGATCCATATTCAGAAAAAATTGATTTGATTTAGAGTTTTTGGGGTATAATATTAGTCTTGAAGATCTTTAAAATCATAGGATAAAAGCAGGAGGCATTATCAAAAGAATTCTATTACTACTATTTATATTTAGCTATAACTCTTACTCAAACACACTCTTATTTTTATCTGATTTGGAAGGCAATGGAGAAAAATGGGATAGTTTTATTAAAAATAGTGGTTGTTTTAGAGGGTTCAGTCCGCCAATTTTAAAAAATCAAAATGGTTTTCAAAATGTACAGCAACTTAAAAACAAGAGGTCATTCTTATTAGATCCATCTTGTAAGTTTTTCTTCCTCGGGGATGCTGTGGATAAAGGTAATGACACCATCAGGATTCTAAGAGATTTCGTTTATTTAAAAGAAGCCTTTCCCTATAATGTATGGCTTATTCCTGGCAATAGAGAAATAAACAAAATGAGATGGCTTCAAGAAATTTCCAAAGAAGGAAGACTGGTTCCTGATAATTTCTATAAATTTACGAGAAGTAAATTCCCTCCTCAGAATGCTAAAGGGCTGATTGCGCAAAAAAACTTCACAAAACTCTTTAGTGACTATTTTGGTGGCACCTTTGGAGCACCAAAGGCCATGGAGTTACGAAGTCAAGAATTAGGAGTAGATAGCTTAAGATCAAGTAATTATAATGAATGGATCACGACTATTCTTAAAAGTTTAAGAGAGGATGTTGAAACATATAAGGACGTTTCGACTCAAAAGATGGGAGGAGGGCCTTCCAGAGGATTGCTTCGACGATTTTTAGAGTTATCTGAAATGGTTGTACGTCATAATGATATTCTACTAAGTCATGGTTATATTGGTCCTGACAGCCTGGGAAAAGTTCCTAGAATAGGAGGCGGCCATAATGACTTTAATACTCAGAACATAACTGGAATAGATAGGTGGATCAATGAGCTAAATAAATTTAAAGATAAGAATATGAGAATTCTTATTGAGAAAGGTCATTATGGTGTAGAACAGAAGAAGGCAAATAATAGGGGAATAAGTCATGCTAAATTTGCCGGAAATGATCTGATCCTTTATCAAGAGCCTTTGCTAGATGGTAAGTATTCTTTTAATCAAAATAGTGTTGTTTTGGGAAGAAACTCTAATGGAGGAGACTTTGGAAATGCTTTTGATATTTCAATAGGTAGTCATGGTGCTACTACTAAAGAATTATCTAATGCCGGAATTAATATTAGAATTTCAGGTCATACTCCTACAGGTCAAAGTTCCTTCATTCAAAAAGCAAGCATTCCTACAAGACCTGTTAGTTGGAATATTAATGTAGATAATTCTTCTGAACATTCTCGTATGAAAGGTGTTACTAATATTTTTAAAATCAGAAACAATTCACAGTTCTATTCTAGCTCGACAATTAAATTGTCCAATGGGGCAGATAGGTTTTTAAGGGCGATTTTTAACAAAAATGGAAATGATAGCGAAATTGGCGAAAGGTATGAATGTAATAATTTAGCTTATACAGTAATAGGAAAATCTGGCGCTAATCATATTCTTTATAGAGGAGAGGCTAAATATAAAACCAATAATATAGAAGCTAACCTACAGGAATGTAAAAAAATAACCGGATTAAAATAGGAAAGAAATGGCTGGGGTAGAGGGATTCGAACCCACGACCAATAGATTAACAGTCTACTGCGCTACCACTGCGCCATACCCCAGAAATCGATAGGATGGAATATAACCTTAAATAGGGGGTATATGTCCAGCTAAATTTATTAAAATAAATAAAATTTCTTTAAAGAAGGCCTATAAGGACTTAAAAATAGATAAATATTCTTGTTATGCATCAAGTCTTTTGGACCGATAATTACCTAATGAGGAATCTAAGGTGATAGAAGAGAATAAAATTATTTCAGAGGCCTTACGCCTTCTCATTCCCGAAGAGATCAACGATCTTACTGATGAATTTGTTGCCTATAATAAAGTAACTCTAACAAGTCTTTTAGAGCAAGAGCTCTTTTCACCTGTTGATGAAGAGAACCCTTTGGAAGAAAAGGTTAAAGAAGAAGCAATGAGCTCTGAAGTAAAAGAAAGTAGCAGTAAAGGGTATATTGACGAAGGAGTCAACGAGGCCATTAGTACTTTTATTTTGGCCCAAAGAGATAAGCTAAAAGAATCCAATTACAAGTTGAAAGAAAAAGATATTCAGGACCTATATAAGATTAATGCCAATAATGAACTCAAAAATAAGACCTTAAAGGAATTGAAAGAAGATGAGAAGGATAAAGAAAAAACGAATGAGAAATCCAGCGGGGATGCTGGAATTCTCATTGATAAAGATCATTACTAAAGCTCAAGCCCTTTAATACTCTCTAATCCACTTCCTACATCTTTTTTATATTCCAAGCTACTCATCGTATACACGCAGGAATCAATAGTGGAGACAGCGGCAGGTCTATAATTCCCAGAATTTTTCACACCACCAAAAGGAAGTCTAGAGCTAGCTCCAACTGTTGAACGGTTCAAGTTAACTAATCCACTATCTATTTCATCAATACAGTTTTTATAGTTATTAACGTCTTTGGTGAAAACAGAAGTCGCAAGGCCAAATTCAGTACTATTAGCAATAGAAATTGCTTCTTCAAGTTCGTCAAAAGGAACAAAAGTACAATTAGGGCCAAAGATTTCACTCATTAAAAATAATGATGATATATCAAATTTTTCTGCGAGATGGATTGAGGGAGTAACATAGTTTCCTTTATGTTTTTTCTCAATCTTTTTACCTCTCATGATTTCTTCTATGCCTTCTCTTTTTGCCATGCCAATAAAGTTAAGATAGTTTTTTACAGCAAGTTCATCTATGAGTGGTCCCATAAAAGGTTCTTTTTCATAGTCAAAAGGATGATCAATGATTAGTTTTTTGGCCAGTCCATGGAATTTAGATAGGAACTCATCCATTATCGAGCGATGAATAGGTACGAGTGCAGTTGATGTACATCTCTGACCAGTCGTTAAAAAACTACCTTTAAGAATTTCTTCAAGAGCTAAATCTAATTGAGCGTCTTTACAAATAATAGAGGCATTTTTCCCTCCTAGCTCGAGCGCTACTAGTTTGTCTAATGAGCTGGATGTATGTTTTAAAATAAGTTTCCCCACCTCTTTTGAACCTGTAAAAAAGACACCTTTAACTTCTTTTCGACCAATTATTCTAGAGGCCGTCTCTCCATCACCTTGAATAAAGTTTACAACACCTCTTGGGAAGTCTGCTTCTCCTAGGCACTCAAACATTAACTGGGAACTATAGCAGGTTTTTTCCGAAGGCTTAAAAATAATACTATTTCCCGCAAGAAGAGCACTTGTAATTTGTCCATTGGCCAAATGGCAGGGAAAGTTAAATGGTCCAATGATAAAACAAGGGCCTAGTGGTCTATAGATAATATGGCCCGTAGTATCAGGTAGAATATTTTCGATCTCTTTATTTGATATTCTAGGAAGGCTGTCATTAATTGTGACATCAATTTTAGAGATTAGAGCACTGGCCTCAGTTAGAGATTCCCAAAAGGGCTTACCTGTTTCCCAGCTAATAGCTTCCGCGATTTCATTTTTTTTACTTATAAGCCTTTCTTGGTATCTTTTAAGAGCATTTTTCCTTTCTTCAAAGGATGTCTTCTTCCATGTCCTAAAACCATTCATAGCAGAGTCAACAAGAGGGTCAATATGGCGGTACTCTATGGGACACATCCATAAATTTTGATTATCACAAGGAGAGTTTTTTAGAAGAAATCTCTCGGTAGAATCTGTACCTTTGGTTTTAGGGGGTATCCATTCATTATTAAAATAATCACCTTTAAGTTCGAATTTCATAAAACTCCTAGAGGGGAATGACTCTACAATTTGTCCTTCCGCCACATTAATTTTTTTTAATATTTCTGGGTTTGCTTCTATGACAGCTTTTTCGTTTTTTGAAGAAACTACCTTGGCATGTACCATCAATGAAGTAAATTGGTGTTCTGGATGTTTAAAAGAGAGTAGGTATGGCTTAGAGTTTTGTTCATTAATTTTGCTATTATAAACGATGGAGCCTTCAACCATTTTTTTAACTAAAGTGATATCTTTAACTTTAGCTCTGTAATGAGGTCCACCATCAAATGGATCCACTTCGTTTGTGTACTTAAAACCTATTCGTTCAAGCATTTTTTTAACAGGCTGTGTTTCTTTGCCAACCTTACCGATTGAATCTCTGGCATCAATTGGTAAAAGAACAGTATATATTTTTTCTTGAGGAAATAGACTTAGAATAAACTCTTTATTTGTTCTACTTAGTACATCGGCTTCATGATAATCCATGTTAAGAAATCTTCTACCAATGGCCTCCCATAAGGGTGAATTACCATCTTGATCAAAGGGTGGAAGTAGCTCTGCATGAACTTTTGGCTTAAATTTTTCAGGAAAGGTAGCGAGATAAAGAAAACGAACAAAAGAAAGCTGCTTGCCTAACTTGAAAGAGTTATTTCTATACTCAGGGCTTAATACAAGTCCACCTATTTCAGTAGGTCCGTTAGTATCTAGTCCAATTTTTAAAGTACCGTGAATAAAACCGGTGTTAAGGGTATCACTAAATTTTTTGACTTTACCTACCTTAAAAAAGAAATGGGGCTCATCTTCAGTTCCATGTTGGGCATGAATCATAGATACGCCAATAACTTTTTGAGTCGTTGTATCTTCTAGAACAAAAATATAATGGTTTTCCCAAAGATTAGGAGATGGGTTTTTAAAAGACTTAACAGATGATTTGATTTTTTCTTCAATCATGTCTCTAAAAGGAGGAAGATTAATGAAGTTCATAACCTGACTTAATTCAAATAGATTATCGAGGTCCTCCATTTTTACAGCTCTTAATAAAAACATAATTATATAATCACTTCTAATATTGATTTTTCAATAATTCTAAAAATTTCATCAATATGATCATCGGTTAAACACGTCGGCACAAGGAACCGTACTCTGTAAGGATCCTTCCCAGCTGAAAAGCATATAATACCATTTTTATAAAGAGTTTTGATGAACTCATCAGTGATACTTTTGGAGGAATCCCCAACTTCGAATGAAAGCATTGTCCCTATACCGCCAATATATCCTATTTTCCCTTTGCAACTATTGTTAGAGAGGTAACGGAGTCTAGAAAGAAAATTTTCTTCAATTTGCTTCATCCTTCCTGATTCACCATAGAAATGACCATTTAGTAAGTATTCAATAATCAGGTTTCCAACTCTAAGCGCTGCAAGGGAGCCATTAAATGTTCCAGCAATTAGTCCAGGTTTAGGGTTGAGCTCTTCGGTATAAAAGGTACCACATGCTTGAAGTGCTTTTCCTATAGTAACAACATCTACATATTCATCTAGCTCAAACATCTGGAATGCAAATAACTCTCTTGTTCTTGCAAATGTTTGGACCTCATCGACTATGATATAAAGTCCTCTTTCTTTCGCCCATTTAAAGATTGATTGATAGTACTCCTTGGTTCCATAGTTGAACCCTGCTTCACCTTGTACGAGCTCTATCATTAAGGCACATACATTATCCTTATCTTTTGTCCATATACGATTGAGATGCTCCATTGTTTCTTTTAATGAGTTCTCTTGGTCAAAATGATTAAAATGTGGAACATGTTCAATATTTAAATGTTGAGGCATACCTTGACGGTAGGCGGGGTTAAAAGTGATCTCTTGGGTAGCGATACTTCTTCCAGCAAATGCTTTTTCAAAAGCAATAATTTTATTCTTGGGACTTGTTTTCTGCCAAATAATTTTTAAAGCATTATCATTGGCAAAACTACCTGATCCGGCAAACCAAAAATGTCGAAGTTTTGATTTTTCAGATACCGAAGAAAGAAGTGTTCGGGTTAACTCTGCTGGCTCTTGATAGGATAGAAGGTTTCCGCACATAATTGTATCTGTAGTTGCGGCCTCAAGAGTTCCTTTAATATAAAGAGGATGGGAATGACCTAAAATATTAGGGCCAATTCCGCCAATGAGGTCATACTTGATAGATTCATCAATTTGTTCAGTGAAAGGGCCATGCCCTCTACCCGAAGATAGGTAATTGAAAAAAAATCCTCTACCTTTATTTTTTGCGTATTCTTGTAAGTATTGTTCAACAAGATGTTTCTTTTCAGGATTAGATTCTTTTAGGCCGGTAACTTGTGACTGCTCGGCCAGAATAAGAGAAAAGAGCTCATCTAACTTATTTTTAATTTCAGGGGTGTCGACTCCGAGCTTCATAATAAGGTTTGCCTTGATTTCTGTGGTGCAAGAGATGATAATAAGTCCATGGCGGATTCTAGCATGAAAAAAGATTTAAAGTCATTAGAACAGTATTATAAGAGACAAGAGTATCAAGAGGGGATAAATTGGCTTCTTGAGAACAAAGATTCGATACCTTCTGGATTATTTCATTATAATTTAGGTACTTTCTACTCTAAGAAAGAGGATTTTGCGGCGGGACGTTATAATTTTGAAAAGGCCATCAAAGAAGGTTTTGTTAATACGCAAGTCTATCATAATCTCGAAATAACAAAACAGGCCCTCAACGTAACAGATATTAGCAACTCAAAAAATTTTGTGGATAAGTCTACAAATTATTTACTATCTATCCCACAAGATACGTACTTACTTTTTAGTCTCCTTATTTTACTAATTGTTCTTATTCTCAACAGATTAAAAATATTTAAAAACTATATTATTGTTACCATTCTTTTATTGGTTTCTTTTCTACCGCTGGCCTTTAAAAAGATATATCTCGATAAACTAGAATATGCGATTAATCTTCATGAAGCTAATCTCTATGAAGGGCCAAGTAGTGTTTTTGCAGAACGGGGTGTTTTGAAACCGGGAACAAAAGTGATTATTGGACAAAGAAATGGAGACTGGCTTTTTATTAAGAGTCCTTTGTTACTGGCAGGCTGGGTTAATAAAAAAGATATGGCACTTTATTAGGAAATAAAATGAGTTCTTTTGAGAGTCAGGGAAATAAAAATATTGATGCTGAGAAAATGAGAATTCCTATGCTCAAATATTTATGGCAAGCAGGACCTCTATCCAGAAGTAAATATTCTATTCCAAAGTTTTTTAGACAATTAGAAATCCTAAGACATTTCTCTGATTGGGAGCTTAAAGTTCTTTCAGGTTTCATGCATAAAAGAAGTTTTAAACAAAACGAAGTTGTATTTGAAAAAGATGATATAGGTATTGGATTCTATTTTGTTTATAGCGGTAAGGTAGAGATTATTGAAGATTCTCTCAATCAATCAGGTAATACAGTCTCTATACTAGATAGATTTGATTTTTTTGGAGAAGAAGCCTTACTTCAAGAAAATTGTTTG
>JAURDE010000004.1 GCA_030828105.1 Bdellovibrionota bacterium | reverse complement strand
TTTATTTATTTCTTTAAAAATTTTGTCGATGGCCATTTGATTACTTCCTCCTTCTTGTACATACCAATTGTAGTCTTGATAATTCTGTGAAAGTAAGAAGTTAATATTTACTCCTCTTTCAACAGCATCAATTATTGCATTCATTAACTCAAGTGAATTAAGTGAAGGAGAAATGATATTGACATGACTTTTTGCATTTTTAAGAATTGCTAAAAAAGCATCATTTTGAGGACTTTTAGGGTATTTATTACCTTTACCAGCATCTCTACCAACGACACCAATTAAAATCTTCTTAGAAATTGAACTATCCCAGTCTTTATTAATAAATTTTCTTTTGATGAGATTTACCCTACCATTTTTTTTTGCAGATCCGGATAAACCTACAAAAGGCCTACCATCATATTTCAAATAACGATCGACTTCCACATTACCGTTATACTGGCTTGACCAACCAGACCATTTTCTGTGACTCTTTTCGTCCTTGTACCATAAGTTATAGAAATCATCTGCAACCATTAATGCTGCACTATCAAAGACATAAAAACCATGATCCACCATAAGCTCTTTATTTTGCGGTGTTTTATACTCATTGGTTAAGTGATAATCAATAATATTGGCTCCAGTTACTATTGCAACTGTACGGTCGACAGCAATAGACTTACTGTGATTTACGTTGACCATATTGGGAAAAACATCATGACGGTGTCCTTTGATTTCAAAACGTAAAACCTTTGGATCCAAAACTGGCTTTGTTGGGAATTGTATTTCATAGTCAGGGTCTTCACCGAAAGAAGCTCTTGAGGACGAGATGTTTTTCCAGTGCTTAATAGCACCTCCCGCAAATCGAGTATTTATAAAAATCTCATTAAAATTTAATCCTTTAAAACCTCCAATAACATCAAAAACTAGCCTTACTACTACGGGATCCTTAGCTAGGCCTTTATCCATTTTTGCTTTATGTTTATTGTATAGTTCGATAATGCCCTTAAAAACATAGTCTTGGGCCACTGATGAGGCGAAATCAAAAATAAAGGTTTGTATAAGAACTTCTTTCTCAGCGCTGGCTATTAAGCTAGACATTGCACTAAAGATATCCTTACCACCTCTTAAAATCGGGGCCCCGGTTTCAGCACGTTTCCAATTGAGATCAGGATTAAGCATAGTGTCAGTGTTTTCACCCTGGGAATACTTGTACTTGCTCTTATTGTTTGTGGCGGAGATTACTTTATTCATTAATTGAGAAGTCTCTCCGTCCTTTTTTTGGTAATAGTCTACAGAACACAAGTTACCTATATTACTCCTATAGGTACTTAATATATTCATAGGCTTCTTAAGATAAGATGGCCCTGCCTGTAGAGTATAGGTAAAAAGAAAAGAGATTATGGTAAAAATAGTCTTCAAATACATAAAACCCTCATTGACGCACATATTAATTTATCATGTATCGGTCATTTAACCTAAAGTTTTATGCGCATTGTCTTTTTATAAAACAAAAGTTAAATTGACTTTATTTAAAAACTTTTTTAGTTTAGCTCTACCATTTCATGGGGCGATTAGCTCAGCTGGGAGAGCGCTACCCTTACAAGGTAGATGTCGGCGGTTCGATCCCGTCATCGCCCACCATTTTTCGTATACCCTCTAAAATTATATTAACCAAAGAACTTACCTTAGATTTGTTTAGATAATGAAAGTCCTAAACTGAAGAAGGTTTAGGTGTGCTGAGCTTTTTAAAAATCTTAAATGGTTTGAGAGATTGAAAAATCTATCTATAAAGAATTGGTCTTAGATTGGCAATTATTACGGGCATAATCAAATACTATTTAGGGGTAATTTAGCTTTAATTCGAAAAATAAAAATTTGTTTTAATATCTTCAAACATACATCGAGAACTAGGACAAAATAAATAAAGAATATTTGATAAAAGTTCTCTAACTTACTCTAGACTTTAAATATATCCCACGCCCTTTCGATCCTATCTAAATCCTAATCATTTATGGCCCTGTTTTTTTTAAAAAAAAATAAACTTTCATGATACAATTCCGAAATACTGATACGAAAAGAAAAATTATATAATCAAACTTAAATAGGAATTTTTATGAAAGTATCTTTAATGTTAAAACTTTTTATTACTTTTATTATTACCGGCTATTCTTTTGTGTCTTACGCTGGTAAGCCAGAACTCTACACGGCGGAATCAGGTGAGACTTGGACAACCGGTGGTAGTGGAGATCATGGAGGATTGACTCCTTCAGGAAATGTACACCAAGGAGTTACTACTCCTCCTGGTGGAGGTCCCCCTGATACAGCTGGTGGACCCGGTGGTGGAACAACGACCTCTAGTGGGCCTACGGCCAGTCCAGGAGGTGGATCTAATTTTTCTCCTGAACCTGAGATTATTGATAATGGAGGTGCACCGCCCACAGATCCTGGTGTATCTAGTAATCCTGCGGAAGGATCCGACCCTAATTTACCGGTCAATAATAATGCAGACGGTGGTGGCCCAGGAACAGATCAAGGGCAAGGAGGAGGAGCAGGAGCAGACCCTGATAATCATGTAGGGGTAGATAACCCTTCCGGAAAAGACAATCAAGGACTTGGACCAGGTAATAACAATAATGGTGGTGGTGGTGGAGGAGATAATACAACTTCACAAAATACAGATGATCCAGCACCTGGAGATGGCACGGGGGAAGACTCCTATACTTCGTCAAATGAGGACCAAAATAATGGTGAACAAGAGAAGAAGAATGATCAGCATGAAACAGAAATAAAAAGAAAGACCATTGGTTTTAATTTTGTTCCTTACCCAATAGTAATGGCCGATGTCGATATGTATACCCACATAATAAACCTTAACAGCTCAGATAATCCTGACTTTCAGTTTAATCCAGAGACAAACAAGGTTGAGGCCACGCAAACTCCACAGGGATTTAAAGTTGTTCAAATGAGAAGAGGCTCTTTAACTCTTGGGGTGGGAACTAGTGGAGGTATAACCGGATTAGTCGCTGATTCGGCAGCAGGTGCTTTACCACGGATTAATTTTAATCTCACCGTGAGTGCAGGAGGTACTTATATAGCTGAAAGGTTTTATAAAACCTATGCAGAAGCTAAGAAAATGCGTTATGAGTTTTATACAAGAGTTCCCACAGATAAAAAACAAGTTCTTGAAAGAATGAATATTGGAGATGCCCTGACTTATAAGGTTAGTGGTTCAATTGCGATAGGTGCTGGTGTTAGTGCTGCTTATGGTACAGTTGGTGTGGGCGCTGGAGCTAGTGTGACGGGGTCTTGGACAAAGCAAATCAGAAGAATTCAAGGAAGAAAGCCTGGGCAAGTAAGAGTTCAGGTTGCTTTCGTTTCAGGGGAAGTCGCTTCTGCGAATATAAACGGTAAACTTCTCGCAGGACAAAAAGCTAAAGAGTGGTATGACACTTTAGATGAAACTATAGCCTATGAATTTAACCTTGATACTGAAAAGGGGGAAGATCTTTTTCAGGAAATGCTTAAAGGAAATATTCTCGTGGTAAAGTATGAGTATATGAAAAAACTCGCCGCTGCCGAAGATCTTAATAGAATGCTTAAAGGATGGTATTGGAATAGTAAAAAGACTCTTGAGCAAAGAGAGGTAGAATTTTATCATGAGAAAATGATTGAAAAACCAAAGGTTAAATATGTAAAAAACACACTTTTAGCTGATGAGATTTTGCAAGACAATGGAAAACTTAAACCCTTTCTTGAGCTTACTTTGGATCAAGTGGAGAGGCTTCCTCAGATTACATCTGTTTCAGCTACTACTTTAGCAGCGCTGATATTGCATAAAAAGAAAGATCTCAAATTATCACCTGCAGCTCGTGTAGCTTATTCAAAGCAACATTATATGGCGGCACACTTTAAATATAATAGACTTTTTATAAATAAAAAGAGTCATCAGTTTAAAAAAGTTTACACAAAGGAGCTCGTGAAAGAAAGAATTGCTGTATATGAAAAGAAAAAAATAATTATAGGTAAGAAAATAGATGAAAAAGCACTTAATCGTCTTAGAGCTTTATCGCTTGGTTTAAAGTGGAAGAAAAAGGCCATGGACAACAAAAAGAAGAAAGACGCTTTTAATATCTACCTAGATAGGGAAAGAGTTCTTGTCATAAATACAATGAAAGATACTTTTGATGCTTTTATGATTAGTGTTGGAAAAAGACACGCCTATGGAGTCTCTAATAAAACCTCGGCAGGGATCCCAGTCCTTTTTAGTTTTAATTATAACAGTGGAAATGAAGAAGTTGCTGTTGAGTCTGCTAAGGTTATTGAGGAAGGTCTCGTTCTAAAAAATTATATAGGAGCTTTTAAAGCAGAAAATAGAACTACCGGACTTCTTTCACACCATCATACAAGAAGTACTGCTTTTTATGGTGGTATTTCTGATATAACTTTACTCAAGCCTGCAACCAAAGAAGAGCTTGCTAAGAATCAAGGTCCACGGAAGAGTATTAAAATTTTTGCTGCTTTAAAGTATGCTTATGACCGAGATGGCGCAGGTAAAGATGAGTGGCTAGATGAGCTTAAAAACCTCTCGGAACGTATTGGTTACCGAAGATATGTGGTTACTAGACCTAGGCCGTATGAATCTCAAGCCACTTATCTTCAGCTTACAGCGGACTGGATACTTTCCCAAGAGGCAATTCTTTCTCTTATGGCCTATCAGAGACAAGACAAAGATCTTAGCGGATTAGCTAAAACTGCCATCGATTTTGTAAAAATATGGTTTGAGAAGAACCCTTATGATGAGGGTAATCTAGATGAATTAAGTGATAAAGAAATTGAAAATCATATTAAAAGTAAATCATTTGCAAAATTATTTGGCGGAAAAACGCAGATAGAGGCAATAAATGTTTTCAAGGCCAACGGAGCCAACGGGGTCAAAAAATATCTTTCAAAAAGCTTCTACAATGACCATAAGGAGATTTGTATTTTATCAGATGTAGGTACCAAGCCAACAAGGAATATGTGTGAGAATGCTTATATAGAAGAAGTTGGAAAAGATTTAAAGCAAATGAGCCTAGGGCTTGAGATCATGAATAAGAATAATCCGTTTGACGAAAAAAATAAAGGACTTAGCTATCAAGACTTTAGAAAGCTCGCAAAAGATTTTTCCAAAGGTATGGCCAAGTTTGGTAGAGGTATTGTTAACAATCAGTTTATAGTCAATACTCTTCAATATTTTCTTGAAAATACTCAAAAGAAATTTAAAAGTGTTGATCAATACATGGTCATGCAATGGCAAGGTAGCGCGGAACCAAGCAAAGCTTTTAGACCCACTCCAGGCCTTATGATTCCTAGCATGGCCAATAAATGGAAAAAACAGGCCAAAGGCCTAAAGTCTAAAATAAAATTTGGACGCCCATCATTCCCAAGAGGTTCTTTCATTTTAATTCCTTCTAATCATGTGATTTATAGAGGAAATCAAATCTGTGGAAGACGTGGCGTCATAGCAGATGGAGATGCCAGATGTTTACCTAGTGCTATGGATCCTATTTGATTAAATAATGGGCCCTTTATTGGGCCCTTTTTTCTGACCCTTTGTTCTTCATTACGAAACGATGATTTTCTACACACTTTAAAAGATCAAAAGAACTTAATATGCCGACAAGTTTTTTTTCATGAGTGACGACAAGGTGATGAACCTTTTTGTTTCTCATCATTCTCGCGGCCGTCTGAATTTTATCGTATTGGGGAATGGAGTATACAGGTGTGGTCATAATTTGATCGACAGTTTTCGATGTGGAATCTTCTTTTAATAGGTCCTTAATAGATATAACGCCTACGACATACTCTTCTTTATCAATGACGGGTAATACACTGAGATTATTTTTTTCTATCATCGTTCTAACATGACCTAAAGTCTGCTTTGGGGTTGTGTAAATTACATTTGATCTCATAAGATCACTTACTTTAACATCCATAATTTTCCTCCTATTTATGAGTTGATTGTCATGGTTATATCTATAAATAAACATGATTTAGGACAGCTCTTGTAAAGATAATGATTATACTTTTAAAAATGATTAGGAAGGTTGATTAGCATTATCAACTTCTTTGACATTTACGAGACATAAAGCACCTAATCCGAATAAAAGAAGCAATGATAAAATAGATGTTCTTGGGCTTCCTGTAAATTTTGCTACGGTGCCCATTAGAATAGGACCTATGACAACGGCAAACTTACCTAGCATGTTATAAAAGCCGAAGTATTCAGCTGACTTTTCTTTAGGAATAAGCCTTGAATAATAAGAGCGACTCAAAGCCTGAATCCCACCTTGAACAAGGCCAATGATGGCGGCAAGAAAATAAAACTCTTTAACGCTTGTCATGAAAGATGCGGCAATTGTGCCTAAAGAGTAAATGAGAATAGCGAGGTATATCCCATTTTTAGTACCAATTTTTTTTGCTAACTGAGCATAAACAAGAGTGGCCGGAAAACCAATAAATTGGGTGATTAATAGGCCCATAATAAGATTTTTTGATTCGAATCCTAGTGACAGTCCATAATCCACGGCCATTCTAATGATCGTATCTACACCATCAATATAAAACCAATAACCAATAAGGAATAAATAGATATTTTTTTGCTGTTTAAGATGTTTTAGAGTGTCTTGAATTTCTTTAAGACCTTTTTTAATAGCGGTCAAAGGACCAATTTTCTTTTTTTCTTCTTTGATGGAGATAAATAGAGGTATTGAAAATATGGCCCACCAAATAGCAACCAAAGCAAATGAAAGTTTTACTGCTTGGGTACTGTCTTTTAAAAAGAAAAATTCTGGAAACATGGTCATGGCAACATTCAAAGCAAAGAGTAGTCCTCCTCCTAGGTAACCAAGAGAAAAACCTAATGAAGAGAGCTGATCTCGTTTATCACTGTCACAAATCCATACAATTAGGGAATCATAAAATATATTTGCTCCGGAAAATCCAATATTGCCCAAAATATAAATGATGATAGCAAAAGGCCATAATCCTTGACTCACTAGCGATAAACTAAGTGAAGCTAAGATGCCCAGGTAGGTAAAAAACATAAGAAATTTCATCTTATGGCCACCTTTATCTGCAATTGCTCCAAGAATAGGTGCCATGATGGCAATGATAAGTCCTGCAAATCCATTAGCAAGACCTAAGTGGAATGTGGACTCAGTCACATCAGACTCTAGAGACCAATATTTTTTAAAAAATATTGGGAAGAAGCCTGCCATGATAGTGGTAGCAAAAGCGCTATTTGCCCAATCATATAATGCCCAGCTTATTTCTTTTCTATTTTTCAAGTCTTACTCTTTTGTTTTAAGGTTAACTATGAAAATTCCACGACCAATAGAAAATTTGTTTCATCTAAGTCTAGATACCCTTTATTCCTTTATTCCTAGGCCGAAGGTCAATTTAAAGGATTGTAAAATTATTGCTCATAGAGGGGCCCATGACAATAAAGTTATTTTGGAAAATACGATTGAGGCCTTTGATAAAGCAGCTGAGCTAGGTCTTTTTGGGATTGAGTTTGATGTAAGGTGGACTAAAGATAATATTCCTATTATTTATCACGACCCTTGTCTCAAAAGGCTTTACGGTCAAGAGGTAGTTATTAATCAAACTTTATTTTCTGAACTTCGAAACAGTTTTCCTGCGATACCTAGTTTAGAAGAGGTTATATTAAGATATAGAGGGAAACTACACTTTATGATTGAAATAAAAGAGGCCAAGAGTAATTCTTTAAAAGAAATTCTTTGTAGTTTAGCGCCGATAAAAGACTATCATATCTTAAGTTTAAAGAAAGACAATTTTAGAGTTCTTAATTCTTTAGAACCGTCTTGTTTTTTACCTGTGGCCGAACTTAATGTTGATGAGTGGGTACCTCTAGTTGTAGAAAATCAGTGGGCGGGGCTTTTAGGTCATTACTTTCTTATGAATTCAAAGTATTTAAATCTTTTAAAGGGTAAAAATAAAATTGTAGGAACTGGCTTTATTGGATCAAGGAATTGTCTTTATAGAGAATTTGGCAGAGGTGTTGACTTTATTTTTACTAATACAGCTGAGAAGTTGATGGAGATTGTGAAGCGATAAACTCACTAATTACTTTTATGATTTTTTCTTGTGTTTGAAGAGGTGATATAAAAAGCGCATGCTTTTCATTTTCAAATTCTATGATATCTGGTTTAGGGTTCATTTGTTCAGCTAATTCTTTAAAGGCAAAGTTATCAACAATACTGTCATCGCCGGCCAAAATGGCCAGTGTTGGCGTAGTAAGACGTGAAATATTTTTTCTAAGAAACTCTTGTGCTTTGGTAATTTCGTAAAGCCAGTTCCAAGTTGGAGGACCTCCTTTATTGAAGCGATCATAGAGTTCCCTACAGTTAGTCAGATTATTTTGTTCAAATGGAACTATTCTACTTCTTTGACTTGATGTCTTTTTTAAAAATGGTAATTGGCAAATAAAGCTGGATAATGCTTCTATTTTTGGTAAAAAGAATGGGTAGTTATAAAGGGCCATAAAAGGGGAGGTTAAAACCATCTCATTGACTTTATTCTCAAGAGCAAAAGTCATAGCGATGAGTGCCCCTGTACTATGACCTATGATATGATTGGAATCTCCTTTAAAATAGTGAAAAATATTACTGAATACATCCATATAATCTTCTTGATATGAATTAATATGAAATTTCTCACCTGAAGAATGCCCTTGTCCTGGAAGATCAAAAAGAACAATATCAACCTTTAAATAATGTTGAAGTTGGTTGACTACATGGTCATACATTTCTGTCGTTTCATTTCTTCCCTGAATAATAAAGGCCACATCAGTGGCCTTCCTTGTCGGTAAAAGTCTAAAATACTTATAAAAGACTTTATGATTTGAAGTATTGAGATAACCTTTTTTTATCATAAAGGGAGAATTTGGATGATGTGGTTACTTAGAACATTTAAGTATTCATATTCTCTTAAAATGACCTTTTTTGAATAACTTCTATCGTCGTTTGGATCATCTGTTCCGTAATCATACCTTTCATCATTACTTGAGGAGTAAAGACTATCTCTAACATAGAATGCTCCTTTACCTTTACAACCTCCGATTTTTTCAAATATTCCTTCAAGCTTATGACTTAACTTTGTGTACCTTTTGGCCTTAGATTCAAGTTTTTCCTTTTTTTCTGGATCAGTTTCCTCATCAGCAAGCACACGGTATTCTTCTGCCTTTTTGGCCATATACGGTATAGTCCCCTTAGAAAATCTGCAGTCGTCTGTATCTGCTTCATCATCAAAACCTACAATCATATGAACATGCCAATACCCATAGTGATTATACATTATAAGAACAGGGGCCTTGTTTTCTATAAGGCTCTTCTTAACTGATTCAACTATATTGTCAGGTGCCACTCCCACATTCCATTGATTATTCTCTGGGTCGGCATAAATAATATCACGTTGAAAATTTGGCACTTTTATAAAAGAAGGTCCTTTGAACTTAGGTATTTCATTTATCCAATTATAGATTGTTCCGTATTCTGCTCCATCTTCGTATGCCTCTGCAGCAACCTTTTTGCCATCAACCCTCTTAAACCATCCTTTAGTGTAAGGATAGATTTGATTTTTTAGTAGTCCTTCGGGATTATTAGCAAGATACACCGAGTCGGTTCGCCAATTCTTAATCTCTTCTGTATATTCCTTAAGTCCCGCAATATTCATTAGATATCGCTCAGAAATATCAAGTGGCCCATTCATCATTCGAGTTGTTTCAGGGTTTAATTTTGCTAACCACCATTCAATATTTCCTGTCGTGGCCATATACAAACAACTACCCGCATCTTCTTGGTTTGGGGAAGGAAAAACATAAGGAAGAAGGTCTGAAAAACCACTTGAATAATCTTTTAAAACTTTTGCTGTGGTATAAACAGGGCCATCATCCACATCATCTTGATTTGGAAACTTAACCCCACTGATTGTTTCCTCAACATTAAAAGAGGCCAAGGATGTATTAGATAAAATAATTAGTAACAAAAATAAATGCTTCATTTCTTCCCCTTTAGTAATAAAAGCTTAAGATTTAGTCAGGTCAATAGTCAATTATTTAAATTATTATCTGGATATTCATTTCCTGGTTTTGTTATGATCATCCTATGATTGAAGAAGATAAGTATATTGATCTCAGAGATGGTACAAAAATTTTTTCTAGAATGTATGAAAAAGGGCAGCCGATATGGATTATTGCTACTCATGGAATAAATGAGCATCTAGGAAGGCACGACTATCTCACAAAGTTATTTAGTCCTTACTTTAATGTTTTAAGGTATGACCTTAGGGGTCACGGGAAAAGCTCCGGTAAGCGTGTTTTTGTTAATGATTTCTCCGAATATATTATTGATTTAGATGAAATTATTAATCATCTTAAAGAGAATTATAAGATGAAGCGATTTGTCCTTTTTGGTCACTCAATGGGAGGATTGATTACCGCAGCTTATCAACAAAATTTTGCAAAGCCAGATTTATACCCTGAAAGGGTTTTTATTAATGCACCACCGATAGGTATTCCTGGTCTTCTTGGAAAAATTGTTGATTTAAGTCCCGTTGAACTTATTCGTTCAATAAAGGCCTTCCCCAGTATTCCTATAAAAGGTTTAGTTAACCTTAATGCACTCTCGCATGACCCAAGGGTAAAAGAGGCCTATCTAAAAGATGAATTGAATTCTCTTTCTCCTCATTCAAAACTACTTCTTAGTTTAATGCAAACTTCTAAAAATGTTTTTTCAAAACCAATTGACCCCAAATGCCCTTCTTTTTGTACCGTTGGAACTGAAGACAAAGTCGTTTCAGTGGGCGCTATTAAAGAGTATTTTAGTAAAATAGAGACTAATTATACCCTTAAACTTATCGAGGGAGGATATCATGAGCTTCACCTTGATATAAGTCGCTTCAAAACTCCTTACCTCGATTATTTAAAAAACTGTTTTATGGAGCTATTGGAGTAGTATTGTTAATTGAGCTTGTACTCATCTCAATCCTCTCCGTAGTTCAGTCAGTTCTAGGAGTAGGGCTTTTAGTTTTTGGTACTCCAACGATGATACTTTTAGGGCATAGTTTTCAATATACGCTTAGTATTTTATTGCCATCTTCTCTTATTATAAGCTTACTTCAATATAATCTATCGAAACATCATATAGAAAAAGAAAGAAAAATGATTTCATTTTTTAGTTTACCTTTTCTGGTGATCGGGCTTGTTATTATTCTTAGGTTAGAAAATAGTTTAGAGCTAAAATGGATTCTTTCTTTCATATTAACGTTTTCTGCTCTTTTGAGAATGATACCTTCTTTATCGAAAATATTTGATCGAAGAATTAAAAAATTCGAAGGCCTTTATCTCATGGTGTTAGGCCTTGTTCACGGTTTAACTAATCTTGGAGGAGGACTGCTTACCCTTTACGCTGCTTCAAAAGGAAAGGAAAAAATACAAATGAGGGGGATTATTTCCTTTGGTTATTTAGTGTTTGGTATAGTTCAGATTATTATTCTTTTAATCTTTCATAGTGATTTAATTCATTTTAAGATGATTTTATATCCAGTTTCTTCAGGGGTTATTTTTTATTTGGTCGGGAATAAAATTTTTAAAAAAATTCCAGAGAAGTTATTTACTCATCTAATAACTTTGTTGATTTTCTTATATGGTATTCTTTTACCTTTAAGTTAGGGGAGTTAAGTTTCTTGTTCTTTTAGCAAAAGCTATGAAGTTAGAAATAAGAAAATGACCATCTTCAAGTGCCCTTTCATACTTTGATAAATCTTCTTTCTCATTTATTTCTTGTTGAATAAATTTGTTTGTGGCCTCTGGATGTCCCTGAAAACCAATAAAAGGATATTCTTTATGAGCAATACCCTCAAAGTTAATTTCAGGAGATCGAGCAATTTGCTCGAATTCATCTGGTAAGTCTTTTATTTCTTCTCCATGTACAACAACATATTCCAATTCATGGCCTTTACTAAGTCCTTCAAAATCATTTGTCATAGTAATTTTTCGAACCCCTAAATACAGGTTCTTTTTTTGTTCACTTTCATGGCACCTTCCAATCGTTGCCCCAAAGGCCTTTGCCATAAGTTGATGTCCAAAACATAGCCCTAAAACGGGGTAGCCGTTTTGACATCTTTGTTTTAAAAAGGCACTTAATTCTCTTTGCCACGTCAAGTCATCGTTTGCCGAAGAGTTGCTTCCAAGAATAATGTAGGCCAGAGGGTCTTGGACTTCCTCAATATCTCCAATACCGTTTAGTGGAGGTCTATGATAAGTAAAAGGATGTTGAAAGAGCTCGACTGACTTATTAAAGATATCAAATGCGGGATCCTTAATCGCACAGTCAATTATGGGAATTGGGTGTTTCATGCAAAACCTTAGAACATTATATTTTCAAAGCCCCATTGGGACTATTGCTATTATAGGACATGATAAAAAAATTACTGAAATAAGACTAATAAGAAATCAAAAAACTTTCAAAAATACTCTGTCATTTCCCCACTTACACGAGGCCAAAAAACAACTTCTTGAATATTTCGATGGCCAGCGAACTACATTTGACTTGCCTGTTGAGAGGCAAGGAACCGAGTTTCAACAAAAAGTCTGGGACCTAATTGATGGTATTGCTTATGGAGAGACCAAAAGCTATGGACAGCTTGCAAGGATATTAGGCTCCGTACATAAATCTAGGGCAGTAGGTGCGGCCTGTAAGCAAAATAAACTTTTAATAATTACCCCTTGTCATAGGGTTATAGGTGAAAAAGGTAAACTTGTTGGGTTTTCTGTTGGTCGGGACATTAAAAAGGGGCTTTTGGAGCGGGAAGTCTAGTATAGTATCAGAGATAGTATGTTAAAATGATTTAATACTCTTTGTTAAGGATGACAATGATGATGATCAGAAAGATTTCGATTGTATTGCTACTATTATTTTTAAGCTTTCCACTCCATTCAAAAAAATATGTTTTTAGTGTAAATATCTTAACTAAGATTGCTCAGGATGTAGGTAAAGAAATGGCCTTTAAGGATAATCCTAAGGCCTTTTTAGATGAAGTTCATAAGAGAATATACCAGGCCTATCCAGAACTAGTTGTTCCTCCAGATAGTGGAGAATGGATTTTTAATAGTGTGGGGGGCTCTCTTGCTGAAATTAAAATATTATTTTGTACAACAACTGAGTATTTATCACTTTGGGGTTCACCTCTTGCTACAGAAGGATTCTCAGGGAGGTACCCCGCTTTAGATGTCTGGGACATAATGCTGTCAGGCTTAATGAAGTCTTATAAACCAGGAGATCATAAGTATGATGTATACAGAAACAATCCTTTAGATAATGAGTATCAAACATCATTACTTTATAGAAAGGTAGGAAAACATTTTTCCTTAGATGAAGGAACCTACATGATTGATTATGGGCGAGGTAATCTCATAAGTGCTTTAAATGCAGGGGCAATACTTGGTCATAAATATGTAACTGGAGATAAGTACTCTAAGAAAAAAATGTTAGGCACTTGCTCTAAGATGACTTTTGAAAATGCATCTATTAAAAGAAGAAGAATTATTAGAAAATACAAAGAAAGTAATCCTGATTTCAATTAGCTCTTAATTTTATAAAGTATCGCAAGCACTCTTTACAAAATTATTATAATTCTTTTGTATTTTAAAAATACGCTCATTAATGAGGCATTCTTTTTTAGTTACGGGATCTAATTCGGACCACTTTTTAAATAAGCTTCGTTCTGATTCATTAAGAATAACTTTGGTTGGGTAGGCATCTTCCATATAAAGGTAGATTCGGGCAACATCACCTTTTATAAGGTTTGAAGGCTCTACTTTACCATCAATAATTTTTAAGTCGCATTCACCAAATTGTGGCACGAAGATATGAAGTCCTTCTGAAAACTTGAGATTACCTCTAGATGCATTAATAGAACCTACGCTAGGTCGAAGGTTATGAAGATCCGCTTCCATTTTATTAAACTCTTTTGAAACTTTTCGAGCACATTTTCGTCCCTTGTATGACTTTATCCAGGGAAGGTAGAACCGACTGCCATCGCCAAGGGCCGCGGCCCTTGCTCTAGTATTAGGAAGTTTTTTCTTTTTTATACATTTCTCATCACCTTCTACCCATTCTTTGAAATTTCTTCCAAATCTTGATGCTGGAACAACATGCTCCCACTCCATCTTATTGAGACGTTTACTATGTGACTTTGTCTCTAAACCACAACTTTTAATATCAATATTTCTTATTTGATATGAGCATGCACAATAAAAAGTGTTTTCTAAACCTTCAAAAACGGAGGGAAGTTTTTTTTTGGCCTCTCGGTAATTTTTAACCAAGGTATTTTGAGAAAAAGAAAGTAGAGGAAAGATTAAAATTAGTAAATATAAAGTATTGAGCATAAAAATATTTTATTAGGAAAAGGTATTTGGTGTACAATCAAAATATTATAAAATTACTAAAAGGTATAAATAATGAAGGTGTTACTTTTTACGGTTCTCGTCCTGTTTACTCAGGTAATTTATGGAAATGAAATAGTTCGTCCTAAAAATTTACCTGATCACGTTTATCTCAATACAGGAAATGAAGCTTTCACTCATCGTTTATACTTTGCTCTCAGAGATGGTAGAATATGGATGAAACCTAATGAAATTGTAACGGGTATCAAGTCTGGTTGGGAGATTGTTCCTTTTCAAGGCTTACCTTCTTCGGCAGACACAAAAACACCTTTTGCTGAGGTTAAATTTGTAAAAGAAATTCATGCTGATGGAGATAACCTCATTGCCATTGATCAAAATAATTTTATCTACTATACAAAAATAAGTCATATTATTGGTTTTCCTAGGCCTACAAAAGTATTGCCGGTAAACTGGAAAGCAGAACTCAAGGATTATTTCACGGGTAAAAAAAGAAGAAATCCAGGAGGACCACTTTTTTGGAAAAATAAGTGGGGATTAGCTTTTCTTGCTAAAAAGTTTCCCGTTCCACCAGGAAATAGAGGATGGTCTATTTCTCATAGAGGGCCATATATGGAGTTCTATGACGATATAGATGGAAACCCACATTATATCTCTGCGGGTGTAACAACACTGTATGCTTTAATGAAAGGTGGAAATGAAATTCAGTATATTGATCCTTGGCTTCCACCAAAATGGGGAAAGACTGCGCACAAGTTTTATACCCCAAATCAAGGGCGATTTATCGCTACAAACCTCACCTCCAGTGGTTCGACAGTATTTATAATCTCGGAAACAGGGGAGATGTATACAAGACTATATGACTGGGATTCTGCTGGGCATGATCCATTTCTCCAATATACTTTTAAAAGAGAAAAAAATAGAGGCTCTCGATTGTTGGAGAGAAGGATTATTCGAACTCTGCCTAATGAAGACTGGAGAAGGCAACCTCCAATAAAGGGAATGATTACAAACCTTATTACCATTTTTCAAAATGGAATAAAGGGAAGTCGTGGTTTCACTCTCAGAGTTGAAGGTAAGAAAGGAAATAAGACAGGCTATTTTGAAAAAGCTATTTATGCTCCAAATTCAAGTGATTGGGTTTTTAAAGAAGACGGACACAAAATCACAAGGCGCTTTTTAACAGATGGAGAAAGTAGAAGAGGCCCAATAATAGTTAAAGACTATATTGGAACACTCTATCTAAAAGGCATCAGGATGGAGGCAACTCTTAAAGATTACCACCAAGAAATCAACCCTTCTTTTCTTGAAATCAATATAGCTAATAAAAAATTTAAACTGCCTCTTTATACTCGTATGACGACTTATGTGAAGTCGGGATATAACACTCAAGCAACAATAGTTTTTCCGGATGATTTTCGTCTTAATCAAGACCCAAGGGTTCAAAGAGTTTTTAGAAATCTATTTAATGGAGAATATGCAATGGATTTTGACATTTCTCTCTTGAAAGATGGAAGGCTTTCGATAAAAGAGGACCTTCATTTACTTGGAATTGATGAGGTACTAGACGTTTTTGTTAGAGTCTTTAGTAAGTATCATGTGGAACAAATAAAGAAGAGGGTGTCTGAAAATTATGGAATAAGAGCACTGGAGGTTAGAAAAAGTGAAATATCATCAAAGATAAAAAGAAGACTTAAAATGGTCTTTTGCCCAAAAGGTGGAGCTTATAACTCTAGAATGCTTTTAAAAAATAAGTGTAGGCTAGGTTCAGAAGAAGTTCATAATACGACCAGGTTTATTGAGGGTAATGACCTTGCTAGGGTTGGAGAACGCTGTAAAAGTAATGATGATTGTTATAGTGACCGCTGTGATAATAATATAATTCAAAAAGACGCAGGTTCCTTTAAGTGCATTCCTATTGATGGTTTTGGAGATAAGGGAGATTATTGTGCCAGAGATGCACATTGTGAATCAGGGAAATGTCTAAAAAGTATGTGTCAGTAAGAACATAAGTTTTCGAGTTCAAATGGTGAGCTATCAGGAGACTCGCCCTTTGATATTTTTTTTTCAAAGTATATTTGAGACTTACTTTTTTTCCATAAATGTGACTGGTAATATTTAAATCGAAATTTAAAAGAGTGATTATCTCTAATAGTATTACAGTATTTTTTGGCGTTTTTTATAAAGTTCTTCTTTGCAGATTTTGAAATATAACTTGGGTTAAATAACTCATTCCAGTACGGGCTTACATATTCTCTGATATCAATATATCTACTGAGCTTCCAGCGATCACCATCTTGAATGAGATAGGGGGAGCTTCCAGAGCAAAAGTTTCTAAAAAAGAGAAACCCTTGATAGTTAGACTCGAGATCAGCATATGAATAAGTTTGGGTTCCCCACAGGCCTAAGTAAGTCTTTTCTGATAAGTGTCCTGTTTTAAAGAGTTTTACAGAGATCTCATCTTCGCTAAGTCCTCTTTTTTTTAGAGTGCTATATTTTTTGAAATATATTTTACCCATCGCAAAGAAGTGGCTGAGCTTATCTATTCCTAAATAGATTCCATTAAAGTTTATAATCTCTTCAATAACGGGAACGGTTCTTAAAAATAAAATGTTCTGAAAGACACTGTTTTTTATGATTTGATATTTTGATAAATCATGTGGGTATTTGTAAGATAAAGGTAGTTTTTTTCTCATAAAGTTATTTACTTTATAACCTATTCCATTTTTAAACTCTTTAATAACCAAGTTTTGGGCCTCTAAACAACTTTTCTTTTGTTGTCCCATTTTTTCAAGCGCAGTTAAAGCTTGTTTATTGACAAGATGATTAAAGATATGGGCAGAGTCACGAATTGATACATTTATACCCATAAAATGGTCTACCTCTGCGGCAAAAGATGATGTCATTATAAATAAGAGAGAGGTAATTATTTTTTTCATAAACAAATGACATTTAGCATATAGGTTTTTTAGATGCAAAGAATAACTTTAATAAGGTGAAAATATGCCGAATCGCGTAAATAAGGGTATAATAAAATAGTGTTTAAGTTATTGATTTTAACATTGATTCTTTTTCTTTCCACGAGTGCTTGGTCTTTAAGCCTTACGAACTCAGGTGATATAGCTTTTGATAACGATTTTGTTACAGTAATGAATCAAGAGCATAGAATGAAGTGGGTGATTAAAAATTTTGATAAGGCCCAAAGCATCGCTTTCAGGGCCGATCAAAAAAATATCTATCCTCTACCAGCTTATGCACTCGAAACACTTGTTCAATTCCAAAAAGATACAGTTTTACTAAAAAACCTATATCTCAGTAAGTATAGAAAGTATGAACAAATTGAATTCGATATTGGTAAAGGTACTTTTAAAGAGTATAAACATAAGATTTTTCAATTCTATACTTTGGCCTTGATCTATGAGCTTTTTTACAGTACTCAGGAGGTCTTCGATAAGAACCGTCGATTACGAAGGCATCTTAATAGATCGAATCAGGAATTTTCTTTACCCAAGGATACATTTACCAAATGGTCTTATTTTATAAAAGGGGTCAAGACCTATGAGCGCTTAGCAGAAGGGGCCGTTCTTTTTGAAACCTTTGCACCAACTAAAAATAATCTTTATCCAATGGGAAAACAAGGGAAGGCCTATAACATAACGAGGTTATACTTAGATGACCCACAAATGAAGTATATAAAAAATCAAATAGCAAAATTAACCAATTATCAAAAAGAGAAGGCAAATTTTTTGAAAGCAAAAAATGGTAGCTTTTTTGAAAGAGCTAGAATCGATATTAAAAGAAGACTAGGAAAGACGAAGCACTGGCTTAGTAGGTTATCAGATGGATTTGCTGAATTTCGGTACGAGCTTCAAAATAAGATTTTTCAGTGGGGCGGTACAACCATTGCTCAAATTCAATCTGAGCCAGGAAAACTTCTTAACAATCAAGTAGTAATAAAAAGTCTTAAATCTCAACTCAAGGCAGGTGATATCATATGGGATCAAACGCGCTCAAAGTTTTCCGGTGCATCTCTTACACCAGGTTTTTGGGATCATAATGCTGTTTGGTTGGGTACGGAGAAAGAGTTAAAAGAATTGGGGGTTTTTAAATATCTAGCACCTAAATATCAAAAGGCCATACGTGAGGGCAAAAGTGTTGCAGAAGCGCTCCATAATGGTGTTGTTCTTAATAACCTAGATCATTTTTTAAATATAGACGATCTCCTCGCTGCAAGAATTAAAGGATTCTATGATACAACTCCAGAAGCTAAAAAATTAAGATTTTCGTTTTTCACAAAGACATTTAGACTCATAGGTTTGCAGTATGATTTCACTATTGATTCGCAGCGAATTGAAAGGATTGTTTGCTCCTCATTAATCCAAAGACTTCTTAGTGAAGAAGACTACTATGGAACAAGAGGAAAAAAACAATACGTGCCTCTTTATCTTTATAAACTATTAAATACTCATCAAGCTTTGCCTGATTCTACTTTTTACAAACTTGTAGAACCAAAACCTATCCTCGAGCCTGTTGCACTTTATTTAGATGGGAAGATGATTGGTAAGGGACAAGAAGATAGAGTCAAAATGACAAGTATATTAAGAGATATGTTTTTTGACTTTTGGTCTGTTGATTCACAAGGAAAAAAACTTATTAGTAAGGACCAAGAGCTAGCAAAGAAAAAGTGGAAAATAGAAGGCCCTAAGTTTAAAGATCTCCTTAATGAAATATTTAACAAACATCGAATAAGATCAAAAGATTACCTAATTGGACAGTGATAAAGTCCATTTAAGTTTTTTGTCGCTTTTTATTTTTAACTTTTTCAAATTAAAAGATCCTTCGATATCAATAATTCCCTGATCTATAATTTCTTGGGGAAATAACTTCATCATTTCTTGGGTTAGAATCATATTTTGAGGGATTTCAATGGCGCCCTTAAAACCTTTGGGTTTTTTTGTAATTCCTCTTTCGGACTTTCCAATTCTAATTTGAGCTCTATGATGAAAAATCAAATCAATACTTTTTCCTTGCGAATCACTTAACCTAAGAGTTGAAGGAGTGCAATAAGGATGAAAATTAATTATAGATAGCTTAATGTCGTTTTTATTTCCTTTATACGCAACAGATTCATCCTTTCCAATGGTAAGGTGGGCCGTATTAAATAAGGTATTATCTAAGATTTTTCCCTCTAAAGGTTTATAGGTCGGGGTAAATTTCCAGTTCTCTTTACTATTGGCATTCTTTTCCCAATACCCCGTTTGATTATAAGAATTGACACCTTCTACTCTAAGAATTCGATTCTCTCCACCAGGGCCTACTTTGTGAACGCTTATTTTATCTGTAATAACACCAGCAATCTTAGGTTGTTGTTTCCAATCAGGAATAGGAAGTTTTCGAGGCAAAAACTTTCGATTGCTTTTATTAACATCTTTTGGGTTTGTAATGATGGCGCCTACAGGCCGATAGGTATAATCAAAGGCCACTTCATTATATCCGGCCATGTCAAAGTCATATGATTTAGTAAACATATCTCCATACTGATTAATGACAAAAATCTTTGATCCATTTGCACTTAGAGCATGAGATTTAAATCGTCCTCTTAGAGGAGAACAGGTTTCGTAACTTGTATCATGTGGTAGCCAAGGGTCGTTAAAAATAACTCTTTGTCCAGTTGAGTCGAGCATCCAAATATGAGTCACTCCAACACCGACATCATGAAGGTTTCCTTCGGAATCAGAATGGTATTTATCATAAACCGGAGAGAAATAGGAAATATCCCAAGACTTAACCCAGCTTGGTATTTTCCATGTGCCACCTAACCAGAAGGGGAGCCCCCAGGTTTGCCTCCACCAAAACTTGTTATGGTCATCACTGAGTGCACCAAACATGGTGTAAACTTTTTTATCAGGGTCGAGGCTTATAAGATTTCGGTCATCACTTGATATCTCAACTGGCCGATAATTTTTTTTATGGGGTTTTAAATAAATCCAAGAAGAAGCCTTTTTATCTCTTCTTTTTACCCAAATATTATTATTTTGAAGAACGAAGTACCAATAGGGATTAAAGGTTTGGGTTTTTGATCGAATATTTATACTTTGAGGCAACATTGACGTCTCTTCCTCATAAGTGCTGAAACAAGAGTATCCTCCTAATTTAGTAGGGCAGTTTTGGTCAAACTTGACTTGAAAGAGTCCTGTATCAATACATTTATTAAGGGCCTCCCTAAAAATTCTATTACTTTTTTTAGGGCAATTGTCTGCAAAAGAAGTTATGGAAGTGAAGCACAATAGCATGATAGAGAGGAGTTTATATAGTTTCATAAAGTACCTTTGTAATTTGCTCTATTTATACATTTTAAGACTGAGCTAGTTAAGGTGTGCCGCTACTAAAAATTTTCCTTAAATATATAAATTGTCTTAAAATAAATTAAAGTTAATTTTTAAGGATAGTCGTGATTATGAAAAGTTTTTCAATTCTACTTTTATTTTTTAGTTTTTCATCTCTTTCAAGCGAGCCCATAGGTGAAATTATAAAGACCAAGGGAAGTGTATATAAAATTGTGCAAGGTGAAGAACAACGTATAGAAGTTAAGGTTGGTGACAAAATACTAGAGGGAGATCAGATTAATACCCTGATTAAATCCTTTACCAAAATATCTTTGATAGACGGCAGTAATATTGTTGTAGGGCCTAACTCACTATTTCATATTAAAGAACTCAACGTAGATCAGGACAAAAGACAAAACAAATTTGATATTTTAAAGGGAAAAATCCGCGCCAAAATTAACACTGTAAAAGAAGGTAAGGATGAGATCCTTTTTAACTCAAGGGTGGTTTCAATCGGAGTAAGGGGGACAGAATTTTTAATTAACTCATATGATGTAAAAGGTCTTCCTTCTGACGATGTGGCGCTTCTTGAAGGAAAAGTTAATGCCAATTTAGAAAAAATTGATTTCCCTCAAAACAATATTGATTTAGACCCAGGGCAGGCCTTTAACTCAAATAAACTTTCTCAAACAAAAAGTTTAGATAGTATTCAAACCCTATCTGCTGAGGATTTAGAATATCTAAAAAAGAATCCAGAAAGCTTTCTTCCAGAACTTCAACTGCCATCGGGAGAGTTTCGTAATTTTGATAAACCATTAACTTCAAGTGCCTCTGTATCGTTGCCTACAGCTGCAGTGGCCGTACCTATTTCGGCGATACCAGTATTGGCCGGAGCCGGTAGCGTTGCTGCAGCCAGTAAGGTTGTGGCGCCCAAAAGAAAACAAAAATCAGGTAACCCCAATACAGATAAGCTATTAAAAGATGAGCCGTGGGATATTAGAGACGCCATATTAAACCAAGCTAAATTGGCCAAAGAGAACGAGTGTTTCTATTGGTTTTATAAGCCCATCCCAGGTCGTGGTGGTTTAGAGCGTTTTAGAAGGGAAGAGGCTTGTGATGATGATGACGAAGATTATGAATAGAGGTTTTGGAGGACGATTAAAATGAAGTATTTATTCCTATTAGTGCTACTAGTAAGTTGCTCTTCTGGCTTTGTACCCACTACAGATAAATGCACTATCCGTAAGCATATTGAAGATAGTGTCTGGCAAATTCTTCAAAATGGAGAACCTATAAACAAAAAATGGTATCTACGCACTGACGCTATTTCAAAGACTAAAAGATTAGAAAAGCTCAATGTATGCAACTGGGTTGGGATAGAAGAAAGCCATTGAATAAAATTTGTTTAATTTTAATATATAATTGTGTTTTGTGTTTTGTGTTGACTCATGTAAAGTAGATTAACGTTTTCTATAAGGAGTACTGATACTCGTTGGGTGCTGCTTTGCTTTTAGTTCTTTTGCTAATGATGTCTGTGAAAGATTAAGATCCAAAGATAGACGAATTAATGGTCATTGCGTGAATCTTGGTTACACAGAAGGTGATCTCAATAACGGTATAATGCTATGTCCTGGTGATGTGGTTTTTACCAATTATAAAATCACACCTAATACCTATAAGAAGGAAATTGATGTTTGCCCAAAAAAGAGTGAATGTAGCTTTGCTGTTGTAATTAATGCAAAGGATACAAAAGAAACTACCCAAAATCCTGCTTTCAAAAAAAGACTTAAGCATGATGTTGAGGTTGATGTTATGTACTATTTATTCGGTCAGAAAACCGAGCTTAAATTAGCCCCGCTTGAGTGGAGAACTAAAAGCTTCGCTCCTATTGATGGTCATGGTCCAATGGCTGCTCGTATAAGCCCTCTATCATTTATCATCCCTTATGATGAGGTGCAGGAGTTTCTACAGGGAAAACGAAGTGGTACTAGGCCTTTAGTAGAAACCTGTTTTGTAGGTGAAGGTCGAGGTCAGTACGGTAATGATAAAGAATTTTTTAGCGCATTTCACTTTGAGTTTAATAAGGCACTGGAAAATATGGAGATGGCACAGGCTCTTTATTTAGCAGCTCTGCAAAGTATTCATAGTAGAGAGCAGGCGAGATTGAGAGCTCCTACAAAAGATCAGCTTTATGGTTTCTAAAAGAAGTATGACCTTTCTTTAATATCAAATGGCCGAGTAATCTCGGCCATTTTTATTTATTAGCTTGTTTATGTTGATTTAATGCATAGCAATTAATCCTTTAAATTGAAATAGTTCGTTAATAATTGTATGACATTGATCTTAATGATCAAAAGGGATTGTGCATGTCGGAAAATTTGTTGAGTATTAGAAATTTAAGTGTAGATTTTGAAACAGAGGAAGGCACAGTCCGAGCTGTTAAAAACTTAAACTTGGATATCCCTAAAGGTAAAACAGTAGGCCTTGTTGGTGAGTCTGGCTCAGGTAAAAGTGTTACTTCATTGGCCATCATGGGATTAATTCCAAATCCTCCAGGAAAAATCTCTTCTGGAGAAATCCTTTTTAAAGGCCAAAACCTAGTTGACCTTAGTAATGATGATATGCGTAAAATTAGAGGAAATAAAATCTCAATGATTTTTCAAGAGCCCATGACGAGCTTAAATCCCGTTTTTACAGTAGGAAATCAGATTGATGAAGCCTTAATACTTCATCAAAATATGTCTAAATCTGAAGCGAGAAAAAGAACAATTGAGCTTTTAGATGAAGTAGGTATTCCAAACCCTACCGAAAGAGTTAATAGTTATCCTCACCAGATGTCAGGTGGGCAAAAGCAAAGGGTTATGATTGCCATGGCCATGGCCTGTGAACCAGAGCTTCTTATTTGTGACGAACCCACTACGGCCCTTGATGTTACAATCCAAAAACAAGTCCTTGAGTTGATGTTTGATCTGCAAAGAAAGCACGGAATGAGTATTTTATTTATTACTCATGACCTCGGAGTTATTGCAGATATAGCTGATACAGTTGCTGTCATGTACAGAGGTGATTTGGTTGAGACAAATTCTACCAAAGAAATATTTGTTAATCCTCAAAATCCATATACCAAAGGGCTCTTGGCCTGTAGACCAAGAGTTGAGTACAACCCGAGAAGACTTTTAACCGTCTCTGATTTTATGGATGAAGACGGTAATGAAGTTAAGGCCGAAGTTCATGCCGGTCCCGATAAAGAAGAAAAGGTCATGGATGAATCGAAATACCCTGTTCTTTTAGAAGTAAATAATTTAAAGACTCACTTTCCTATAAAAGGTGGAGTTTTTGGCAGAATTCAGGGACATGTAAAGGCCGTTGATGATGTTAGTTTTCAGGTTCGTAAAGGAAGAACTTTAGGGTTAGTGGGTGAGTCTGGTTGTGGAAAGACTACTCTAGGACGTACTATTTTAAGGCTTGTTGAAGCGACCTCTGGAAGTGTTACTTATAATGGAACGGATATTATGTCTCTTTCTCCTAAAGAGATGAGAGAAATGAGAAAGAAGATTCAAATTATTTTTCAAGACCCTTATTCTTCTCTTAACCCAAGAATGACAATTGGAGATATCGTTACTGAGCCAATGGTTATTCACAATGTTGGTAAAAATAAAAAAGAGCGTTATCAAAGGGCCTCTGAACTACTTCATAGAGTGGGATTAGCAGGTAACCATTTATCTAGGTATCCTCATGAATTTTCTGGGGGACAGAGGCAAAGAATCTGTATTGCTCGTGCCCTTGCTCTAAATCCAGAATTTATCATATGTGATGAGTCTGTTTCTGCTTTAGATGTTTCTGTACAGGCCCAAGTCTTAAACCTATTACTTGATCTACAAGAAGAGTTTAATCTGACTTATATTTTTATTAGTCATGACCTCTCTGTCGTGAAATATTTCTCTGATGAAGTAGGTGTGATGAATAATGGAAAGATTGTAGAGTTCGCTAAAGCTAGTGAGATCTATAAGAATCCTCAACAAGACTACACCAAGGCGCTTTTAGAGGCCATTCCACGTGGAATCCCCAAAGAACTAGTTGAGGGGAGCGTTTTTCACTAGTTTGAAAAATTGTCTTAACATGAATAGTTAATCATCTTATAATCTTAAGTATGATTGTATATTTAATGAGGCATGGAGAGGCCGACAGCAAGATACCTGACTCCGAAAGAGAATTAACGGAAAATGGTATTAAGCAAATCAGCTCTGTTGCGAATCAATTGAAAGATAAGTCTATCAAACCAAAGCGTATAATCCATAGCGGTTTTGTTCGTGCCAGACAGAGCGCCGAATTAGTTTCCCAAATACTGCAAACTGATAATGGGCCTCAAATGGAACAAGGCCTTAGGCCCGAAGATAACCCATCAGTATGGGTAAAAAAGCTTTTAGGTGAAAATGAGGATATTATGATTGTTGGTCATAACCCTTTCATGTCAAAACTATCTATGTACTTGGCCGGCCCTCGAAATTACTGTGAATTCCAAACAGGAACAACTATTGCGTATCAGAGAAAAGGTGAGGACTGGGAACTTCTTTGGAAATTGACTCGCTGATCTTATTATCTGTCTTTTCGAGTTTCTTTAATTATTATAAACTCCTTATACTTAAAAAGTTTAACAACATAGGATTTTTATGAAGACTCTAATAGCTCTTTTTTTATTAAGTTTTTCCCTACAGGCAGCTGATTTTAAAGTAGATACGAAAAAAAGTATCCTTAAATGGACGGGAAAAAAAGTCAGCGGAGAACACTTTGGAACAATTTCTCTAAGCTCTGGAAAAGTGAATATAGAAGGGGATGATCTCAAAGGTGGGGAGTTCATTATTGATATGGATACAATCAAATGTGATGATCTCACTAATGAAAAATACAATAAAAAACTTGTCGATCATCTTAAGTCAGCGGACTTTTTCGATGTAGAAAAATTTAGTACTGCAAAGCTTGTTATCAAAAACAGTTCATTAGGTAAGGGAGGTCATTATGATGTTATGGCCGAGCTTACGATAAATGGAATTACTAAACCCATAGACTTTAAAGTGGAATTAAATAAAGGAAAGAACACCCTTTTAACTTCTACTCTAAAGGTAGACAGAACGCTTTGGGGAATTAAATATAAATCTAAAAGTGTATTTAAAAACCTGACAGACAATTTTATTTACGATGACTTTACCCTTGAAGTGAAAGTCGTACTCTCTGATAATGATTAAAATAAGGTATATTGTCCTTGTTTTTTTGTTCTTAGCTTGTGCGAAAAAATTGCCTCCAGAAAAACAAGCTTATTATGATAAAGGAAAGTCCCTTTATATAAAGCATTGTATTACATGCCATAATCCTAACCCTTCACGCCCAGGTGCAAGTGGGCCACCATTGAAAAACGCCTCAACGGAGCTTGTTTATAAAAAAGTTTTATTTGGCACTTATCCGGATGGATATAAACCCAAAATGCCAGGTAGGTTAATGAAGGTCTTTAAGGGCGAACTAAATAAATCAGATACCGATGCCATAAGTATTTACCTCCAAAACCTCTAAATAGTCTTTTATGTTGGTTAAAATGGGGTAAAATATTTGAGGTATGTTACGTATTTTACTATTAATTAGCTCTTTTTGGAGTATCTCACTCATGGCAGAGGATTTGCCTAAGTGGGTTGATTCTCCTTTTCAGTATTGTTCTTCCAAATATTTGTGTGCCGTTGGTGAGGGTACAGGTAAGCTTGTGGCAGAGGCCAGTGCAAGAAATGAATTAGCAAAAATTTTTAAAGTAGAAATTTCGGGACGTTCACAATTTGAACAAAGTGAAACGTCAGTGACAAGTACAAATGGTGGTTTACAAGGACAAGTTAATAGTGCTCAAAATACATTTTTAAAAGAAAGTGTAGATGAGGTGCTAGAGGGAATTGAAATAACTGAAGTCTATAAATCAGATGATAGTTTTTTTGCGCTGGCAAGACTTAATAAAAGAAGTGCTAGTGATCGATTTAAAAGGCAAATGAATTCTTTAGATGATGAAATAAAAGTCTTAATGGATCAAAATAAGAGAAGCAGTTTTTTTAAAGCATATAAAATTTTGTTAAAAAGAGAAGCAGTTAATCAGCGCTATCATATACTGAATCAAAATTATTATAGTGGAAGGTATAGTAAACGGTCCATTTTATCAAAATTAGAGGAAAAAAAAGAAAAAAACATTTTGGTCTATCTTTCTCAAGATAATGTTCCTAAAGATTGGGGATATCTTGTATTAGAGGGGCTACTCAACCTAGGCTATCGAGTAAGGACAGAGCAAACTAATAAATATCAATTTAAAATAAAGATTCAATTTGATAAATCCAAACAACACCTTAAAGTTAAAGGTTTTGAAAAATGGAAGTTTAGCATCAACCTTGTCAGCTCAACAAAAGAAAATGGAAAAATTGGACAAATAAACTTAGAAATTTTTCAAACAGGTAGAAGCTTAGAGCAGTGTTTGAATGGGGCCTTTGAACAATTTAAAGAAAAAATAGATGATAAATTAGGTGAATTAACATTAGATTAAAAAGGGGACCAAAATGAAATCAATATGGTTGTTAATGACAATTATAATCCTCTCAAGTTGCTCATCAACAGATAAAGATGATAGAAAACTTGAAGAAAGAGAGCATGAAAACCTAAAAAGAGATTATACTGTTAGGGATGCGAGCTCCAAGTTTAGGCCAGGCTGGATCGAAGATGCAGAAGTATGGGCCAAAAACTACTCTTATGACCTTCAAAAATTTCGTTTTTTTAGTTTTGAATCAGAACCAAAAGTTAGTCGAACTATGGCCTGTAATTTGGCCAAGGCCAACGCCAAGGCCGATATAGCAGGTGAAATTACAACTTTTATTGATAAAACAATTTCCGAATCAACTGAAGGTGAGGCAGGTATTGATCCTAATAACCCTGTGATTAATTCTTTAAGGCAATATGTTTCAAATAACCTAACGTCCAAAATACAATCTCTCCTATATGGTGCCTCAGTCATTAAAACCTATTGGGAAAAAAGAAGTTTCTCTACAGATTTAGGTGCTAAAAAAGATTATATTGGCTACACTTGTGGTGCTTTGGTTCGTATTCCAGCATCACGTCTTAGCAGGGCCATCGATCAGGCGGTTGAAATGGTATCAAATAGAGTTAAAGATAAAGAGATCAAAGAAAAAGTTGAAAAAGCTTTGAAGAATGCTAATGAAAGTTTTCAAAAGGCCAGAAAAGGAGAAATTTAAATGAATAAACTAATATATTTATCCCTTATTTTTTTTATGGCCGGTTGCTCTTCTTTTCAAGCTGAAAGAGTCGATTCAAAAGAGTCTGATGAAAAGGCACTTGAAATAACTGATAAATGGCTTCAGGGAGATACAGAGCAAGCCGTTAAAAAAATTCTAAGTATAATGGATAAACACAGAGGACTTAGACGTTATCTCACCCAACTAGGTAGACCTCCACGTGTATTTATTGGAGAAGTGCAAAATCTTACATCAGAGGCCTATTTTCCCATTAATGATGTAAATGATGAGTTTCTCAATGAAATCTCAATGACGGGAGACTTTATCCTTGTCGATGCCGCTGCTAGAGATAGTATTCTTAAAGAAATTACCTATCAACATGATGGAATGGTGGACCCTTCTACGGCAAAGAGAATTGGTAAACAGACTGGGGCCGATTTAATGATTTTTGGTAATGTCTATATGAAGCCTGAAACAAGAGAAGGTAAAACAATAAAACAGTATTCAGTTAATATAAGAATGACGGATATTGAAAAGGGTGTTGAGGTAATGAGAGCTAGAATGAAATTATCTAAATATTCTGAACAATCGGGATCAGGTTGGTAAGAAGTCTTCTTTTTTTATTTATTATTTTTAATGTCCTTTCGTGCTCTTCAGGAGGACGAAAGGATAGGGCCCAGTTAAAGAAGCTTTTTTTAACGGGACAATACAATCAAGCCATCCAGTTTATAATAAATTCAAATTTTTATAAGGATAAAGAGTCTTTACTACTATCTTATCTTGAAAAGGGCCTAATTTTTCATAGACAAGGACAGTACCAAAACTCTATTGATGAATTTGAAAAAGCAAAATCCTATTACCGTGAACTCTATACCGAGAGTTTATCTAATAAAGTAAAGAAACTCATAGCTAATGATAATTATGATCATTATTATGGAAGCGCTTACGAGAGGTCTCTGATTAACTTTTATAATTCTCTTAATTACTACCTTCTTTACCAACAAAGCGGTGACAGAAAGTATTTATTTAAATCTAGGGCCGAAATTCTAGACTGGGATAGTTTTCAGAATATAAGACTTGAGGCCGAAAAAGGAAATAGTGTATTTAAATCAGATCTTCTTTCAAAAATTTTCGGATCAATAATTCATGAAGAAATAGGAACAAAACAAGAAATTCAAATAGCTAAAATTCTTTATAGGGACTCTAATAAGACTTTATTTCGCTATTATAATGCTTACCCTACTTATAATGAAAAATATAAAGACTTTAAAAAAGACTATAACAAACTAGCAAAACTTCCCACTTCGAAAGTTCAACTCAACTATATAAAAGAAACTCCTATTCAAAAAGATATTAAAGAGTTTGTTGAGAAGCAGCTTAAAAGGATTAAAAAAGGCAAAAGTAATAATGTTATTATTAGCGTTCAAAAAGGAATTATTCCTGAAAAACAACCTAAGCAGGAATATTATAATTTAGAAAAAGCGTTACGGGCCAATAGTGATTCTCCTACGGCCAAGGCCTTTTCTCGACTTGGATCACAAGTACTGATGATCTTTGCGGCCGATAAATTAGGACTTATTCCTCCTCCTTCTGCTTATAATCCCATAGGAACTCATCTGGGAATTCAACTTGCGGCCGTAAGCGCTGAAGGATTGGCCGTTAGATTTGAACTTCCGCATATAAGCTCTAAACCGGTTACAGAATCTATTTATATGGTTTTTAAAAAGGGTAACCTTGAAAAAAAAGTAAAACTTACTTTAATTAATTCCTATGGTGATATTGCTGAAGAAGCTATTTTTGAGAACTCACTCTCACGTTATTTCAGACTAGGTGTGAGGCTTGCAACAAAACATCTTGCCGCAATTCTAGGTGCCTTTACCACTTACCAGTCTTCAAGAGCAAGCTTAGGCGATGGAATGGCGAAAGTGGCCGCTCTTGCTCAGTATACGGCCACTTTGGAGTTGATTAGAAGTTCTGAAAGAGCTGATACCAGGCAGTGGTCTTTGATACCAGCACAGGTCTTTTTATCACAGCTCAATCTTCCTGAAGGAGATTATGAGACTGAGTTGTTCATAGAGGATGAAAATAGTCAGATTATTCGCAAAATTCCACTGGGTAATAAAGCAATACATAAACAAAAACAATTACTTAACTTTAGAGTTCTCTAGGAAAAATCCACCACCAAACAGATAATATTAGACCCTTTTTGGGCCACCAATGATTTTTGCCGATCTTTATCTAATGAAAGTATCGGTCTTTTTTCTATTTCTGTTTTATTCTCTTACAACTCAAGCCTTTATGAAAGAAAGAGTTTTACATATTGAATCTAAACCGATGGATTTCAATAAGAAGTGGGTTAGATTCTTTAATAACGATCAAGACAATATTAAACATATGATAAAAATTCTTTTTCGTTCACCAACTGGACGAAAGATCATTTCTAATGCCAAAGAGAAGGCCAATGAAATGGGGATGAGTTTATTAGAAGTTATTAGACCAGGAGAGAGTTCCATAACAGACACAACTTTGATCAGAAAGTTTAGTCCAAGTAATCCAACCGATGTTATCTATGAGAGCCGCTCTTTCGTCTACATCGATAAAGATTTAAAGCTTTATGATGCTATATTGGATATGGCCCATGAATTAACGCACTTCACAGAAAGAGAGCCTTTTAATCCCTACACATTAAACTTTAGAGTAGGGGATTTTGTTAAATCGACAATTGAGGGTAAAGGAGGAGAGGTCGATGCCTATCTAGTTGAGTGCGCCGTGCTAAGAGAGCTCTTCCCAAGCCGCTTCAATAGAGAATCTAATTGCTTTAAAGTTTATAACGAAAGAGCTTCTCGATTCTCCAAAGCAGAAGGTATAAGGAAGTTCTATCGGGTGGGTGAGTATATCGATGATATGCATAAACATATTTCCACTAGAGAATTCGCATTTTTAAGTGATAATGAACCCGTTTTTATTAGCTCCGCCTATGGCCTTCCTTACCCCATTGCCGCTATCAAAGAATATCAAACAATTATGTCTAAAGTTTGCCGCAATGATCGAAAAAGAATTCAACTTTTAAAAGAGCAACTTTCTTCTACGCGAAGGGATACAAACTATCGCACTCTTCAAAGTTTAACACAGAGCCTATCGCAGAGATGTCCATAGATAGTGCTTTTTCCAATTACCTTCGTTGACTTAGACGTCAGGGACAGGTAAAAATAGATTAGTAGAAACATGTGTTATTTTATACCTTTAGGAGCTTGTTATGCAAGACGGCGTCCTCCTTACAAAAGCGGATGACTTCCTTAATTGGGGCCGAAAAAATTCACTTTGGCCTATGACCTTTGGACTAGCTTGTTGTGCTATTGAAATGATGGCAACAGGTGCTTCAAAATACGATCTTGAACGATTTGGTTGTGGAGCTTTTATGGCCACACCAAGAAGAGCAGATCTTATGATTGTTGCCGGTACTGTTACCCTAAAAATGGCCTCAAGAATTAAAACTCTTTACGATCAAATGCCTGAACCTAAATACGTTATCTCAATGGGTTCTTGTGCGAATAAGGGAGGACCTTATTGGCAACATGGATATCATGTTCTTAAGGGTGTTGATGAAATCATTCCTGTAGATGTCTATGTTCCTGGTTGTCCACCAAGACCTGAAGCTTTAATTGAAGGTTTAATGACTCTTCAAAAGAAAATAGCGAACGAAAGACTTCTTAGAGATAAGTGGGTGAAGCATGCATGATCAATGGGCGAGCTTAATTAATTCTAAAGTAAACGGTGCCAATGCAACAGTAAATAGTGCTGAGGTTGGAGACTCAAGTATCAGCGTTGAAGCCTCTAAGATAAAAGAGGTGTGCCAAGCACTTAAAGATAATAGTTTTAACGTTCTTCAAGTTATCACTGGAACTGATTACGTAGATGAAAATCCTCATATTGAAGTAAGCTATATCTTAGCTGATTTTATTAATAATCACGAAGTTATTCTTAAGGCGAATTTACCAAGAGAAAACCCTGAACTTGATTCTGTTGTGGAGCTATGGAAGTCAGCTAACTTTTTGGAAAGAGAATGTTTTGATATGTTAGGAGTGGTTTTTAAAGATCACCCCGATCATAGAAGAATTCTTTGCCCCCAAGATTGGGAAGGATTTCCTTTAAGAAAAGATTATGTCGCAGCTAAAGAGTATAACGGCATGGAAGTTTATCCCGAAGATAAACTCAATCTTGAAGATCAAGGCTTCGGCGTCAAAACTTCAGCTAATTCTATTTCTAACAAATCACCAATGAATAACGGTCGTTACTCATAAGCCAAAAGGAATTTTGAGTGGATAATCAAATTATTATTAATGAAGATATTGAAAGTCCAACTGATCCAGAGTTTGAAAGATTAAAAACTGAGTTGCTTACCATTAATATGGGGCCTCAACACCCAGCTACACACGGTGTTCTAAGAGTAGAGATTCAAACAGACTCAGAAATTGTGGTTAAAGCAACACCACACCTTGGTTATCTTCACAGATGTTTTGAAAAACATGCTGAAAGTGTTGATTACCGTGGAGTTATTCCATTTGTTGATCGTATGGATTATCTCGCTGCCATGAATATGGAGTTGGGTTATTCAATCGCTGTTGAAAAAATGTTGGGAACAGAAGTTCCTATAAGAGCAGAATATATTAGAATCATTTGTAGTGAGCTACAAAGAATCGCATCACACTTAATGTATTTTGGTACCTATGCTATTGACCTCGGTGCCTTCACCCCTTTCCTTTATGCGTTTCAAGAAAGAGAATTTATCCTGAGAATCTTTGAAGAAATCTCCGGGGCCAGACTCCTCTATAACTATTTTTGGATTGGGGGCGTATGGAATGATATGACAAGTGATCAGCTCAAAAGAATCTCTGGTTTTGTTGATCGAATGGAAGGAGAGCTTGATAAATATCACAACCTCGTTGGATTAAATAAAATCTTTATCGAAAGAACCGCTAATGTAGGTGTTATTGATGAAGAAACAGCTTATAGCTATGGTGCAACAGGTCCTGTCCTTAGAGGATCTGGAATCGATTGGGATTTAAGAAAGAAAAGACCTTACTCAATTTACGATAAGTTTGACTTTGATGTGATTGTCGGAGAAGGAACACAAGGTAAATTAGGCGATTGTTGGGATAGATATTATGTAAGGATGATGGAAATGAAAGAATCCATCAAAATTATTAGACAGGCCCTTGAAGGTATTGAAGAAGGTCCTGTAATGGGTAAAGTTCCTAAGATTATCAAGCTGCCTAAAGGTGAAATATATTTGAGAACCGAATGTCCTAGAGGAGAGTTAGGGTACCATATTATTTCTGACGGTGGTAAGACACCTTATAGACTTAAAGTTAAGTCCTCATGTTTTACCCACGTAAGTATGTTACCTGATTTGGCACCAGGGCAGATGATTGCTGACTTTGTTGCTACCATTGGAAGTATTGACATTGTTTTAGGTGAAGTTGATCGATAATATTTTGGAGAAATAATCATGCATGCAGATCAAGACATAAAAACCCAAGACCATCATGAAGAGCTAACTTTTAAAAAGTATTTTTCTAATATTTGGGTGGCGGTAAGATCCCTTATTAAAGGACTGAAAATTACCTCAAAATATATTTATTCGGAGCCTGTGGTTTCTATTGAATACCCTGAGGTAAGAGAAGTACTTCCTGAAAACTCTAGATCAAGGCTTTTTAATGATGCGGAAAACTGCATCTCCTGCTTACAATGTGCTACTTCTTGCCCTGTTGATTGTATCTATATCTCAGCAAATAGAAGAGATAAAGAAGCACCAAAAATTAAAACTAAAGATGGAACTCCCATTAGGCTTGATCTAACTCAATATACAATTGATACGGCCCTTTGCTGCTACTGCGGTCTTTGTACAACGGTTTGTCCTACACAATGTTTGACTCATACCACCGATTACGAATATGCCACCTATACTCTAGGTCAGATGAAAATTGATTATCTAGACCCGGAAATTAGAAGGTGGAGAGACCGAATAGTTAAGTAGTGTCTACTGATAAAGAACCTGAATATTTCTTAAAATTACTTGAGAGTAGTTTAGATGAAGATAGCGCTCAGTCGTACTTAGACGATGTGGAACGCATTTTAGCAGGTCTTGAAAAAGGTCTTAGTATTTTACAAAAAATGGGACGTGACCCTGAAGCTAAGGTCCTTGAAAATCAAAAAAAATTTCAAGAGGTAAGAGAAAGACTTAAGAAGATCTTGAAAGAATAATACCTTTTAAATAATCCCCCTCTGGAAAACCTTTGAGCCTAGGGCAGTCTTCAGAAAGATTAAGTTTGGCCTTTATTTTAAAACCACGAATGAGGGGTTTAATTTTTTCCTCAAATTTCTTCCAAGTAACTTTATGTGTATTGAGAAAGATAATGATTTGCCCGTCTTTAGTTATTAACTCTTTCATTAATGGTAAAAGAGTTTCATAGCTCTTAAGGGCCGGAGTTGACTTCTTACCATCAGAAGAAAATGAAGGCGGATCACATATAATGAGATCAAAGCTCTTTTGCTCTTTTATAAAACCCTCTAAAGCTTTTTGTACATTTTTCTTTACGCTCTTATGAGTTCCTTGAAGGTGCGGATTTAAATCTAAGTTTTCATTTAACCAGTCATGGGCCATTTTGGCCGAATCAACCGAGATAACCTCTTGGGCGCCTTTACATAAGGCCAATAAAGAATAAGCGCCAGTATAAGAAAATAAATTAAGAACTTTTTTAAAAGATGAATGGTCAAAAACCTTTTTTCTGATAGCTGACATATCAGGGTAAAGGCCTAAGTCATAGCTTTGGGCCAATTTAACCTTGTAGTTCACCCCAAACTCTCTGACGATAATCTCAGAGCACTCTTTTCCCTTTAAATGACGAAAGCAGACGCGTTGGCCTTTATTACGGTCTTGTACGTAAATTGAAGGAGAAAACTTAAAGACCTTTATGCAGGCCTTTGTTATTTCTGAAATTAACTTATTCTCAAGCTCAGACCATACTGAAGCATAATATTGTAGCACTAATGTTTGATTAAAAAGAATTCCAAAAAGACCTGGGAGCTCGTCGGCCTCACCAAAAAAGAGAAAAAAAGACTCTCTCTCTTTTATGATCTCTAATTCCTGACGCTTTTTTATGGCCTTCTCTATCCGTCGAGATAAATCATTCGCCTTTTGATTCAGTTCATAACTCCATAAGCGTGCTTTAACCTGAGAGTGCTCAGGATCATGAAGAAGAACGCAAAAGGGTTTCCCCTTTTCATTAAGTCCTTCTAAAAAAATCTCCTTAGTAGGGAAATTTTTAGTAAAGGAATCTTTAACAACCCAAGGGTGAGATTTTTTAAGGTGCTTAATAGATAGGGGGTGAAGTTTTACTCGAGGGGTCAATGTTTTAGCTTTTTTAGTTCTTCATCAACTTCTTCCAGAAGAATGAGCAACTCGTTAGTAATAGCAAAGGGATCCTCAAAATTGACGATACCAAGCCTAAATAATTCATCTCTTGTCTCTTTTGCTAACTTTTCATAAGGGTTAATCATCTGACAAAGTTTTGACAGCTTTTTGGCCTTACTCTCTAGATCTACATTGTCCATATTGGTCCTTGAGTTGCATATATATTGCCACATGATGAAAACTTCTGCCACTTACTTTCTATTTCTGATCCTCATATATTGGGGCAGAGAGATTTTTTTAATCTTTTTACCCAGCAACCACTCAAAACTCATTGATAATCATTTAGAATTCTTACGATGGTGGAGACCCCAGTATCCTTTCGAGTCGTCACTTTCTAAATGGGCGAAACTTAAAAAGTACAAATTTTACACTGACCTGGTTTCGATTCTGTTAAATTTTCAACGTACCTATGGCTATTGCCCTAAGCTTTGTTTTGGCCATATACGTGAAGGACTATTTAAACACAAAGATTTTGATACCAAACTTCGACGGATCAATCATAGTGGAGTCCTTCAATTTATTCTTACAAGTATTATTGTATGGTTCATGGTAGGCATGAGTATTAAAACTTTGTCATGGACGCCTTCAGGTCATTTAATGGTCTTTTTGATTCTACTCCAGGCAATAGGTCTCATATTTTATAGATTAGGCGCTCTTTTTCTAGAAAATAAAATCTTTAAAGGTTTTGATGCGAAGCACTATGCTTTCTACACTTTTCTCTGCCTCTACAAAAGTGGCCTCGCCTATCAAGAAGTCTTGCGTAAAAGTGGAATCAAAACAGTTGAAAATCTCACAAAACAAGAACAAAAAGAGATAACTCATATGCTTAAGAGGTGGCATAAGCTTGGACAAGCTATAGAGGAGGATATTTTAGAGCTCATCTGCCAAACATGGATAAACCTTTCCCATAGTTTTGAGAAATTCTTACAATTATTGAGCGCTCTAAGGCTATTTACTCTTGTTTTCTTCTTCCTTTCTTCGTATTTTTGCTTCTTAGCGTATTTAATGAATACACTTATATAAAGGAATAAAAATGGCATTAAACGATAAGCAAATAATCTATTCAATGAACCGAGTTTCTAAAGTCTATGGGCAAAAGTATGTTCTAAAGAATATTACTCTTGGATACTACTATGGGGCCAAAATCGGTGTTCTTGGTTTAAACGGCGCAGGTAAATCAACCCTCCTAAGAATTCTTGCAGGCCTAGATGATGATCACCTTGGTGAGGCCGTGCTTTCTAAAGGATATACGATCGGTATCCTTGAGCAAGAACCGAAGCTTGACCCTGAAAAAACAGTTAGAGAAATTGTTGAAGAAGGAGCTAAAGAAGTTGTTGCCCTACTTAAAGAATGGGATGAGGTTAATGCAGGCTTTGAAGACCCTAATGCAGACTTTGATACACTTTTGGCCAGGCAGGCAAAGTTACAAGATAAGCTTGATGCTGCTAATGCCTGGGATCTAGATAGCAGGTTAGAACTTGCTATGGAAGCTTTACGTTGTCCACCGCAGGATCAGAAAATTGGCGTTCTCTCTGGTGGTGAAAAACGACGAGTCGCTTTATGTAGACTGTTACTTCAGGAGCCAGATGTCTTACTTTTAGATGAGCCAACCAACCATCTTGATGCTGAAACAGTATGGTGGCTAGAGCGCCATCTTCAAAACTATAAAGGGACGGTCATCGCTGTTACTCACGACCGTTACTTTTTAGATAACGTTGCTGGATGGATTTTAGAGCTTGATAGAGGCGAAGGTATTCCATTTGAAGGAAATTACACCTCTTGGCTTGAGCAAAAGTCACAACGTCTGGCCCAAGAAGAGAAGTCTGAGTCTAAAAAACAAAAGGCAATGAAAGAAGAGCTTGAATGGATTAAATCGCCACCTAAAGCGAGAAGAGCAAAATCAAAAGCAAGAATTAGAGAGTACGAAGATAGGCTTAAAAATCAAAAAGAAAAATATAAAGAGACAAATGAGCTCTTTATACCTCCAGGACCTAGGCTAGGGGATGTCGTTATCGAGGCCCAGAATATTCAAAAAGCATTTGGAGATAAACTTCTCTATGAGAACCTTAGCTTTAAATTACCTCCAGGTGGAATCGTCGGGATTATTGGGCCTAATGGTGCTGGTAAGACCACACTTTTTCGAATGATTACAGATCAGGAAAAACCAGATGCCGGAAACTTTGTTGTGGGAGAAACTGTTAAACTTTCCTATGTTGATCAAAGTAGGGATCTAGACCCCAATGAAACTGTTTACCAGGCCATAAGTGGGGGCACTGAGTTTATCAAGATTGGTGATAGAGATATCAATACCAGGGCCTATATTGCTAAATTTAATTTTACAGGTGATGAACAGCAAAAAAGAACCACAGAATTATCCGGTGGTGAAAGAAACCGTGTCTTTCTTGCTAAAATGCTAAGGGAAGAAGGAAATGTTCTTCTACTGGACGAACCAACCAATGATTTGGATGTTAATACCCTAAGGGCCTTAGAAGGCGCACTCATTGATTATGCTGGTTGTGCCGTTGTTATTTCCCACGATCGTTTTTTCTTAGATAGAATAGCAACACATATTCTTGCCTTTGAAGGAGATTCAGAGGTCGTATGGTTTGATGGAAACTTTTCTGAGTACGAAGAAGATAAAAGAAAGAGGCTAGGAGATAAGGCCTTAACGCCATCTAGAATTGGATATAAGAAATTAAAAAGGGATTAATCTCACTATGATTGTTTCTAAGTTTGGAGGAAGTAGCGTTAAGGATGCTTCCTCTATATTAAATTGTCTTGCTATATTAAAAGAAAACCGACAAAGAAGCGTCGTTATTGTTTCTGCTAGCGGAAAGACAACCAATGAATTAGAAATAATTTGGAATTCGAAAGAACCACATTCTCTTATAAAAGATGTTTTTAATAAACACAGAGACTTGGCCAGAGAACTAGGGATATATCATCTCTGTCAGATCTATATGGATGATTTGGAGACTCAGGCCAAAGAATGTCTTAATCATAGAACTCAGAATCACCTTAGGGATCAACTTCTTTCTTTTGGAGAAAGGCTTTCATCCTTTATCTTTTATAGAAAAGCTCAAGAGGTTTTGGCCCCAAGAGAAGTTATTTTTGATCATGCCTATGAGCTGATACAAACAAACTCTTTTTACGGTGAAGCTGATCCATTACAAGATGAAACGCACAGAAATATAAAAAAGAGATTCGAAAAGCTTGCACCAGAAGCTCTTGTTATTACCCAAGGATTTTTGGGCCAAAATGAAGAAAAAAATATCACTACGTTGGGACGCGAAGGTTCTGATTTCTCTGCTTCTCTTTTTGCTTCTGCCTTGGATTCAGAGATTTTAGAGATATGGACAGATGTTGATGGGATTTATGATAGAGACCCTCATCGTTTTGAAAATGCCAAGAGACTAGATCATCTCTCTTATGAACAGGCCGACACTCTTGCTAAATCTGGTATGAAAGTTCTTTTTAAAAGAACAATAGAGCCTATTAATAAAAATAGAACGAGAGTTTTTGTAGGCCAAACCAGTGATCCCCAAAAAGGTGGTACAATTATTTCTTCTGAAGGTAACAAAGAGTTAAAGCGTCTAGGAATGGCCATCAAAGAAAATATTACTCAGATAAATATTGCCTTTAACTCTGATGTATCAAGTAATGAGCATGGATTAGAAAACATTAAAGCTTTATTAGATCAGTGCAAAATACATCCTTTGTTTCTTTCTTATAAATCCGTTATTTTAGAAAATAATGAAAAAATTAGTAGTTTTGTGAGCAAGCTTAAGGAATTTTGCTGTCCGGTCATATTTACTAACCAAATTATGATTAATTTGGTTGGAGATGAACTTCTTTGTCTAAAACAACCTCTTGATAATGTCCTTGAGGAGTATGAAAAAGAAGGAAAAACATTTGAAGTTGTAGAGTACCGTAAAAACTTTATTGGGCTTATAACTTCATCGGCAAAAGATCATTTCGATTGTTCACGACTAGAGAAGCTTTTCTTTGGGCCATAAATATTCGTAAAAGGCATTTTTTCCATCACTTCCTCGTACTTCAATAATTTCTTTTATTTTTCTTTTTTCAAGATAAATGATGACGTCAATATTTCGACAAATGAGTTGATGTATGATTTCGTACGAAACATTTTTAAGGCCAGAATAGAGGCAAATAAGTAGGGCCAGCCTGCTGACACCATCAACGGCCGAATTGGCATGGATCGTTGAAACAATTCCTTTATGACCAGTGTTCATGGCCATGAGATAAGTAATGGCCTCATGGGATCTGATTTCGCCCACAATAATTCGAGAGGGTCTTAAACGAAGGCCAAAAGTAAGGAGCTGGTTCATCGTCTGGTTTTTCTTTTGCTCGTCAGCGATGAGGGAAGTTTGGTGACTCTTTTGGGCCAGCAGCTCTTTTGTATCTTCTATTGTAATAATATGCTCATGCTCTTTTATGAGCGTAAGTAACGATCTTAAAAAAGATGTTTTTCCAGAACCTGTTTCACCACATACTAAGATATTTCGTTTTTCGGCCATGAGTTTTTCAAATAAAAGATCTTGCTGCCCATCTTCAGAAAACTTATTAAGGTCAAAGGCCTCTGTGCTTATCTTTCTAAAAAAAGCACGTGATCTTTTATGAGTAGTTAAAGTGTGATGGAGTAGAGTGCATCTTATTTCGGTTTTCTTCCATGTGAAAGTGAAACTGACAAAAGGACTTTGATCATTCCAGAAAATATTGTTTTTTATGGCCAATACTTCAAACGCTAACTGTAATTCTTCTTGAGTTAAGTCAATAAGTTTTTGGTTAAATACCTCGAGGTCTTGCTCTATATGAATATTTTGATGATCAAATAATAAAATTTCATTCCAAGATGGATAGTTGTAATAAATATTATCCAAAAACATGAGATTAAATATATTTTGACAATATTTTTCTAAATGAGGTTGTTTCTTTATAAGCTCCTCTGGATAAGATATTTCTGATTGTGCTATTAAATTATTTATCATTGAATAAATATTGTCCGGAATCATTGGTAAGCTCTTTTAAGTTTGACTAATGCGACTACTTTACGAGTATTTTCCATTTGAGCATTTGCTTGGAAAAGATATCCCAGTAAAGGTATTTGACCTAAAGTTGGAAATTGAGACTTTTGTTCATTAAGAGTTTTTATACCTAGTTCAAATAATTGTTGTGTTTTGTTTGGTCTTAAGCTGATCGTCGATGAACTTTTACTACCTTTAATAGAGCTACCTTGTTGGGAAGGATTTGTTAGCATTGTCGAGTACTTAAGGTGATAGAACTCACCAGATTTTTTGAGGACAGTATCGAGCTTTAGACCATTAAATTTCCAAGCAAGGGCAATAGATTGATTTGCTTGAATAGGAAATGAAGACTCATTACCAAACTCTATACTGCTTTTTTTATTAAGTTGAAGAATCATTTTATGATCTACGAGAACGGAGATATCAATATTTCTTTTTTGTAAAATAACGCTATTTTTCTTCACTATTGATTTCAGATCCATGATAAAAAAAGAATCAAGTTCACTTTCAATCTGAGAAAGACCTAAGTCAACATTTTCTCCACGAAGGTTTTCCAGTTGAATGAGCTTAAAGTGAAGTTCAAAGTTTTGATGTTGGTTGAAGTTTTTAATACTAATGATATCAATGATGTATTTATTTTTTAAATGAGAGAGCATTCCTTGAGAAAGTTTTTGTCCTTGATCATAAATACATTCATACTTTATATATTCTAAACGACATTTAACATCCTCTATATACTCATCCCAAAATGAGCGGTAGATTTCGAGAGTAAGCTTTTTTGAAAGAGAGTTCGAGAGACGAACTTGTAAATATAGATCTTTGGAATATTTCTTTTTAAGTTCTTTTATAACTTGATAATGAGAAAAGTCACTTATATCTCCTTTAACATATATCAAGGCCCCCTTAAAACTAACCCGAAGACCTAAGTTTTTTAGAGTGTCTGCCAGATGGGTGAGTTTTAACTGTCTTCTCTTTGAAAGAACATAAACCCCAAAAGTCTTCTTTTTACCGCTTTGGGGCCAATACCAAAGCTCGCTATAGCCAAGCCCTTTTCCCTTGATCAAAAGAGATTGGGTCTTAGGAAGGAATTTTGCGGAGAGGATATCTTTGTTGCTTAGCGTAAATTTAGTGAGACCATTGGCCTTAATTTCTAAATGTTCGCCTTTAGATATCAATAGGTTATCGGATCCATATAGAGGAAAACTGAAAAAAATCACTAGGATAGCTGGGGTGGCTTTGACATATGGTTTCACCAAAGGTAGAAAACGCTTCTGTATTAATCTTGTTTGCAGGAGTTGAAAAATGGTTTCTAGAACAGCCGTTACAGAAAATAGAAGAAAAAATAAAAGAGTTAAGGCCGGACAAAAAAGAAAGGCCAAGGACAGAAATAAGGGAACAACTCCTAAATTTCCAATCCACGAAGATAAATAAGACCTTATCTTTTCCATAAAAAACTCATTTTTTTAATTAAATCCATACGTAGGACGGGGAATTTCAATGGCTCTCCGTCTATTAAGCAAGTCTGAAAAAATGTATTGACCTCCTTATCACAAGGAACTTTCTTTTCCTTTATACGAATCATATCTGACGGTATCTTATAATCTCTTTGTAAGAGTCGAGATACTATATTCGCTCTTTCGTAGTCTTTATAATGAGTAATTAAGAAATAATCTCTGGCATCAATATTGAGGGTAATCAGCAATAGACTAAAAAACAATTTCATAATTATTTTCTTCCTTATAATCTTTCGTCTCTTGAAAGGGATAAGCTAAAAAAAGTTGTTGTGATGTTTTAATGATTTGAGATGAATCACCCAGAGGTATATCGACGGGATAAATTTGAGAGCTCTCTGTTTCATCCCATGTAGGTAATAGATGTAAAATCGCCTTTTTTGAGATGATTTGGCCATTTTGATTTACAAGGGTAATCAATACTTTCTTTTCAAAATCGTTTTGTGGAAAAAAGCTTTTAATAGGTAGTTGGTACCGAGTATGTCCTGAAGGTGTAGGTGGGGGAGAAGAAGTCGTTTCTTCAGGTTTGGCACGACTAATTTCTAAAGTTAGAAGTAAGGCCAGATTACTTGTAATAATAGCAAAAAATAGTTTAAATTTGATTCCACTCTTTTTGGTGATGTTGAATAATTTGTAATAATCTTTTTTCATAATATTTTTCAAGTTTTAAGGCCGATAAAATAATAAAGGCCACTAATGATAGGATAAATATGAATTCCCATTCTGAATTTCCTCTGTCTTGAAATCGCCTAACCTTTTTAGATTGAATATGACCTTTAAAATTATTCCCCTTTTACTTTTAAAATCAAAACCCCACTTGAGACTAGAGATACGAGCCGCCCCTTGAGAGTCTCTTTTCAGTCCTAAAGCTGAGCTTAGAAAAGGAGGTTTATTTATAATTTTAAGTTTGCTTATTAAAGAACAATATTTTTGTGTTCCTATATTTTTTAAAAATAAAATATGAAACATATCTTGAAGACGTTGGAGTGATTGTTTCATTATTTGTGCCTTAACTTTTAAAGGGGGTAATAAGGAAACCTTATTGGTTGCTTTAATTAATCTATTCAAATGAAGAGTTTTTTCGATGTATTTATTGGTCGTTTTTACTGCTTTGCCAAAACAAAGGTAGTGAATAGAGCGGTCATTAATTTTTAACTCTGTAGAGCGAAATTGATAATATTGGAGCATAAGTATTGAAATTAAGGTATTAACAATCAAAATTCCAAAAATTGAAAATCCTTTATCATGAATATTTTTTAAATTTAATATGAAAGAGCGGCCATTTTTTTTTAATAAGGCCCCTCTATCATTTTGAAGCACTTTAACATTTTTGCATTTATAGGAATTACCTATAAATGAGGAATGATTATGAGTTGTTCTCGTTCCTTGCTCAAAGACATTTAGTATTCCCTTTTTTAGACAGAGGCGATTAATTGATAGATTCCAGAATTGAAAAACGAAAACAATGACTATTGTTATCGAAATAATCTTAAAAATCATTTTATCGCCGAGGAAGTGAATTTATTTCTTTTTTGAAATAGTTAATCTGCTTTCTCAGGCCATTACCATAATTTCTCAGTGCTAGTAGGCAAAAAATTCCTATCAGGCTAGAAAGTAAAATATATTCCATAACACCCTGGCCATCTTGATTTGTTAAGAACTTTGAATACTTTCTCATAATAAGAACCTCCCATTTATGTTTTTGGGCGGTAAAAGCAATATAGAGGCCAAATAAATGTAGTCTCATTATCATGACTTATTGAATTCGGTTGACTAAAAAGGTCCAGAAAAGGGACTATGGTTTAAAATTTGTTATGATGGATTGCACGAAATTGTATTGCCTATTATTATGATTATATGGAAGACAAAACAAACTTATTTATTTTTTCGAAAAAAGAAATTGCTCTTATCTTT
>JAURDE010000171.1 GCA_030828105.1 Bdellovibrionota bacterium | reverse complement strand
ATAATCAGTAAGATACTTGAATAATGGCCCAAAAGAAACGGTACGCATAACTCCCGTTCCAATAATGGTTGTATTATTGGCACTAAACTCAATCGCTTTGGCCTTACCAAAAAAGACATGTGATGAAATATTGAATTCCCACTTTGTAAACCTGTATCCAAAATGAGAGTTGAAACCATAGCCTACAAAAGTATCTTCTGTGTTATTTTTACCTTGAACCGTATTAAGACTAAGGCCTACACCTCCCTTTAAGGCAAGTTCATTTTTGTAGGCATATAATGGACTAGAAAAAAAGAGAAAGATTAACAGGAGTTTTAACATTAAAATTCCCCCATTAATAATAATCCAACTCTATCATTTCCATCCCAAGTGGGAGTTATATTCACTTTACCTTCAAAGAACCAAAATAAGGTCGCAGGGTTGATAAGATGGCCAAAGAACTTACTAAAAGGATTGCCCTGATTAAGTAAATATAAGCTAAGTGTTTCAATTCCAATTCCAATAATAGATCCAAAGACTGGTGTCTGATAGAGGTCTTGAATGGATGCCGGCTCTGTATAAATCTCAATCGTAAATTCAAAGAGCGTACTTGAAATAAAAGTCATGGCCAAAGATTCAGTACGGCTATATCCGTTAGCACGATAAAAGAGGAAAAGTTGGCTACCACTTAGAGGATGAATAATCCAATTCCAAAAAGGTTCATCACGGTCAAAAACTAATTCCCCAAAGTTATCTCTATAGTTTCTAAACGAGCCTTGGTTTTTAAACGTTTTAGGTTGGGTGAGGGGATAGAGAACCCAACTTAAACCATATATAGCACTAACTAATTGAAGGCTTTCTTTAAAGCTGTGCTCACGATCAATATATGTATAGAGGGTCTTAGGAACTCTTTTTTTGGAGGTCAAATCCATAACTTCCTTTTTTGGCAAATCGGCCAAAAGAGGGTAATTATGGTGAGACAATGATGCGTATGCGCCATTTGTCATAAAGAAAATAATTAGAACAGTGACAACTTTCATCATTTTTATTAAACAAAATAAAATTTATGAGTTACTGATTAGCACACCTCATAGACGAAACAAAGGACTAAGATTGTGACTAGTAGCATCAAAGAGAGATTCTCCGAACACGTCAAAAATTTACAAGGCCAAATTACAGATGAGATGAAAAGAATCGACAGCTCAATTGATATGAAAGAAGACCTTTGGACTCGAAAGGACTTTAAAGGGGGCGATGGAGGTGGTGGAAAAACCAGGGCCTTCAAAGGAGAAATTTTTGAAAATGCTGGTGTAAATACTTCAGAGGTATACGGTGAAATGGCACCAGAGTTCTCAAAGTCTATAAATGCCTCCGGTAACAATCTTTGGGCCACAGGTATTTCTTTAATTATACATCCTTATAATCCTAGAGTTCCTACTGTTCATGCTAATTTTAGGATGATTCAAGGGGGAGATAAAATTTGGTTTGGTGGTGGAGCTGATCTGACGCCTTATTACCCACATGAAGAAGACTTCGAATACTTCCACAATGTCTGGAAAAACGCTATTGCACCTTATGGGTATTATGATGATTGGAAAAAACAATGTGATCAATATTTTGTTAACCATCATCGAAAAGGGGAGATGAGAGGAGTAGGCGGGTTTTTCTATGATCACTTCAATTCAGGTGATCTCGAAAAAGACTTTAATATGTTTACCCAGGTTTCATCACAGTTTATTGAGTCCTATTTTCCTTTAGTAGAAAAAAGAATGAATGAGTCCTACACAGAAGAGGATGTAGAGTTTCAGCTTTTCAGAAGAGGGCGTTATGTAGAGTTTAATCTCCTACACGATAGAGGAACGACCTTTGGTTTAAAATCTGGAGGAAGGACGGAATCTATTCTTATTAGTCTTCCTGCCAGATGTAAATTTGAATACAATTATCAACCTCAGGGGATTCATCAAAAAATGATGGATTACTATTCACCAAGGCAGTGGGTTTAAGAAACAGAAAGAATATTATTTTGTGAGCGCTGCTTGCATTGCTTTTTGTAATTCTCCATCATTTCTGGAAGTCTTTGGCCTATCAACTTTTTGATTAAGAACTTAGGGGCCATTCCATTAATTTCAACCTCGTTAGAATAGGTTACTTCTGTTTTTTGAGGTCCAAGAGTTTTTAACTTCCAATGGCCCGAGTTTTTTTTGAAAAGTTTTCCTTCTTCAAGTTCCCAGTGGATATAATCTTCTTGAGAAAAGTCGACGTATACAGAAAACTTGAAATGAATCATGATTTTCATATAAAAGAGAACTTTGGCCTTTTGACCCTTTTTTTCAATAACTTTGATTTTTGTTACTGCTGGCTCAAACAGAGGAATTTCTTCAAAGTTTGTTATGACATCAAAAATGGTATCGCGATCAACATTAAAAATTTGGGTAATACTCGCTTGTGGCATGGGAACCTCCTTTTCCCAATTTTAACAAATATTTAGAATTCTGGGGCTATATAAACCTGAATATTTTCATTGTCGAGTTCATCCCTCAAGATGGCCTTGATGGCCTCAAGAGTACCTGTAGTTGAACTCGGGCATGTGCCACAGGCCCCCATATATTTAACAACGAGTACTTCATCCTCAAAGCTAAGGCATTGGATATCACCACCGTCTCCTTGAAGACCAGGTCGAATAGTTCGGTCAAGAATTTCTTCAACTCCAAGAAGTTCTTTTGATAGTTTACTTCTTCTTTCAGCTTCAGGGTCTGGGTCATAATAGCTAGGGTTATGGCCTTTTATTTTTTCTTCTATGCAATCACTGACCTTGGGCTCAACTTCCTCCCAATCTTCATAACTAAATTTAGTCACTGTAATGATATTGTCGAAAAAGTGCAGTTGATCCACTCCTCTTATTGTGAATAAGGCACAGGCCAAGGGGTTTTCCTTACACTCCAATGGTGATCGGTAATAAGAATTCCCTTCACTTTTTACCTGTTGGTTTAAAATAAACTTTAGGGCATTAGGATTAGGTGTTGGTTCAATTTGAATACTTAATTCTTCCATATTCATCTCACAAAAACTCTTTGGTTTTTTTTATGGCCTCGATAAAGGTATCAACTTCTTCTTTGGTATTATAGATAGAGAAAGAGGCCCTTATGGAAGCAACTATATTAAAAAATTTCATTAATGGTTGAGTGCAATGATGTCCTGTTCTTACAGCTATACCTTGTTTATCTAACAAAGTACCAACATCATGAGGATGAGAGTTCTCTAGGCAAAAGGCCAGAACACTACATTTTTGATCGGCTTCACCAATTAAAGTGATTCCCTCAATTTCTTTGATCTTTTTTGTCGCATAATCGAGGAGTTCATTTTCGTATTTTTCAATCTCTTCAAGTCCTAGCTCCGTAACATAATCAATTGCATCTTTGAGACATATAGCTCCAGCTATATGAGGTGTGCCCGCCTCAAACTTAAAGGGAAGAGTGTTATATGTTGTCTTTTCAAAACTAACAGCATCAATCATATCACCACCCCCTTGATAAGGAGGCATCTGATTGAGCAGATCCTGTTTACCGTAAAGGACTCCAATTCCTGTAGGCCCATATATTTTGTGGCCACTAAAAGCTAAAAAGTCACAGTCTAATTCTTGAACATCAATTTTTTTATGGGCAACTGCTTGAGCAGCATCCACACAAAAATAGGCCCCAACTTCATGGGCCATCTGAATCATTTCTTTAATAGGATTAATGGTTCCTAAACTGTTTGAGATATAAACAATAGAGACCATTTTAGTGCGCTTGTTAAGAAGCTTTTTATACTCATCAAGAATGATTTCACCCTTTTTATTGATGGGTACTTCTTTAATGATGGCGCCTTTTTTTTCAGCAATTAATTGCCATGGAACAATATTAGAGTGATGTTCCATCGTAGAAAGAAGAATTTCATCTCCAGGTTCTAGAAAGGCATCACCAAAAGAGTTGGCCAGAAGATTTAATGCATCTGTTGTGCCTTTTGTGAAGATGACTTCATGGTCAAACTCAGCACCTATAAACTTTTGAATAGTTCGCCTAGATTCTTCGTACTTGACGGTCCCTTGTTCACTCAAGGTGTGAACACCACGGTGAATATTACTAGTCTCTTTACTATAATGCTGATTAAGAGCATTAATGACCTTAAGAGGTTTGAGAGTACTGGCGGCATTATCAAGATAAATAAGATCTTTTCCATTGATTTTTTGATCAAGACAAGGAAATTGAGATCTTATTTTTTTTACATCCAAACTCATATCAATCCTCCTCGAAGTGGCCAAATTTTTGATCATCCAACTTCTTAACAAATAACTTAGTTAACCATTGACGAAGATTTTCGCTTTTGAGTTTTTCAATAACTTCAATACCAAAGGCCTGACATAAAAGCTTCTTGGCCTTTCGTACGTTGATTCCTCTTGATGTCAGATAGAAGATTTCATCTTCTGATAACTGACCAACTGTGGCCCCATGAGCACATTTTACGTCGTCAGCATAGACTTCTAGTGTTGGCATGGTATTGATACGGGCCTTTTTGGACAAAAGAAGGTTTTTACTGAGTTGTTCAGAGTTTATTTTCTGAGAGTCCTTGGGAACATATATGAGACCTGAAAATACTCCACGAGATTCTTGATCAAGAATTCCCTTGTAGAGTTGGTTCGAATAAGTATGAGCATGATTATGATTGATACGTGTGTAAACATCATTATGTTGAGTACCTGTTAAGGCGAAAACACCATCTATGCTTGCGGTTGCGCCATCTTCATTAAGGTCTACATTAATATTCTGTCTTTGAACTTTAGCACCGAGGTTAATCGTGAGGGAGAAAAATTGGGCATTTTTTCCTAATTGGGCACTAAGGCTAGAAAGGGCCTGAGCTTGCTCACTAAAATTCTGTACTTGAGTATAGTAAACATTAGAATTGTCATGACATATAATTTCATTAGAGTAATTATAGAAGGCCTCAGGTCCTTCAGAGTATTCAATGATACTAATTTCAGCGAAGTCTTCAATAACAGTCTTGATTCTCGTAAGGGCCATTTCATTAATTTTTGCTGTGTAATGGTTAACTATCGAAATGGGTTCAGCTATGACAGTCTTTTTAAGAACAGTAAGTAATAGTGTTTTGGCCTTAAATGAAGCATTAAGTGTATCAATTGGACTTTCATTGTCCCATTTTTCGGTGTCGACTTCTTTTAAAATAACTCCATCGGGAAGGCTTGAGCTAATGATTTCGCCATTCACAAGAACAATTTTATGTTGGAAAGGAAGCT
>JAURDE010000158.1 GCA_030828105.1 Bdellovibrionota bacterium | reverse complement strand
TGTACCATCATAACGAAGTCTGTCCAAGATTGGGTCATTGTTGTTACCAATTTGGAATTCAAGCTGGCCACCAGTTCCGTCAAGAAGTTGTGTACCGTTGAACTCAGCACTTCTAGAGATTCGATCAATTTCTTCTTTGAGTTGTTGAAACTCAATATCCGCAAACGATCTCTCAGTGTCTCCAATAGTATCAGACGCGGCTTGGATCGCAAGTTCTCTAAGTCTGATAATAATATTGGAAATTTCACTTAGTCCTCCCTCAGCAGTCTGTATAAAAGAAATAGCATCATTTGCATTTCTTCCAGCTTGCCTTATACCCCTAATTTGGGCCTTAAGGTTTTCACTAATCGCTAATCCGGCAGCATCATCGCCGGCCCTTGTTACTCTTTCACCTGATGACAATTTTCTTAAATTGTCTTTCAAGTTTTTCGAATTGATCCCTAAAGATCTTTGCGCCGAAATAGACGCAACATTTGTGTTGATTCGTAGTCCCATACTTTAATCTCCTCTCATAAAACAAACCTCCTGTTTGACATTGAGCTTCCTGCTCAATAATTGTTAATATTAAATTCATCAATCCCTCAATTTAGAAAGCGAAAATGTTTAAACTCATTATAAGTTCTTGAGACAATCATCATTGCAGGTAAGACAATTGTTCAAGCATCTCTAACAACTATTTAATTTTTCCATTTCAAGTTCTCCTCATTAATTAAAGTTGCGAAGCTGAGTTGATAAGTTGTAAAGCATTTCTTGAAGAAGCATTAGCTTGTGCAAGAACAGAGGTACCAGCTTGAACTAAAATATTATTTCTAGTTAGCTCAGCAGTCTCTTTTGCTACATCTGTATCTCTAACTCTAGAGTTCGCAGAAGATAGGTTTTCAATTCCTACCTGAATGTTATTAATAGTAGATTGCAAACGGTTCTGAAGAGCACCGAAATCGGCCCTAATACCAGATACCGAAATAATGGCCTGATCAATTGATGATAAAGAGTTTTGAGATGAAATCTTATCTGCAACTGAAGCAAGGTTTAAACCTAGAGCTGCAACATTAACATCAGCGCTAGAAGCATCGAAAGTTAACCTATCAGTAATAGGATCATTTCTTGTTCCAATTTGGATGTCAAAAACAGCACCAGTTCCATTCAACAAATTAACTCTGTTGAATTCGGTAGAGTTTGCAATTCTGTCAACTTCTGAGGTGAGTTGTTCAAACTCAACATTAAGGAACTTTCTTTCAGTACTACCAATAGTATCTGAAGCCGCCTGAACAGCGAGTTCTCTTAACCTAATCAGAATATTAGACACTTCTGCGAGAGCACCCTCAGCGATCTGAACTAGTGAAATACCATCCTCGGCGTTTCTTTCTGCTTGTCCTAAACCTCTAATTTGTGCTTTAAGATTTTCAGAGATGGCCAATCCAGCAGCATCATCTCCTGCTCGGTTGATTCTTTGTCCTGAAGACAATTTTTCGAGCGTTTTGTTTAGGGCCAATCGAGTTTGTCCCAAGTTACGTTGGGCATTTATCGAGGCCACATTCGTGTTAATACGAAGTCCCACGTTATCCTCCTTGATATGGGTTCTAGCAAAAGTCCTTTTTGCCAGAGAAACACTTCCCATAAATGGGAAAGCTTCCTTCGACTACCGTTCGAAGAAAAAATCAAAATCTTTAGGGCCAATAAAAAAATTACTTTTAAACAATCAAATGAGGTAAAGTTTGCCTTTTTATGAATTTAATACCATCTTGAAAGAACTATCTTTCCTGTAGGATAATTAGGGATGGATAGAAAAAATAATTTAATCATCTCGAATCTTAAAGAATCCCCAGAATATAGAAATGAAACCTTAAAACTGATCGAAAAGTCTTTAGGCTACTCTAATGGTAATAGTTTTATGATTGATTTCTACCCTCTTATGAAAGAAGCGAACGCCGAGAATAATTTTATCCTTATAAAGGATAATAAAGTTAGTGCTCATATTGGCATATCATATCGATATCTCACGTTGAAAGGTATCAAATCACCGGTAGCTCTATTAGGTGGCATCTGCTCTTCTAAAGAAATAAGAGGTAAAGGAATCTTCAGTGATTTTCTAAAAACGCTGATATCGCAAAATGAGGAAAAAGTTGCCTACTTCATACTATGGAGTAATCTCAGTGATTTTTATGAGAGATTCAATTTTTTTGAAGCAGGAAAATCGATTCAAACGAAGCCTCCAGGTCCTTTATCCAGTGAAATTCTAAAAAGCTATCAAAAAATAAAGTATGCTGATCTCACACCCCATCAATGGACCGAAATTAAAGATCTTTATAATCATAAAAATGAAGTCATTAAGTTTGATCGCTCAGATGAAGACTGGGAAACCTTAAGTAAAATTGAATCCTCAGAGCTTTATATAAAAGAAGCACAAAGTAAGATCGTTAGTTACTTTATTAAAGATAAAGGTCAGGACCTTGAAAATCTCATTCATGAATATGGTATAGATCCTTCTGAGGAAAAAAACCTTCTCCCACTTCTTAAAAGACAGTCCATTTGGTTAGAAGATAGAGGAGCAGACGATCTTGGCCAAGTAATTTTTAGCGCTTTTTTTAGAGTAGGAAGTCGAAGGCTTCTTGATGACTTTTTAAGTAAAGTGACAGATAGAAAGTTAAGACTTATTAGCAGTTGCCCTCAAGTAACATTCACATATAAAAATGAGACTTTTGAATGTGATACCAAAACATTTCTTCAAGTCATTCATGGACCTTTTGAAATGAAGAGTAAAGTGCCTTATCTTCCTGTATATTTTTGTGGGCTTGATAGTGTCTAAGAAGCAAGAATATTTGTTTAATTAATTTTTTGAAACTAAAGTCCGATACGTATCTAAATATTCAAGGGATTTTAATAATGAAAGCTTTAAGATTTGCGATACTTATAACAACCATAATTTCTTCTCAAGCTTATGCGGGCTTTTTTTAGTAGTTTCGAGCCTGTCGCTACCCATATATTTAAAACGAAATTAAAAAGTGATCATAAAAATATTGAAGACGCATTCAATGCAGTTGATCAAAGAAACGCTGACGTTATTAAGGCCTATAATGATTGTAAAGAAGCCGTTACGAATATTTGTTTTCAGGCAGGTTTAAAGCCAAAAAGCGATATTACAATTTTCGACAGAGAACAAGTTAAAGACGAAGTTTTTGCACTTAAATGCACAGTAAAGTGTAAATAATTGGATTTTACTTTATCTAAAGTAACCTCTTCTTCCTCGCATCCCTTCAGCTGTGTGGCCTCATTTAGAGCTCATTTCCAGCTCATCTTGAACTCAACTGGCCTCAACCCATCTCCCATCAAGCTCCAAACTAACTCCAATCAGTCTCCAATTAAACTCCATTCCTCTCCACTTTGCGGGCGATTAAACCATCTACCACCCTTATTTTATTAACATTTCTGCGTCCGCCTTTTTTGACCTCCCTCCTTCTACGTTTGTGCCAGGAGAGAGGTCAAAAAAGCTATGACTGAAAAGTAAAAAATGTGGGGATGATCGTTGATCCTGGGTGAGTGGAGAGAAGTTAAATTGGTATTAACTTAAAAATAAAATGGTATTGGCTGATAAAAAAATGGCTATTAAGAAAATTATAATGCGCTATTAACGAAAAATTATATGTCGGTTAACGAATAAAAAAAGTCCCTTAAAGAAATTAATTTGGTCCTTATGTCGGTAAGGGTTGGTTTCTTTAAAGAGCTTATAGAGGCATTTAAACGATCATAATTTTTGCAATATTGGGATGCCCTTTGAGTGCCTAAGACTGGGCACCCTTACTTTACTTAACTCGTTGATGTTTCAGTATTTTTAAAATTAAAGGAAAGACTCAGTCAGAGATTTTACTTAAAACAAATTTTAACCCACCCAATACTAGGGTGTAGAAAAGGTGTATAGACCCTCAATACCCTTGGTGTAGTTAAGCCCCTGAACTTATAGACTTTCTAGAATTCAAAAAGGTACTCAGTCTTCGGTATTTAACAAATTCAAAAAATCACTCTATAAACCCCAAAAAATTATCTTAAAAGAAAAATTCTATCAGCAATAAAATCCATTCATTAAAATTTACAACTCAACCTTATCTTCATTTAATCTAAATTTATAATCATCAATACCAATCTCGAAATTAGAATCACCCCCTTTTCTGACTCCTCACTCGAAACTACGTTGAGGGTGGGGAGTCAGGAATGGGGGTGTAAATTATCTAATGGTTATAGCGATTTATGGCCTGTAAAAAAATGACTCCCGTGCACGTTTGACACTCGATCCATTAGGAATTTTATCTTAAATTACCCTATTCATTCATGGTACGACAGCTAGATACACTCGCCAGACAAGCATCCACAGTCATTTTCTCCATAACATTCATCACACACTGTCTTATTTCCATCGTAATCAAACCAATACCATTGAGAGCAGGTTTTTTCTTTCGTTGGATAAGTAAATTCTACTTTAATACTTCTGTTTGAATAGATTAGTGAGGTGTTAGTAATTTTTCTAATATCAATTCTCTCTTCCTCAATATGACTATATGTTGCAGCGATTGCAGCATTCAAAATTAGTCTATTTTCAAATTCATCCGAGTAGCCTATGTTAGGCAGCAATCCTATAATAAAAAATAAACATAACACCTTTTTCATTTCCAACCTTCCTCTAGTTTGATTCCGATATATTTTTTCCCATCATTTCCAGAAACATTTAATTTCTGCGCTTCCATGGAAGAAACGTCTCCCAATGTAGCTTGGATAGCAATATTTGTTGGCTGAAAAACTATCTGTACTTTCGATGGACCATTTACCATCAATCTTAGGCTTGCGTTGTGTGGTGTAGGTTGAGCACACCGCCCTCTTGTGTCTGCGCCAGCCCAATTTAAGTTTGATTTTAGATAATTAGCACTTAATTCTCTTCTCGCAACGCCATTGTAGTCCATCCTCATTGCACAAACAATTTTTCCACTTTCTTTGAAAAATTGGTACTCTGAAACGGATAAAGGAGTTCCTTCTAAGTCGTTGCTTATTTTAACTGCAATATGATGCTCAAACGATGATGACACCCTCGAAGCAATCCAATATTTTCCTCTAGAGTCAATTGGGTTACCTGTATCAAACTTTTGAGGGTCCACAAAAGCTCTATCCCACTGAGGGTATTTTGGGGAACCATTTTTATCAAAAACCTGAAGGTGCAAATGAACACCTGTTACGGGTTTATCAGGAGGAGCCGCTTTACCTGTAGTCCCGATTATTGTCCAAGGAGCAATGATATCGCCTGGACGAATATTTTGATTCGAAGTATGGATGTGCTGAACCTGATGGCCTGGTGTATGAAAGGGATCAACAGTAATCGTCCCCCACTGACCTCCTAAAGGAGGCACGACCACACCCCATACACCAGAAGAGAATCTCTCAAAATTAGTTGGGTTAGGTCTATTTTCTGAAATATCAATCCCTTTGTGGGGACCACTTGGCCTTATTACTTCGAATGGACTTGATATAACATTGTTAGGTAGTTCGACTCTAGGTGGAGAAAACGGGGTCGCCCAAGAACTTAAGCTCATCACAGCGCAAGCAAAAAAGAAGATATTAGTGTAGCTTTTCATTCATTTTACGCTCCTATATTTTAATGGCGCAAAATTAAAAACCCCTTTTCCTTTACAGTTTTTCAGGCCTTTTCTTTCGACAGTTCTCTCACTTTCATCTATTTCATATGTCCTTTCTTCAACACAGGATAAACTCTTGGTTATCTCTCGATAGCTCAAAATTATTTTATTTTGTGAAAGATATTTTCCAGATGCACATAAACGAAAATCAGGTGATTCCTGGCACTCCTCTTTGCCATCAAGCGATATTTTAAGTGTAAAATCCCCCATAAACCTAGTTACATTAAATGTTGAGCAATTTATTTTCTCAATATAAAACGCATCTTCTGCATCCGTTTTACCAGTTAACGTATAACTTCCTTCAATCTTAGGACATTTACCTAGACAACTGTTCGCGATCCAAATACTTAAAAACAATATTAATTTTTTCATCTCCATCTCCATCTCCATCTCCATCTCCTAAATAATTTTAAAACAATTATTTTTATGATCAATCATTTTTAATAAAAATTGATTGAATTTCATTTTATCTCAATTTTGACTTCAGTTTAGCTGAAGATTATTCTCCCT
>JAURDE010000145.1 GCA_030828105.1 Bdellovibrionota bacterium | reverse complement strand
CAAAAAGCAAACTGTATAGACTAAAACGTTGGGGGCCTAAAACTCAAAATTATAGAGTTTTAAATTTCGTCCTGAGTCGGACTAGACTTATTTCTTAATTTATCCCTTATAAAAGGTCTAGAAACATTAAAGACATAGGGATGTTGACTCTTTTTTATTTTTCTAAAATGCTTGAAATTATACCCATTAAAGATTCCTTGATATTGCTTTTTATTTTCTTTGAAACCTACAAAACTTTTTTTGTTCATTTCTTATTTCCTCCTTGTCATAGGTTACTTGCACTTAGGTGCACATGATGGTCTTCAATAAAGGTATTAAGCGATTCTGTAGACCCCTTACTTGAGGGGTTCTTTTCCTCAATGGACTTAGGATATAAAATCTTGATATCCGAATCCCATTTGCTAAGTGTTCCGTAGACAATAACCTCCTTTCCTTTAAATTTATTGAGAGGTTGTTTAAGGTATCTCTCATCAATAATTATGTCCTCCTCATTTGTTGTGTATAAGCTAAACCTTTCAACCCTCCCATTGTTATTCCAGCTTATTGGCGTAATCCAACCCTCTAAGATTTGATTAAAGTAGTTCTTATGCGCTTTCACAAATACATACCTCCTTCTAGAATTTAAAATCTGCATGATCGGCCCGCTCTAATAAAACAGAACAATAATTATTTTCATTAAAGTTTTCTTTAAATAGAGAACTAAGATCCCAAAGGCCTTGATCTCTCTCGTTTGAGCAGCTCTTTTCCCATCCTCCCGCATCCATTATGGGGGAATCAAGTTTAAAAGAAGCTGGGCCCCTCTGCGGATTTTCGTAAGATGCCAATACGGCGACGTTAAATGTGAAGAAAAAAATTAGGAAAAAGGATAGATTAAAAGTTTTCATCTTAAACCTCCTAAGTTAAATCCCTAAACCTAAGAAGAGCAAAACAAAAATGTTTTAAAATACGCTCTCTAAAAAAATATAATAATTTTTTAAAAAAAATCAAGAGTCATAGGATTATTTTTTTAAAAAAATAAGAAATTTTAATGACTTATTAATTCTATTAATAAACAATTTTTGTTTTATAAAAAGGTATTAAGATCCTGTGTTAAAAGCTTGGATATGACTACAATTTTTTAAGGGTTTCAAAATAATCAATAACACTGGCCGCGATATTTTTTCCAGTGCATTTCTCTATTCCCTCAAGACCAGGCGAAGAATTAACTTCCAGAATTTTAGGGCCTGACTGTGATCTAATAATATCAACTCCCGCCATATTTAACTCCATCGCTTTAGCAGCAGCAATGGCAATGCGCTTTTCTTCTTCTGTAATCTCAACAACTTCAGCAGTGCCCCCACGATGTAAGTTGGATCTGAACTCTCCCGCTTTTGCCACTCTCATAATTGTGGCAATAACTTCTTCACCTAAGATAAAACATCTAATATCACTTTGATTGGCATCTTTAATATATTCCTGAACAAGAAAGTTAGCTCTTAATTCTCTAAAAGCATCTATCAAACTTTGAGAAGCACTCTTGGTTTCAGCCAGAACAACTCCCCTACCTTGGGAACTCTCTACTAACTTAACTACTGTGGGCGCACCTCCCACTAATTTAATAAGTTGGTCGGTTTGCTGAGTGCTATTTGCAAAACTAGTTTTTGGTAAAGGAAGGCCAAGACGAGATAAAAGTTGCATGGAGCGCAACTTGTCTCTGGATATGCCAATAGAATTGGATGTATTTAGACAAAAAATCCCCATAATTTCAAATTGTCTAACAATGGCCATACCATAAGCACTCACACTTGCTCCAATTCTTGGTATAACAGCATCAGCGTAATCTAGTTTTTTTCTTTTATAAAAAACCATGGGGTTGTTTGTTGATAAATTCAAGTAGCATCTTAAAGGGTCAATAACCTCAACGTTATGACCTTTGCTTTTTGCTTCTTCTACTAGCCTTTTGGTGGAGTACTTATTTTTATTATTGGAAAGTATAATTATATTCATTTTAATGACCTAAGACATAAGCAAAAATAAGGGGGGCCACGATACTAGCATCGGACTCAACAATAAAACGAGGTGTATCTACTCCAAGTTTGCCCCATGTAATTTTCTCATTTGGAACGGCACCTGAGTAGGAGCCAAAGCTTGTTGTAGAATCAGAGATTTGGCAAAAATAAGACCATAAAGGAATATCTTTTTCTTCCATATCTTGTGAAAGCATGGGAACGACGCAAATAGGAAAATCTCCGGCAATCCCCCCACCTATTTGAAAAAGGCCTATGCCCTCTGTGCCGGAATTATTTTTATACCAGTTGGCCAACCACATCATATATTCGATACCATTTTTCATCACAGCTGGTTCTAGCTCTCCCTTTAGGCAATAACTGGCAAAAATATTTCCTATGGTTGAATCTTCCCAACCCGGTACAATTATGGGCAAATTCTTTTGTGCTGCTGCCAACATCCAAGAGTTAGCAGGATCGGCTTCATAGTGCTGTTCTAATTCACCACTTAGAAGCATTTGATACATAAACTCGTGAGGAAAGAGTCTGTTGTTTTCTTTTTGGGCCTTGGTCCAGTGTTTAATCAAATGACTTTGTAGTTTTCGAAAAGCTTCTTCTTCTGGAATACAGGTATCGGTCACACGGTTGAACCCATTCATTAAAAGTTGTTGTTCATCCTCTGGTGATAGGTCTCTGTATCCAGGGATTCTTTTGTAGGAGTTGTAGGCAACGAGGTTCATAATATCTTCTTCAAGATTGGCCCCTGTGCAAGAGATAATGGAGACCTTATCTTCTCTGATCATTTGAGCGAGGGAGATGCCTAGCTCTGCGGTGCTCATAGCTCCTGCTAGAGTGATCATCATTTTTTTATTGCTTTCGATGTGGGACTTATAACCTTTCGCTGCGTCTAGCAAAGCTGCCGCATTAAAGTGTTTATAATTATTTTCAACGAACGCGGAAACAGGGCCCATGGCTTTATCCTTTTGATTAATTCAAAGTTTTTCCCTTATTCTATCTGTAGCAATTGTTAATGAACATTCGAAATATCTCTGTTTTTAATTAGGTTTTACCTAATCATTTTCAAAAATGGTTTAAGGGCAAAATGACAACTCCATGGCGATCTACAATCCGATATCATATTAAAAAGATGAGCCCGGTTGGGTTAAGAATTCTAACTCTTCTGTTGTTGAATCACGGCCAAGGATTTTATTTCGATGAGGGTATCTTCCAAAACGCACAATAATATCACGATGGGCGTGCTCAAACTTCAAACTATCTTCAAGGCCTAATTTCTCAAATAACTTTACGGCCTCATCGTGAACTTCAAGTGATTCACTATGCATATAAGGCATATAAATGAACGGCCTTTTTAATTGAGGTAACATCATATCATCACCTATTGCTACGGCCTCTTTGGCCAAAGACAGAGCAAGTTCATCACAAGAAAATGCATCTGGTGTATCTCGATAAATGTTTCTTGAAAATTGATCTAAAACGATAAGTTCGGCCAAGCGTGCTTCGGGTGAATTACGTACAGTCTCCAACTTTCCTTCTTTTGCAATCTTGTGTAATTCACTAAATTGGTGTTTTATTTTTGAATCAAGTTGGTCACTTTTTACCCACCAATCTTTTGGAGTAAGCTCCTCAAACCAAAACTTAATTACATCTTCAAGTTTGCGATTTAAATCATTCATTTCTAATCCCAGTCAAAATTTCAATAACAATCTTAGAAGAAATGTGTCTGCAATAAAAACTCAGTGCATCATCGAGGTAGTGATCCTTGAAATTATATGTTTTTGTTAAAACAAAACCACCTATTTGAAGTTGATATTATTCATCTTATTTTTATTAACAGTGAGATCGAAGATATCAGGTCTTGCGTAGTGACCAGCAATATCCATTGATCTTCTTCCGTCTATAACTTTTGAAAGATCATACTCCGAATAAAGAATTCCTTTTTCCTTGATCATAGGGCCAGCGACGGCACCACCGAATGGTTCGTAAACAACGGCCCCTCCTTCCGACATCCAGTTGTCTGGGTCAGGAAAAACTTCTCCTTTATGGGGTACAGTTTCTGGAAGATCAGAACATTGTATTGCAGTTGAAGTTCCGGCCACCCAACAACCACCTTCTCGAGCGATATGTCTCATTGTTGCTTGCCAACCATCGCCACAGTCCCAAGTAGGAGCAAGATATAATTCTACTCCTTGGGCATAAAGAGAATATCTTGAAAGAGGCATATAGTTTTCCCAACAAATCAATGTTCCGATTTTTCCTGCTGGGGTATCTACGACATTTAAACCACTGGCATCTCCCCATCCCCAAACCATTCTTTCTGGATTTGTAGGAATAAGTTTTCGATGAACGTTTAAAATTTTTCCATCTGGGCCAATGACAGCGTAGGAATTATAAAGAGTAGAGCCACTTGCCTCTCCATTTATTTCATGAAATCCCATGGCCAAAGTAATATTGCATTTCTCAGCGGCCTTTTGAATTTCAGCTAGTCCTTCTTTTTGTAAATCAATAGAGTTCTTAAATAATTCATGGTGAAGGTCTTTGCATATCCCCATGTCTCCACCTGGTTTTAATCGCCAAACCCAAGATGGATACCCTGGCAGATAAGCTTCTGGAAACATTACGAGGTTAGCGTCATTTTTCGCTGCTTCACTTATATAGTCACAAGATTTTTCAATTGTTTTATCTAAATCTAAAAATACAGGAGGGGCCTGAACGATTGCTAATTTTTTCATGATAATCCTATGTAAAATTAAGAGGAAATAGTATCAAAGGTTAAAAGAAAAACAACTATAATGTACTTTTACTCGTAACAAATAATAAAAATGAAGTTCAGCATTGACCTCTTGTAGACACTTTCAACTAATGTGCTTGAGGATTAAATAAGTTTACTCAAACTTCTATAGTGGTGCTCTCATCTCACCGTTTGCGGCCTTCCTTTAAGTAGAGAGATCGTTATTATATTACTTCTTCCTTAAAATGTTTGGCCCCGACGCTCGTCGACTCTCACTCTTGAGAAAAGAGTTGCTGTGTTTAACGGTCCGCAAGTTTTTATATCAAACTTGATTCTTATTTTGTATAAGTTATTAACTTGTAACAAATTTATAGCTATTTAATATCACAGAAAGTGGTACGAGTAGCTAGTACCTTAGAAATACCAATTTTCTTATTCATTATTTAAAAAATTCACATTACTCCACATAGAACAGCTACCAACTATATTTGATACAAATTTAGGATCATTTTTATCCAAATTTTGGTGCCTAAAATAAAACTTTCCATTATCTACTGAATAAAAATAGGCCCCTTTTTCGGAGGAAAAATATTTTAAAACTCCTTCATACTCCTCTTCTAGAGTCGCATCAGAAGGTAATGAGGAAACTCTTCCTATCTCCTCTTCAATTCCCTTACAATTCGTTTTAATTATATTACCCGACTTACTATGATCACATTTGTTATGGAAAATGTAGCAAACTCCAGGGTCTATTTCATAGGCCAAACTTGCATTTTTAGGTTTTAAAACAAATTGCCAATAACCTAGAAATGCTACAGGACCAATCACCCACAAGCTTAAAACAAAATAAAATAACTTTTTCGCCATTTTATAACTCCCTGATGAGTTGTTCCAACTCTTCTTTAGCTTCATTTTTGTTCATTTCTTCAACCAAGTCTTTTAAATTATTCAGACCTATATCCTTAATTTTAGCAGCATTATTAGTGATAATAGAGGCCCTTCCCGTGAGAGAAAAAGTATAAATTTTTCCTAAAGTTTCTCCTCCACTAAAAACTAAATTTACCATAATTTTTAAATCTAACTTCTCAAGCTTAACGAATAGAGCATTATATTTTTTTCTATTTTCAGTACCAGAATTAACAATAAAATCTTTTAAATCAGCTATTCTGTTTGACACTTCATTATACCTCTTAACATTATATCCAAACTGAATAACAGGAATAGAAGCGGCTACTAACCCTCCCCAAACAAGAGCATTAGCTGGCCCTCTTAGCTCTTCTTTTTCCATATAGTCTTTGAGCTTATTAAGGGCCATATTTAAATCAATCGCTGAACCCTCCCCTTTAGAGAAGTTAATTAAGGCCTCACGAGCTTTTAAAATTTCTTTTATATGGGTCTCTTTATTTAATACTGATGAGTTTCCAATTGTATTGGCCATTGAAAGTAAGTTTTCATTGATCTCATTAATTTTTTCAATCTTTAAATCTTTAAAATACTCAGAATTCTCTAAATATTTCTCTGCAGCTATAAAATCATCAACTTCATTTTTTCTAGAAAAGGCAATGGCAGACTCCCAATCAAACGAATCACTAGTCATATCACTAGGATCAGTAGGCTTTCTATCAACGATATTTCCTTCTCCATCTGTTAGATTTGTATTTCCATTGCTATCCACGTTAACTCCACCACCAACAGTTACAATATCTGCTAGAGGTTCTGCGGCATCTTCAATACTTTCTCCCACTTTTCCTACTCCATCTAGACCTGTATCTAGTATATCATTTAATATACGAGAACCAACATCTGTTGTTTCGCTGGTATTGTGTCCAATTGTTTCTGTGGGATTTTTAATTGTTTTTTTAGGGTCTTTTATTAGGCTAATAACTCCAACAGTTGGTGCAATGGTGATTTCTGTCATTAGCTTTGTGGGTTTATGAACGATCTTTTTAACAGCTTTTTTTGCTTCTCTTTTAACTTTTTTAAAAGCTTTCTTGAGACTAAAACCTGCATAAGCAGGAGTTTGTCCAAATAACATAAAAACGACCATAGCATGTGCTATATATTTTCGAATCACGCCCTCTCCTTTCGCTGTTAAATATAAGCTAAGGGTAAGGAGTACTGAGACTAGAATCAATGCGCCATGTAATACATACAGGCCCTGGAAGTAAATGATTTTATTAAAGAAAAATGACTATTTT
>JAURDE010000148.1 GCA_030828105.1 Bdellovibrionota bacterium | reverse complement strand
TAAAACTCAAGAATATTTAGAAAATCAGCCTTGCCATGTTGGTATAACTTATCTTAGATAACTTCAAACGATTTATATCAACTTATTTTAAAAAGGAATAACTATGACACAAGAAACAAAAAATGTTTTTCAAATCGTAGGACAACAAGCTCCGGATTTTACTGCTGACGCCGTTATGGGTGGAGAATTTACTCAGGTTAAGCTATCAGATGTTAAGGGCTGGAAAGTTCTATTCTTTTACCCTCTAGATTTTACCTTTGTATGCCCTACGGAGATTACCGGTTACTCTGATGCAATGGAAAAGTTTAGTGAAGTAAACTGTTCTATTCTTGCATGTTCTGTTGACTCAAAGTTTTCACACCTTGCATGGACTAAACAATCTAGATCTGAAGGTGGACTTGGAGATATTAAATATCCTTTAATCGCTGATATCACCAAAACAATTGCTAAAGACTATGGTGTGTTAATGAATGATGCAGTTGCTCTTAGAGGACTCTTTATCATAGATGATAAAAATGTTGTTCAGCATGCGACTATTAACAACCTTTCTGTAGGTAGAAATGTTGAAGAAACACTAAGACTTGTTAAGGCCTTCCAATACACAGCAGCTAATGGAGAAGTTTGTCCAATGGGTTGGAATGAGAATAGTGATTCAATGAAGCCAGATCCAGAGGGATCAAAAGAGTGGTTTAAAAAGCATAATTAAACTATAATGGCCTCCTAACAGGAGGCTTTTTTTTTTATGGAAGAAATTTATAATTTAATTCAAAGTAACGTACATATGGCCCCTTTTATCATATTTGGTATGTTACTTTTGGCAGGTTTTAATATTCCAATATCTGAAGACGGAATGCTTTTTATTTCCGCTTTATTGGCCAATAAAAATCCTGACCACCTCGTGCCTCTGTTTATAGGAGTATATTTAGGCGCCTATTTTTCAGATCTTATTTGCTATAGTTTGGGCCGTTTTCTTGGGCCTAAAATTTTTGAAATTAAAATGTTCAAAAATATGGTTCCACAAGAGAGGATAGATCGCATACACGCTTTTTATGAAAAGTATGGGATTGTTACACTTATCTTTGGGCGCTTCATTCCCTTTGGTGTGAGAAATGGTCTATTTTTAACTGCTGGTCTCGGAAAAATGGATTTCCTTAAATTTGCTTTATCTGATCTATTGGCAGCTACTATTACTTGTAGTCTTTACTTCACTCTATATTATAAGTTTGGATCCACTGTTGTAGAGTTTGTTAAAGAAGCTAATATAGCTATATTTGGCGTTGCTTTAGTTGTAGTCTTGATTCTTTGGTTAAAAAAGAAAAAGTTAAATCGGCTCAGTAACTGAAGGTGCTGGAGCACTTACTGGGCTTGATGGACTTGGTGGAGGTGAGCTACTAGGTATGCCCTGATTATTATCTGGGGCAGTATTTGGATTACTTGGAGACTCGACTCCTCTTCCTTCTGCTGCATTAATTACTTGTTTTATGAGTTCTGGATCTACATCCAAATCATCAAGAATAGCTGAAGGATTCTTTAGATATTCTGGATCAATTGTTCCTCCTATGGCACCTCCACATGATGATAAACACTCATTATAGGTGGCAACACACTTATCTCTTTGCTCTGGTTCTGTAGAATTATAACAATCTAGCTGTTTTGCTTGGCACTCGGTTGGGCACTTCCCTTCCTCTCCTAATTGTGGGTTATTTAGGACCTCTTTAATTTGTGGATATTTCTCACTAGGGTTTTCATCTTGAGCCTGTGCACAAGTAATAAAAAAAATAGTCAAAAGGATAAATTTTTTCATATCGAACCCGCCTGTTTATTTTATCACAGGATAAAGCCTAATAATTTTAGGAACTTAGCCTTTATGCCTTCATATCTCATATCGGAACTATGAAGTTTTTATTTACGCACAGTGATTATAATAAGTTCAATAGGGCCAATTTTCTTGAGAAAGGGTTGCCAGTATCAGATAAGAGCCTTCCGGTAAAATTATGGAAAATAAAGTTTTAAAATTTAAAAATTATAAAAAGCAATTGGAAAAAAAAGACTATTATAAGGTTCTATCTTATAACCAATTAATAAATGAGGCCCATGAGGCCCTTAATAAAATGGGCCGTGAGGATGCAGATAATGAACTCCTCACAGATACCCGTCTACTTTTGTTGGAATTTATAGCTCGTTTGGACAAAATTTCTACATCATACTCCAAATCAATTTATTCTTTAAAAGGAAAAATTGAAGACCTTCTCAAATAAAGGTTTTCTTTTCCATCCGTTTTCCCATCAATCTGTTTTGATATAATAGTTTTATGAAATTATTTTTTCTTTTACTTTTTATTCATGCGACAACATTTGCTAGTGAATGGGACTTTGAATCTTCGGGGATATATAAAGTCAAGGCCCCAACAAGTCTAGAAGATATACTCATAAAAAAATTTAAATTACCACCTGAAACGTTGGTCTTAGAAGTTGATGGACAAAACCTACTAAGTAAAATTGAAGAAATGAATCCTCATATCAAAAAGTGGAGCCCTATCCCATCCGGATCGCACCTTTACTTAGAGTTACCCAAGGAGGCTGCCTTTGAAAAAAGAAATATTGAGAGATACAATAAGGCCAGAAATGCAAGCCATGCTTCTCCAAAATACCTCAAACAAGTTTTAAGAAAGCGCAGAGAATTAGTAATTAAAAAAAGAAGTAAACCCAAGAAAAAAGAAACCATATATCTAAAAATAGATGAAAATGAACTCCTTATGGAGGAGGATGTAAAAAAATACTTAACAGAAAAAGAAGAGCTTGAGAGAAAAACAGAATATACTTTTCCAAAGGCCCCTAAAAATAAATTTGGAATATTTGGCTTTTATGCAATTTCTCAAGGGAGTTTTAATGAGGAAGTTCCAACCCAAGGAATTAAGGCCCAAAATGATCAAAACTCTCCTTTCACATTAGGAGTTGGAGTTCATTTTAAGCTTTCCGATGAATCATGGTTATCTGGTAGCTATTATTCTAGTCATCTAACTGGGACAGCAGAGGATAGTCTTGGCGAGTCTGTTGAGATACCAACAGAAACAGGTTTTAACTTTTATTACAATAAGGCAAGTGATTCTACTGGTCTGAGTTTTTATGGCGGAGTAGACAGAGAGTCTTTTTCAACATTTAATATTGATGAATTGCAAAGTGGTGAAGAACTAGAAGTTAGAAATCATGATATCACCTACATCACAGCAGGGCTCTCTCACTTTTTCTTTCTTTTTAATAAAACATTTCTTTTTAAAGGAAGTGTTTCAAGAAGTGTATTTTCCAGTACCACTCCAGAGAGTTCCTTATCAGATAAAAGTTATAGCGGAACAAAGTTTATCACATACCTAAATTATATTTACTCAGACCAATATTCATTTTTCACATTTTGGAAAAATCATAATCTCTCTGGAGCAACGGAAGTTTCTATCAACCGACTCGGTTTAGGACTTTCAATAAATTTTTACTGAAGTCCCTGATAATGATGAGTAACCCTCTGTCTCAATACTGAAATTTTATGTACTTCTCCATACCCGAGAAGATAAGATATTTTTTTTAGACGTTTAGAATGTTGATTGGTCTTTCCAAGATCTTCAATATCATGGAGTAAAAGTTCAAGATTTTTTTTAAACCGAACGACATATTTTGAAATATGTTCTTTAACATCGTCACTTATATCACTAAATTTAATAGCAGTTTGCTTAACTTCTCCTTCTCCTAAGGGGTTCTTCCCTTGAAATTGCCTTAAAACCCTACCTTTCAGGCGTAATACTGATCGTTGAAAATCTTCTTTTTCTAAACTTAACAATTTTTCAGGCTTAACTTTAGAAAAGTCTTTGATGACTGGTAAATCAAGCATTAAAAAGAGCTCATTCCCTATTTCTAATCCCTCAACTGCCTCGAATAAAACTCCAGACTCACTAATATTTAGAGTTTGGGCCTTATAGATATTAGGCCCAATACCAACAACTATATGGCCGCTAAGGGGTGCTCTTGGCTCACTTCTTTTATCCTCTTGCATCTTCAATTACCCTTTACAAAAGTTTAGAAGCTATTTCTGAAAGTGGTGATCTTTCACCCACAAGTAAAGAAGCATGTCCAACTATAGACTCTGTTTTAAGTCTTTCAACACTGTAAGCCAGCCCATTGTTTACAGAATCGAGGTAAGGACTATCAATTTGCTCACAATCCCCTGTCAGAATAATCTTAGTCCCTTCTCCTGCACGAGTAATAATCGTTTTAACTTCGTGTGGTGATAAGTTTTGTGCCTCATCAACTATCAAGTATTGATTTGGAATGGAGCGCCCCCTGATGTAGGTCAGTGGCTCAACATGAAGAAGTCCTTCATTAATAAGGTCATCGTATCCCGTTGTATGTCCACTGCGTTTTCTTCCAAAAAGAAAGTCCATATTATCAAAGATAGGTTGCATCCATGGGGCCAATTTTTCTTCAATATCTCCAGGCAGATACCCAACATCATTTCCCATTGGTTGAATTGGTCTTGAGACTAAAAGACGGGAGTACTTTTCTTTTGCAATGGTCATCTCTAGACCTGCGGCCAAGGCCAAAATTGTTTTTCCTGTACCTGCCTTACCAACAAGAGAAACAAGCTTTATTTCATCATTCAACAAAGCATCGAGAGCAAAACGCTGCTCTGTATTTTTAGGATAAATTCCCCAAACACCTTCTCTGTTATGTATAAGTGGTACAACTCCACCCTTTTCCTTATCGTAGCGGCCATAGGCCCTTCTACGATCATTTCCCTTTTCCTGTAATAGTAAATATTCGTTAGGATGAATTCCTAGCATTTGAACGTTTGGTACATTTAAAAATCTTTCTTGTTCAAAAGCTCGTAACTCTTCAGCGGTGATTTCTAGTATTGAGCTACCTGAATAAAGTTCATCGAGAGTGGTATCCTTTTTTCCATAATCTTCAGAGTTTAGACCTAAGACATCTGCTTTAAGCCTTAGATTTATATCTTTTGTAACTAGAGTGACCTGCTTTCCCTTATTTTGAAGAGTATAAGCACTATTTAAAATAAGGTTATCCTTTATAGATAAATCTATGTAATCTTGAACGGTACTATCGGGTTCGATATCAAGAGTAATGATTAGTTTGCCGCCATTTTCCAGCTCAACCCCTTTAGAAAGAGATCCTTTTTTTCTCAACTCATCTACAATTCGACTAAATTGTCTCGCATTTCTACCATTTTCGTTGGGGTCTCTTTTAAACCGATCAAGTTCTTCAATAACAACAAAAGGAATATAGACGTCATTTTTAGAAAAACGAAAAATGGATTGAGCATCGTAAAGTAATACGTTTGTATCAAGAACAAATGTCTTATTCAAAAGGCCTCCTAGGCTTTAAAAGAGATTTCTGGATATAAAGCAATAATGACATTTTAATTGGAAATTCCTTTTACCCAATTATAAAGGTCGGTCATTGACCCCGACTTAGATGTCATTATAGCTAACTTTTACTAAGAAGCAATTGGCTCAGAACGTTAAAAAAGGAAGTCTAACAATTTCATGGATAATATAAATCTTTTACCTGGATCTTCTTTATATTTCGAACCTAGCTCTACCTGAAAAAAACCAAGCGTAAGCTCTAAGATAAATAAATCGGTACTGATTCCATAACTTTTATAACCTTGATTATAGCCTCCAAAAAGCCTTATAAAAGGAAGACCTAAATCAATTCCTATATGGGTCATGCTCCCAAAGTCCATAGGTTCATTGATAGGATGAAGGTCATAAGCAAGACGATAATCGATAATTCCGAAGTCTTGAGAAAATGCGAACCCTAGGTTTACATACATATCTTGCTTCGGTACAGGCCCAATTCCTTGAGTTAGCTTAAAACGCATATCACCAATATCCAGAATAGATGCACCAAAGGCCATTTCATAAAAACGACTTTTATGGGTTAATAAAACTCCTACATCAAAACCGATCCCATCTCCTTTTGAAAACCCAAGACTGTTGAGTATATCAGAAGCTTCAGCATCTGATTCATTGATAAGAGTTAGAAGTTTAGTACCAAAAAGATCAAAGCTATTTTTAATCCCTTCCCTTTTAATGGCCTTAAAACTTAGACCAACAGAAAGAGAAGTCATTTTGTTAAGGTTAAATTCATGGGCATAGCCCATGACAACACCTTTATCATAACGGTAATCAACATTAAGGATAGGGTGAACAGCGTTTCTTAAAATTATACTCCAGTCGTAATTATAGACCCCACTTAATCCAAAGCCCTTCATTTTTAGACTTGGGGCATAACCTAAATGTAGCCATATAGGAAAGCCTGTAAAACGTGTGGCCAGTGCTCCCGTATCATTTGATGGTATATCTTTGAACCTATCCTGATCCTCTTGATCTAGGGCATTTGTAAAACCAAAATTAGGATTAAGTGGTGTGAGTTTAAAATCTTTATTTCTCGCAAGAGCAGCAGGATTATAAAATAAAGTGTATTCATCATCAGCAAGAGCTGTAAAAGCATCACCCATTAAAAGCGCTTTAGGACTTCTTGATAGATACCGAATC
>JAURDE010000135.1 GCA_030828105.1 Bdellovibrionota bacterium | reverse complement strand
ATTTCATTTCTAAAGGCCTTTCCAATCTGAGCAATTCCAAAAGGAAGTTTTTTTCTCATTGTCGTTTGAATATTAAGAAAGTTAACAAAGATTCCTTGTGCCGTTTCAGGCCTTAGGTAAATTTGAGAATCTTCATCAGAGACGGGGCCCATTTGAGTTTTAAACATCAGATTAAACTGTCTAATATCTGTGTACGTACCTGCCATTCCACATTTAGGGCAAGGAGCATGAATATCAATTTTATCTGCTCTATATCTTTCTTTACAGTTTTTACAATCAACGAGAGGATCCATGAAACCGTCTACATGACCTGAGGCTTTCCATACTTTGGGGTGCATGAAAATAGAAGCATCAACCCCTACAACATCATCTCTAAAAGTCATGGATTTCCACCAACGGTTTTTGAGATTATTCTTAAGCTCTATTCCCAAAGGGCCATAGTCCCAACATGAAGATAGTCCGCCATAGACTTCGGATGACTGGAACACGAAACCTCGCCTTTTGGCCAAGCTCACTAGGTCTGACATGGATTTAATACTGGATTCGCTCATGAGAAAAAGCCCCTGTTAAGAAATAGATTTTCGGGGCATCATACATGAACTCAATTGAATTTTCTAAGACAAAAGCAGCAAATGACGCTTTTATTAATCAACGCAGTTTCACATTTAAGAATACTGACTGAGTTCGTAAAGCTTGGAGTACTCTCCTTGAGCAGAAATAAGAGATGTATGGGTACCTGATTCCACCAATCGACCGTCTTTGAGCAAGTAAATTCTATCGAAGTCTTGAATCGTTGATAGTCTGTGGGCCACTGCAATGACTGTGTGGTCCTTGGATAACTCATCTAAGGCCTTTTGAACAACTTTCTCACTCTCATTATCGAGAGCAGATGTGGCCTCATCAAACAAAAGCACTGAGGATTTTTGAAGAAAGGCCCTTGCAATGGTAATCCTTTGGGCCTGACCACCAGAGAGCCTAGTGCCTCTATCTCCAATTATAGTTTCAATATTTTCAGGGAGTTTCTTAATAAATTCATCGGCATAGGCGACTTTGAGGGCCTTAGCTACATCGGAGGCGTTAACATTTTTTCCAACCATCAGGTTTTCCTTAACCGAATCATTAAAGAGAAATAAGTCCTGACTTACCAAACCAAACATATCTCTAAGAGATTGCAGTGAAAAATCTTGAAGTGGGGTTCCATCAATTGTTATTGCGCCATATTTAAAGGGATAAAGGCCAAGAAAAAGATTCATGAGCGTTGATTTTCCTGAACCTGAGAGACCCACTAACGCCACTTTTTCACCTTTTTTAATCGTCATAGAGAAGTCTTTTAAGACCTCTCCATCACCATAACTAAAGCTAAGGTTTTCCACTTTAATTTCTTTTTCAAATTTAACTTCTTTTTTCCCTTTATCTGGTTCTTCGGGAAGATCCAGAAGAGAAAATATTCTTGCACCAGCAGCTTGTGCTTGGCTCAATTTTATATTGGCCTGAGAAAGCTTTCTAATGGGATCCATAAATAAGGCCAAGGCCGTTACAAAAGAGACAAAATCTCCTGTTGTCATGGCCCCCGATTTGATTCGATAGTGAGCAAAGACGATAATTCCAGAAAATGCAATTCCGCCCACCAATTCGACAAGTGGATGAGCAAACTCCTCCACCCAAGTAGTTTTCATTTGAGATTCAAAAAAGCGATTTTGGATTTTTTCAAATCGAGATTTTACATAGGCCTGTAAATTAAAAGCTTTGGTGATTTTTTGGCCTTGTACTCCCTCTGTAATGACATGGGTCATTTCACCCTGTTCATCTTGAACCTTTGCCTGATGATTTTTAACATGTTTCCCACTTTTTTGAAAAATAATAAGGAACAAAGGTACTACTGCGATAATAATCAACGTTAAGGCCCAATCTCTATAAAAGGCCAAGGCCAAAAACCCTATTCCAGTAATTGGTTCCCTCCAAGCATCAATAATCGCTCGAAAACCTTGAGAAAAAATTTGAGTATCAACGACCAGATGGGAGACGAGATTTCCTCCCTTATTTTTTTGAAAATAACTTATAGGTAGACGTTGTAGTTTTTCAAACATTTGGCTTCTAACAGCACAAGTGGCCTTATCGACAATAAATCTAAGCCAGTAAAAGTGCAAAAAACGACTAGGAAAATTAATCAGCATAACGGCAAGTAGTATTCCACCGAGAAGGAGTACTTCTTCAAAAGTGGCCTTCTCACTAAGACCTTTATCAAAAATAGGTTTGACCAAGTAAGCCTGATAAACTTTTAGTCCTGCCAATACAAAGGAGAGCAAAAACGCTCCTATGGCCAGTTTGAGATGAGCTTTAATATAAGGGAAAAGGCGTTTTAAAAATTTAATTTTCACTTAGGCACTTTACTTTATTTTTATATATCAGGTCCAATATTTTGCAGCGCTAAATTAATAGAGAAAGGGATTTAAATGTATGAGCAGAAAGCTGAAATTGGAAATAAAAATATTGCAACAGAGCACCAGTCATAGATTCTCTAGGAATGGTCGAGTCAAACTGAAACTCAAACTCCTGATACTTCGTTGTAGAACTCTGCCCCATAAAGGCCCATAACTCTTTTCCAAGTTTTCCGCCTCGCTGACACCTCTCACAAGCAAAGCCACCTTTATCGGATACGAGGGAGAGGGTTTCAAACTGATTAAGAAAGTTTCCACAAACTCGGCAACTCTCTATCCTGGGAAAAACTCCTTGTTCAAGAAGAAGCTTAGAAAGAAACAGAAGCAGATGTTTATGTATCTCAAGATTTTTCTTTTCCAGTTCCTTCTCACAGAAAAATAATGCATTAGAGGCGACACGGAAAAGGCCTTGAAGCTCACCATCATCATCACTATCATGAAGGTTTTCTTCAAAACTAATCAGTCCCATGACCTCACAGAAAAAGCATAATAGGTAAAAGGCCTTGGTATGATTACGAATATGATGATGAGTCCATACGAGGTTCCATTCTTTGGCCCTATAGAGTTCACTTCCTCCCCTAGACCACTGTAAATCCACACTCAGCATGAAGCCTAGTTCAAGTACTGAGGACTTTTTCTTTGTTCCCCCTCCACGTCCTCCATGAAAAATAATAGAAACATATTTTCCATTTCTTAAAAGAACTTTTCCAATAAGATCTCTTTCCTTAAAAGGAATTTTTGAAATAAGAAGGCCTTCTATTTTTCTTTTCATCATAATCCTAGAAGATGTTTTAAGCTGTCCAAAAGCTTTTGACCATAACTGATATCAAAATCATCAAAAGTATGAAGTTCAAAAGTTTGCCCTCTTCTTCCTCCTCTTCCAAGCATCTGTACCCAAAAGTCCTTTTCTTTTACGGGGTAACTAATGAATATTTTTGAGGGATCTGGGAGATTGACTCCGTGACTCAAAGTAGAGGTGGCAAAAATACAATGAGGGTTGGGAGTTTTTTTGAGCTGCTCTCTAAATTTTAACGCTTCCCCGCCGACACAACCAAGGGCAGTAAGACCTCTGTCATGACAAAAGTTTACCCAGTCATAGACTTCTTGTCGGTAGCGGCAAAAATAAAGCAGTGTTTGCTTTTTTTTAAGTTCTCTTAAAAATTTTTTAACAAACTTTTTTTTAAGAATGGGAAAATAAAATACTTTTTTAGAAAGCAGAGGTGAAACTATTAGGTTTCCTACATTGATGAGATACAGATGTTTAAAAGGAGATCCGAGATAGTTTTTCCATTCATAAATCAAGTCATCTTCTAAGGTGGCCGTTAGTCCAAGAACAGATGACTGAGTTGTTGAAAGAGCATATAGAAACTCTTCTAAATAAGGCCTAAAGCTATATCCCCACCGATAGAATAGATGGAGTTCATCAAGAACGATTAGTACATTTGAGTCACATTCCTGAAACGCATCGAAATCAAAGACTTCTGGTGTGCAAATTAAAATGGCCCTCTGTTTTTTATTAAATTCTTCATACTTTTGTTTAAACTCAGCTTTTTTAGCAATACATATTCCATCTACTCTTTCGGCAAACTCTTGGGCCAGGGCCCTTAGGGGAGAAAAATAGAGGATTTTATTATAATTTTGTTCATGCAGCTTTATTAATAAGGTGGTTTTACCCCATCCTGTGGGGGCCAACAGGGTGGCGAAACTAGGGGTATGGGAGAGGAGTTGATATAATTCCAAATGCATAGGTGTATTTATGCATTTTATACTTCTCTTTTATATTTCTAAGAAGTTGGAAATTGGGTTATTTTTTGCTTTGCAATATTAAATAAATTCGATAACTAGACTTCATGAATCGTATTCTAATTCAAGAGAGTCATAGAATTGGCCCCAATATCTATAGGTTAACAAACCCCAGTGTTTTAGAGCATATCCACCAAGTGCTAGGAAAAAGTATGGGTGAAGAGCTAAAGTGTTGCCTTGTGAATAAAGGGCTGTTCAACGGAGTCATTAAAGATTTAAAAGAATCTGAATTAACTGTTGAGCTTCTCGATGAAGTCGCATCAGAAACAACTAATATTGAACTTTTTGTAGGGCTTTCACGTCCACCTACCTGCCAAAAAATTCTTGAACATGGTACAACTCTCGGAGTCTCTTCTTTTCATTTCACGAGAACAAAACTTGGAGAAAAAAGCTTTATCGACTCTAAACTTTTTAAAGAGAAAAGGTACGAAAAATACCTCAAACTTGGTTTGTCCCAAAGTGATGGTTTTTTTCAACTCCCCGACTTTAAACTAAGTTCTCACTGGGCACCAACGGATATTGAAGGAGAACAAAAGTTTGTTCTCGATCCTTTTTCCTCTAAGACTTTTTCTGATGTAAAAATCAATTTTAAGAAAAAGATAACCTTGGCCATTGGCCCTGAAAGAGGTTGGCACCCTCAAGAAGTTGAGGAAATGGTTGAGCATGGATTTCAAGGAATTAACCTTGGGCCATCTAAACTTCGGGTTGAACTTGCAACTTATTGTGCTCTTTCTCAACTTGAGCTTTTAAGGCCAAAAACTTATTAAAAACTCTTTCTACAGTTATTTGTTTCATACAATCTTTAAACTCTGCAGGTGTTTTATAAGCATCGGTTGGAACATTGGCCTTTATAAAAACTTGACCCTCACCGTAGGGATGCCACTCAATAGGATCTTCAATACCAAAAACAGTAAGTGTATTAAGGCCTAAGGCCGCGCAGATATGTTTAAGCCCAGTATCGTTTCCAATATAGCATTTCGCCTGGGCCAAACCAGCAGGCAATTCATTTAAGGGCAAATGTAAAAATTGAGCTTGAGCGGGTAGATTTAGTTTTTTTAACTCAGTTTTGGTGGTTTGATCTTGTTCATTACCAGACAAAGGAATAAGAATCTTAACGTTCTCCCCCAATGTTTTTATCAGCATAATCATTAACTCTTTAAAGCTTGATAGCGGCCACATTTTTGTTTCTCTCGTGGCAACAACTCCTAAAACGATACTATTTGTCTTTTCCACAGAGTTTAAGAGCTTTAATTGGGGAGGATAGTCGAGATAATTAGGAATAGGCCCTTTTTTAAAGGCCGTCCAACAGGCATCAAGGTCTCTTTGGATATTGGCCTTTTTTATACCCTGGTCATGAATTGGCCCTATTTTTTTATGATGATTATGACCTAGGTATTTTACAGTTGGTTTAAGAACTTTAAGAATATTAAAGAATTTAGTTGTTCTTCCACTTTGGTTAAGCTCGATAATTTGATCGTAGTTAGATTTTTTAAAAAATTTATAAGAATCGCACCACTTCGCAGCATTAGAAAAGTCCAAAGGGATGATTTCATCGGCATCAGTTTGCGTATTTCTGAATAAAGGTTCTACCCAATGGGGAACGCCATATGTTATCTTGGCCTCAGGAAATAGTTTTTTTAAGTAAGTAACACTAGAGAGGCCTAAAACAGCATCACCTAGAGCGCGGTACTTAAAGACTAGAATATTTTTTTTCATAACGCGAGGTTTCTCAATGACCACCCCATTCATCTCCGGCATTACATTTATCAAGGATGGACTGAGCCTAGGATACCCTATTAAAGAGAGTATTGAAAGCATAGAGCCTCTATGTGATGAGGTGATCATTAATGTTGGCTTTGGTAATGAGGAGCTGACTCAAGATGATGGAACTTATGAATATTTACGCGATCATCTTACCCATCCTAAATTTAAATTTGTAAAAAGTTATTGGTCCCCTCTTAAAAGGGAGAAAGGGCTTATTCTCAGCGAGCAGACTAATATTGCTCTTTCTCACGCTAAAGGAAAATATTGTCAATACATTCAAGGTGATGAGGCCATTCACGAAAAAGACTTAAGTATTATCCAAAAAAATATTCTGCACCTAGAAAAAAGAAAGAATTTATGGGGGCTCGTTTTTAACTATATCCATTTTTATGGGAATACAAATATCATTAAGAAAACGAGAAACATCTATCGTCAAGAAGTGAGAGTCATAAGAAATGACAATGTAAAATCTTGGTTAGATGCCCAAGGGTTTCGTCACCTCAATGATCAAAAACTTTTATGTAAAAAGATTGATGCCTCTATTTTTCATTACGGTTGGGCCAGAAAAGAGTCGGTTATGAAACAAAAAGTTAATACTATGAACCAGCTCTATCATGGAGATAAAATCAAAGACGCTAAGTTTGAATACGAAAGGATCTGGGGCCTAAAGCGATTTGAAAAAGAGCATCCAAGTGTGATGAAAGAGTGGATAAATAATAACCACAATGAACTTGATATCATGAAGCTCAAACTCAGAAAGGATCCCAATATTATAGGTCTGGCCTTAAGTGATCTCTTTGAAAGTTTGACTGGCCATAGGATTGGTGAATATAAAAACTTTAAATTAACACGATAAAGGAAGTAACTTTATGAACTTTAAAAGTCTTATTCGAACTGTACCAGATTTTCCTAAAGAGGGAATCATGTTTAGAGACGTTACAACTCTTTTAAAAGATATGGTTGGTTTTACGGCCCTAATAGATACCTACAAAGAGCGCTACCTTACTTATGATATCGACTTTATTTGTGGTATTGAGTCTCGTGGTTTTATAATTGGTTCGGCCCTAGCTTATGCTATGAATAAAGGTTTTGTACCTATTAGAAAGCAAGGGAAATTACCTGGTGAAACAATCGCTGTTAAATATCAACTTGAGTACGGAACGGACGTACTAGAGATTCACAAAGATGCTCTTCCTAAGTATTCAAAAGTTCTCCTTGTCGATGACCTTTTGGCCACCGGTGGAACTGCTTTAGGGGCGATTGAGCTTCTTGAAAAGATTGATTGTAAAGTTTTGGAAACTTGCTTTATTGTAGATTTACCAGAGCTAGGTGGAGGGAAAAAACTTCACGACAAT
>JAURDE010000089.1 GCA_030828105.1 Bdellovibrionota bacterium | reverse complement strand
TCTTACTGTAACTGCGACCGCAACTGATTCTAATGGTGATACGGCCACAGTTAGTGATTCCTTTTTAGTTGATCTCAACGCTGTTGCCGACGCCCCTACTTTAGAAGTAGTCGATACAATTTACAATTCTACAGATCCTGTTTCTTTAGATATCTCAAGCGTACTTACCGATCTTGATGGCTCGGAAAGCTTAGAAGTTATTATAAGTAATGTCCCTACTGGTGGTACTCTTAGCGCAGGGACTGATAATGGTGATGGTACTTGGACTTTAACAGAAGCAGACCTTAGTGGACTTACTTTTACTGCTCCAGTTGACTATACATCAGATGTTAACTTAACCATTTCAGCAACTTCTTCAGAGCTAAACGGTAGCACCAGCACTGTTGAAGATACATTACTCGTATCTAATTACTCTCCTCCTTCCGTAGATATTGATTTTGTTAACCTCGTTGGAAATGAAAACCTTAATTTTGATCTTCCATTAGATATAGACTTAAGTGGTGGCGACGGTACGGAAACCTATAGTATTCAATTTTCAGGTTTACCAGCTGGGTTCTCTCTTTCTACTGGTACTGACCTTGGTGGAGGTGCCTGGAGTCTTACTCCTGAAGAGCTTAACTCTTTACAAATTATTCCTGCAGCAAACACGGAAGCCGATTTTAACCTTGACTTTACCGTTAGTGTAACGGATTCATTTGGTAACACCCAGGATTATACCAATACTTTGAGTGTTGAAATGAACCCTGAGGGTCACTTTATTGATGTTATTGAAGATACGAATACTGCTATAAATATCACTGACTTTGTTGATACATCTACTGCTGTTCAAGTTAATATTTCTGGATACCCTGATGGAACTACATTTAGTGTAGGTACAGATAATGGAGACGGTACTTGGAGTGTAGATGCTAATGATTTTAATTCTATTTCTATCACTCCACCGGAGAATGAAAGTACAGACTTCACCCTTAATTTTGAAACCTTTAAAGCCGTTGGTAAAAATGGTAGTAAACTTGTTAGTTTAGACTCCCAAGATGTTTCCATTAATATTGATGCTGTAGCCGATGCCCCTACTCTATCTACCTTTGACCTTTCAACAGAGGCAGGCCAAGAAGTAGATTTAAATATCTCCTCTAGCCTAACTGATATCGATGGCTCCGAGGATTTATCAGTTGTTATAAGTGGTCTTGCTGATGGTGTAACTCTTTCTGCTGGGATAGAAAATGATGATGGAACCTGGACTTTAAATGAGGATGACTTAGTTGGACTAAAAGCATCTATTCCTGAAGGACTTGACACAGATTTCACAGTCCACGTAGAATCTACTAGTGAGGAATTTACTAGTAATGATACAGCGACTGTAACTGATGATTTTACTATCTCTATCTTGCCTACTAACGAGAACTAGGAATTGCATTCTATTCCTCTCCTTATTCTTTATTTTTAATGCCAAGGCGAACACTCTTGATAATATATATAAGGACCTTTTGAAAGCCGCCAGAGAGCGTTCATACGAAATAAAAATTAATAACAGTGATGTTGCTAAAAAAGGGGCCAAGGACTATTCGAGTTTTGCCACTAAGCTTCCACAAATTTCCTTTGAGCCTTTTATTAAAAAGGAAAATGAAGACAATATAAAAGAAGATACTCATGGTATATCCCTCTCAGCAAACTGGCCTATTTATAAAAGAATTAACTCCGTCAATTCTTCAATATCTGAGCTTGACTATCAACTTTCAGCACACACCAGAGATAACTCAACACTATTAATTGAAATTAAAGTGTTTGATTTCTTTACTTCTCTAATTTTAAGTAAATATAAGATATTAATTTATAAAAATGAAAAAGAAGATTTAACAAAAAGTTTAAACAAGAAGAAAAAGCTCGTTAAAAGAAAAGATGTGACTAAACTAGATAGTCTATCACATCAAGTTGAAATTGACTCTTTAGCAACAAAGATTTCACAGGAAGAACAAAAATATCTTGATAGTCTCAAAAATTTAATGAGTGTTGCTGGATTAGACTCTAGAGAAAAAATAATGTTGCAAATTTCTAAAATTCCATTGTCATTGGGACTTATTGAAGAGGGGTTACACAAGTTTAGTGAAACATCTAATAAAGTCAAAACGCTACTAAATAGCAAAAATATGAGTGGTCTATATAAAGGTCCAGCGTGGAAAGAGATTTTATTAAAAGAACAACTCTCCATTGAAACCGCCCATAGAATTACAAGCTCCGATTGGCCTGAGTTGAGTTTTAAAGGAACTGTTACAGAAGAATATGGTAGAGCAAAAGATCTAGGAAGTACCACAACTGTCTTGGGCCTTTATCTTACATTACCCTTAAATCTAGGAGGTAAAGTATTTTCCAACCTCAAAGAAAAAACTTATGAAATTGAGATTGCTAAAAGGAATGCGGAGAACTCCAAAAACTTATTAAGGAATGAAACATATTCTGATTTAGAAAAAATTAAAAGGTTGATGGGGCTTGTTAAGGATAATTTAAAACTTATCAACTCAAGAGAAAAAATCCTAAAGCTATCCAAAGTGGGTTTTGAGTATGGACAAGTAACAATCAAGGACTTTCTCGATAGAAGAGCACAATATTATGAATCCAAAATTAATTTATTGGAAAATAAAGTAGAGCTTGCTAATCTCGTTAAAAAAGTTTCATATAACCTTTCCCTCTAACCTCTAAGTCCCCGATTTTATTATATTTTCCTTTATATTCTTAGTTAATTTTTACAATAGACTATTTGACGTTTCCCCAATTTTTGGAGAAAACTCAGCTACGTTTTAAAAAAGGTAAACATTATGATCTCTGAAATCTTTAACCCTGATCAATGGGAAGAAGTTCAAAAATTTAAAGATATTACTTACCATAAAGCAATTGCTCAGGGTACCGTTCGTATTGCCTTTAATCGACCAGAAGTAAGAAACGCTTTTAGACCACAAACTGTAGATGAACTTTATAGAGCACTCGATCATGCTAGGATGTGGCCTGAGATAGGAACTGTTTTATTGACTGGAAACGGGCCTTCACCAAAAGATGCAGGATGGGCATTTTGTTCAGGAGGAGACCAACGAATTCGTGGTAAAGATGGTTACAAATATGAAGGTAATGAAAACATACCTGGTGCAAGTCTAGGACGGCTACATATTCTAGAGGTTCAGAGACTTATTCGTTTTATGCCCAAAGTTGTCATTGCCGTTGTTCCAGGTTGGGCCGTTGGTGGTGGTCATAGCCTACATGTCGTTTGTGACCTAACTCTTGCTAGTAAAGAGCATGCTGTATTCAAGCAAACTGATACTGATGTTGCTTCTTTTGATGGAGGGTACGGTTCAGCTTATTTGGCCAAACAAATTGGTCAAAAAAGAGCGAGAGAAATATTCTTTCTTGGTGCTAATTACTCTGCCGAAGAGGCTTTCCAAATGGGAATGGTTAATAAAGTCGTTGATCATCAAAACCTTGAAAAAACGGCATTAGAATGGGCAAAAGAAATTAATTCAAAAAGTCCAACAGCTCAAAGAATGATTAAATTTGCTTTTAACCTCGCCGATGATGGCCTAGTAGGACAACAAGTTTTTGCTGGGGAAGCTACTCGTTTAGCATACGGGACAGAAGAAGCTGTTGAGGGTAGAAATGCTTTTCTAGAAAAGAGAAAACAGGACTACTCTAACTTCCCTTGGCATTTTTAATTCTAGAATGGTCCCCTTTAAGAATTTTCCTTAAAGTACTCGTTTAAGCCATCCCCTAGGGCTGTTAAATTTGGCCCTAATATCTTCTCTATAAGTCCTTCAATAAGAGGAAGCGCCTTTTTGGCTATTATTTTAGGGATTCCTGGAACTTTATCAGCATAAATAACGACATTACAGGTAACAACAAGCTCAGTCTTATTTTCTCCAGCATCTCTAAAATAGTTTATTCCATTGGCATCAAACAAGTCATTCCCTAGCGTTGATTCTAGTTTATATTCAACTAAATGTTCTTGGTTTTTCCAATGAGCATAATCCTTCCAAGAAAGAAGATCGGGATTAAGAAACTTTTTGAGAAGGCCAGGAACCTCTGCTTTTGCATACCAATGATTAACGATGTCTACTCCATCTTCATGAGCTTTGGTACTTACCGTTTTGATTTTATCGACATTGGGCATATAAGGTACGAGCTTCTCAAGATTATCCCTTACTAACTCATATACATCGTCCAATGACCTGTTAATGATTTTTTTATTTTCTAGTTTCATTTAAATATCCTAAATTATGAGTTTCCCATAGATTACATCAAAACTCTAAGCTTTACCAAATGACTTACAAGTGGCAAAGAAAAGGCATGAATATTGATCATGAACTAGACCAATACTTTTCTATAGACCACCCGGGTCAAAGCTATGAAGGTCAACTTCATGGGCCAGAGGCCTTATATACGAGCTATAAGGATTTAATAAAGATTTATAGTGACTTAGATTTTAAAAAAGGTGTTTTTGTCGATTTGGGCTCAGGGAACTGTAGGGCCTCACTTTTGTTTAAATGCATAAACCCTAGAATTGATGTTATTAGTATAGACTGGAATTATGAAGTAATCTCTAAGGCACGAAGTGCTGGTAAAATAATTGGAATTCAATCCTCAAAGTTTATCCACGGTGATCTTAATGAGATAGATATACCTAATGCAGATGCTTATTTCCTCTACCAAAGTACTGATGAACTTCTATACCGTATTATGGAAAAGCTCAAGAATCATCACCCCTACAAATTATATGCCATCGAATCTCATGGTGATTTAATACCTAAACTCAAAAATGACTTTTCTTGGCTTAAAGAATGTAATGTTATATCTCAATCAAGTTCACAGAGATATGACCCTATGATTTACAGGTTCTCTTCAAGACCCTTTAGTAGCTTCTCACAAGAAATCCTTAATATTAATAAGGGTATGCATCTTAATTTTTTTCATGAACTTTTATTAGAATTACGCTGGCATAAAGAATACGTCGCTTTAATCGAAGAAGAGGATCACTGTTGGTTGGCCTCCACCTACTTAGTCCAATCCGGACTCGTCGCACAAACATATGAGTTTCGCTATCCCCACAGAATTGTAAGTGCAGGTAAAATTAAGAAGCTTTTTAAAAATCCTCCAGAATTAAAGACCTTCATAAAAGAACGATTTGAAATTCACTCAAAAATACGAAAAATTATTCTTGCACCCCATATACAAATTGAATATATCGACAGAGGTAGAATTCACTTAAAATAGATATGAAAAATACTGATCAGCTTATTCTTACTCATTATAAAAAGGTGGCCAAAAACTTTGGTAATTCTCCATTTTCCACTATGAGAGATCAATATATCCGTAACTCTGAGATTGACTTTGTTTTAGGACAAATCATGGTTTTATGGACAAGTGGAGTTGAAGTAAATACTGTCCTTGATATTGGTTGTGGTAATGGATATTTACTAGAAAAAATTTCTGAGTTATTTCCACATATAGAATTATACGGTCTTGAATTCACCCCAGAACTTTATGAGTTATCAAAAGAAAGAAAGATTAGAAATTGTCATATCATTCAAGGGGATATTCGTGAACCTATCATGGACTTACCTAAAGTAGATATTATCATTTCTGAAAGAGTCCTTATTAATATCTTAACGTGGAAGGAGCAATACCAGGCCTTTAAGAATATTTCTAATCAATTAAACTCAGGTGGACACTTCATCATGATTGAAAGCTTTCAACCACCTTTAGTAAGATTAAATCATGCCCGTAAGGAGTTTGGTGAGGCCCCTTTACCTGTCAGTTACCAAAACCGATATTTTAATAACCTTCTTTATGGTTATATGACCAAGTTGGGATTTATTGAAAAAGAAGGTTTTCTGGAAAAGAATTATCTCTCAACTCATTTTTATTTAACTAGAGTGCTTCATCCTGCAATAAGAGCAAGAAAAGGACGACTAAAAGATACAATGTTTGTAGAATTCTTTAATCAGGCCTTACCATCAGCAGTTGGAGACTTCTCACCTATTCTTTTTCATCTCTTTCAAAAAGAATAACGCTACATTAAGACTCAATGGCCTTATGAAGATTTAATAAAGCAATTGGTATTGGTTTTTTCTCTAAAGGTAAGTTTAGTTTCTTACATAAGAATTTAATAAAAGCAGTTTCTTGTTTACCAAAATTGTCTTCCCTTTTTTCCATTACAGAAGATCGAGAAGAACAATGTCCCCACTCAGAAACGCCTTTTTTATCGGGATTAAATGCTAAGCAACCATATGGCTTAAATGATGAATCTATACTACAACCTAGGTTATGCCCTTGATAAAAGGGACAGGTATAAGTCCTTCTAAACTCCTGACCTCTACTAAGGACAATCTCATAATCCAAACGATATGTTTTTACATTCTCTTCTAATTCTTTTTTAAGCTGATCATTCCATCTTCCCTTTTCATGAAGATAGACATACATTTCAACGGCCTCAAGAACATCAATTTTCATTGAATTTGAAATCATCGTACAACAATGCCCAATACAATTTTTACAATCCCAATTTTTCGAAGCATCAACTTCCATACGCTTCAATAAAGGTTCTCTACGATGTGAGGACGAGTCCAGATTAAACTGGGCCATAATTTGTTTAAGAGCTTCCATTTTTTTTCAACACGCTAAAATATATAGGGCCCCAACCACATGTATCAGGTAGGATAATGTGTCCAAATTCTGTTGGTTCGCCCAATTGATATGTTTTGCATTGAAGAGAAAAATGAGGGTTTCTCTTCAAAAACTTTTCTATAACTCTATCATTTTCATGAGGGGAGATTGAACAAGTACTATAGACCATTAATCCATTTGGTTTCAAAACCTGGCCAGCACTTGAAATCATCGTAAATTGCTCTTTACTCAACCTTTTAGTACGTCCAACCTTCCAGTCCTTAATTTTTGTTTCTAAAAGATGTCTTTCTGAACTGCAAGGAGCATCTAAAAGGATTTTATCATAGGCTTCTTTCTCATATAAACACCATGTTTTCGAATCATGACCTGTTATATGAATATTATCTCTCACCTCTTTAGGGAGATAATTGTCAAAAACCTTGATAAGTCTATTTCTTCGATTAGCAGACCGATCATTACTCGTTAGTTTTATCCCAGGCGTGCCTGTTGCTAGCACAATACTCTTTCCTCCTGGTGCTGCGCACATATCAAGTACTTTCTCACCAGCTTGAGCATCAAGTGCTTTTGCTGCAATTATTGAAGCAGCATCAAGTAAATAGTAGTTATAAATTCCATCACTATCTGCTTGAGGTGGTTCAAAGCCACCCTCTAGAAAATAGGCACCATCTAATACTTGTTTACCCTGAGGTCCTAGACCTTTATGATAAGGATTATAATAAGCTACATGTTGCCTAGGTTGAACAAGGGCCTTTTTCAGTTCTGACCAACGACTTCCATATGCATCTGAATAAAATTCATCAAAGCTCATTTTCATACGGACAACTTAAGCAAAAAGACTTTGCCAAGCAAGGGCCAGATTGATAAATCTTCAAAAAAAGGATTATTGTGGAAAATTTTTCATCGTTAGCTCTTAAAATCGAAAACGGGCAAATCTATCTATTGGATCAACAACTGCTTCCCCATAAAGAAGAGTGGATTAATTGTACGAAATGTGAAGATATGATTTTTGCCATTAAACATCTAAAAGTTCGTGGGGCACCCCTTATTGGTATTGCGGCAGCATTTCTTCTAGAAAAGCTCAAAGAGCAAGGAGTTTCGGAAAAGGAGCTCGAAGAATCAGCTAAAAAATTACGCCAATCCAGGCCAACAGCTGTAAATTTAATGAATGCAATTGATAGGGTAATGAAAGACGGTATAAGTGCCTACGACTTGGCCCAAGAAGATATCGATTTATGTCTTCGTATGGGTAAACATGGGGCCGAGCTTATAGAGGATGGAGACAACATTGTCACGCACTGCAACACAGGAGGTCTCGCTACCGTTGGAAGAGGTACCGCCCTAGGTGTCATACAAACAGCTTGGGAGCAGGGAAAAAAACTACACGTATACGTAGATGAAACAAGGCCTCTACTACAAGGTGGCAGGCTTACAACATGGGAACTTCAGAAACTAGGAATCCCCTACACACTTATCTGCGACAATATGGCGGCCACTTTAATGAAAGAAGGTAAAGTCCAAAAAGTCTTCGTTGGTGCTGACAGAATTGCATTAAATGGTGATTTTGCTAATAAAATCGGAACTTATGGCCTTTCTATTTTATGCCAATACCATAATGTTCCATTTTATACCGTTGCCCCATTTACAACTATTGATAAAGAGTGTCTAAAAGGTGAAGACATTGAAATAGAGCAAAGGGATCCAAAGGAAGTTCAAGGAGTTAATGGGAGTTTTGGACAAATACAATGGTCACCCGATAGTAATGTTTACAACCCTGCCTTTGATGTTAGCCCGGCAAAAAACCTTACAGGTATTGTTTTTGACTTTGGAGTATTGAGTAAACAGCAACTTCTAAATGATGAAATAAAATCATTTCTATAATAGTATAGTAATAACAGTTACATAAGAAACTATCATTTTAAAAAATGGAATTTAAGAAATGAAGAAAAAGAAGAGAATAGCTTTAATAGCTCAAGAAAAAAAGAAAAAGGCCCTACTTAACTGGGTTAAAAAAAATAAATCTAAACTGCTAAAACACGTCCTATTTGCCACGGGTACTACAGGCCATCTTATTAAAGATAAATGTAAAATTCCGATTACGTTATTTAAAAGTGGTCCATTGGGTGGTGACCAGCAAATAGCTGGTAAAATAGTTGAACAGAAAATTGATGTCTTGATCTTTTTTTGGGATCCATTAACGGCCATGCCTCATGATCCAGATATTAAGGCCCTTCTCAGATTGGCCACTCTATATAATGTTGCCATAGCCTGTAATGAAACGAGTGCTGACTTTATGATTGAGTCTAGTCTATTCTCTGAAGCTTATGATCCTAAAAATCACTTAGAGTAATTACTCGCTTTACCTACTAAATGTGCAGATAACGGTGCTGTCATCAAGAGAAATACTATTACTGTAAGAGATTTCCAACTCACTTCCCAATCAGAAAAGTGAACAATTATTCCAAATAAAATAGTTGATATACCGAAGACAAGAGAGTTAGAGCTTGCATGGAGTCTCGTAAATATATCATCAAATCTATACATACCTAGACAGGCCGTAAAAGTGAAAAAAGAACCAAAAAAAACAAAAAGCGTAACAATTATTTCTTTCATTTTAATCTCTTTTTATAGATTAGACTGCATAAACTAGCTGTACCAACGAATGGAAGAATTGCGTAAATTAGTAATATATCAATAATCGTTTTGTCACCGGTTTCAATCATAAAAATTCCTAAAAGCCCCAGTCCAGTTATAGCAATCATATCTAACGCAATAATTCGATCTAATGGTTCTGGACCTTTCATAAACCGATATAAGGCCAAAAGAACTCCTAAGAATAGAAAAAACTTCGAAATAAGATAAGCATACTCAATAAGATTCATCCAAAAATACCTCTTATTAATGGGATATAATCACTGTTCATTTTTTTTACAAAATCCTTTTCTTCTTCTGGGAAAAGAATATGAATCAGTAAATTATTCTCTTTTTCTAAGTAATCAACACTTAACGTTCCTGGTGTTATTGTAATGAGATGCGTGAGAAATAAAAGCTCACGGTCATTATTAAAAGTAACATTAAGCTTAATCATATTAGGCCCTATCTTTGGTTTTACGGTAAGAATCTGTAAGGCCAGCTTAAGGTTAGAAAATAGTAAATCCCTAGAGTAAATAAAAAGTAAGTAGATAAAGAGCCCTGTTCGTTTTATCAAGATTTACCACCTAAAACATTGTTTATATATTGTTTTTGATTGAGGAGTTCACCTGCCGCTTTTTCAGACATTTCATAACTCCATTTAGGGTTAATACTAATTAATAAAGTAACAATAGCTAATATCAACATTGGAGCAAAAAGGGAGAAAGGAATTTTTATCGTTTTGAGATCTTTATGATGCATTTTTTTAGAACTCTTTTTCCAGAAGCCCTCAGACCAAATTTTAATCATAGAATAAAGAGTAAGAAGCCCTACGAAGAGACATATAGCAGCTGGCCAGTAGTATTGGGAATCTAATGCTTTGTACAGTATACCATATTTAGCAAAGAAGCCTGATAAGGGCGGAACTCCTGCTAGAGAAAAAGCTGGGATGAGAAATAATAAACTAAAGAAAGGATAATCTCTGTATATATCACCCATACTTGAAAGCCTATCATTGCCTCTAAGATACTTTACAACACCTGCTGCAAAGAATAGATTTGTTTTAACCGCAATATGGTGAAACATATAAAAGATAGACCAAGCAACACCAAAAACACCAAAGAGGCCAAGACCCAAAATCATATACCCAATTTGACTTACTATATGAAAAGAGAGGATCTCTCTCATTCCAGAACGGCTTGTAGCACCGAAAACACCAATAACCATAGTTAAGCATGCAATAATAATAAGTGGCCCTTGAATCCATTGAAACTCATGCCCAAAAAATAAAGTTATACATCTAATTAATGAATAAACACCAACTTTAGTTAGGAGACCTGCAAAAATAGCGCTTATCGAGTAAGAAGTATAAGGATAACTCAATGGTAACCAAAAAAAGAGTGGAAATACTGCTGACTTAATAGCAAAAGCGATAAAAAGAAGAACAAAGGAGCTTTGAATTTCAGGAGTTAGTGCTGACAGTGAGATAAGCTTTTGTGCGATATCCGCCATATTTAATGTCCCGAGCTTTCCATAAATAAGTCCCAAAGCCGTTAAAAATAATAATGAAGACTTCAAATTTATAATTGTATATTTTAGGGAACTACCCAATTGAAGAGCATTTCCACCTAAAGCAAGAAGAATAAAACTCGATATCAACATCACCTCGTACCAAACGTAAAGATTAAAAAGATCTCCTGTAAGAAACGCCCCTGAAACTCCCATAATTAAAAATTGAACAAAGGGATAAAAACCTAGTTGAAATTTTCTTTCAGATTCCATTTTATGGGCAAAAATATTGGTACAGAAAGCTACTATAGAGCTAATCGACAACATTAATGCACTAAAGGTATCAAGAACGAAGGTAATACCAAAAGGTGCCGGCCAACTTCCCATAGTAAGAACAATAGCTTTGCTTTGAGTTACGTAGTTTAATAAATATAAACAAGTCCCTAGGTGTATAAAACTACTGAGCTGAGCAACCCATCTTTGTATAGAGGGTAAGTTCCATAAAAATATGAGAATGATCCCTGTCAACAAAGGTATCACTAGAGGAAAAACAATTAGAGATTCCATTATTGATTCTCCTCTATACTGTCCATATCATCAGAACCTAATTTTTCGTATACCTTCAAACTAAGCATAAGAAAAAAGGCAAAAAAGCCAAAACCTATTACTATGGCAGTTAAGATTAAAGCTTGTGGTAAGGGGTCTGCATAATATCCTTGTAGACTAGATGAGTCCTTCGGTATAAAGGCAGGGGCACCTTTTACATTTCCACCTGTAAAGAAAATAAGGAGATTAATACCATTAGATAAAACAAGGATTCCTATGAGATAATCTCATAGGAATCCTTGTTTTATCTAATGGTATTAATCTCCTTATTTTCTTTACAGGTGGAAAT
>JAURDE010000059.1 GCA_030828105.1 Bdellovibrionota bacterium | reverse complement strand
TTATAACAAAGAAGCTATTTGGCCATTAAAAATCTGTTTTTATAACCCTGCCAAAGAGGTTGAGTCTTGTAAGTCTTATATTCCGGGAAATAATTTTAACAGCCCTAATGCTGAAAATATGGTTATAAGCTCAATCCTTACCATTACGAAAGGTGCTCCTGATAAAATGAAGTGCCAACTTATCAGTAAAAAAGTATTCAACCCTCTACGTCTAAAATATCAAGTAGGATGTTTTATCGTTTACGACCCTCAAAAATGTACAAGTTCACTTTGCCCTAGAAAAATATATTGGAATAAAAACGAAATAAAAGGCCTTAAATATCAAGGTTCTCCTAACTTTTCATATTTCCCAACATCTTTAAGAGAGTCAGGACAATCCGTAGAACGTATACTCGAACGAGTTCTTAAAGTTAAGAATAAGCCATTAAAGAATCTAACTGAAATTGCAATGTTTTTTAATAAGAAGGCCCATAACATTTTACATGGTGTCGGGTGTATTGAGGATATTCTTCCACAGCTCTATCCTAAGAATTATTTTAATGGTTGTCGTCCTATTCCTTTTATCCTTGATGGATATAAAAAGATTGATGGAGATACTTTTTTTTCAACCCGATTGCCAATAGATGATATACACTCACCACGTCTCTTAAATTGGAATAATATTTTTAACTCTGTTAATAATTATAAAAAAATTCATCCTATGGATACATGGACATTAAATGGTCTTGTCAAAGCAAATTAAAATTTTATTACTCTATTTTTTTTCAATTCCTTCCTTCGCGTTGGTAGAAACAAAGCTGCCTCTTTTATTAACTAAGCAATCCATATTTAACCTTAGATGGGTTTCTCTAGATGGAGAAAAAACCTATTATCAAAGATCTTCTGGAGACCTCATACTTTCAACTAAATATCGAGTTATAGAGATACTCAAAGGAAAAGAAAATACAAACTACAATATCCATACAACTAGACACCGAAAGACTATAGTTTTTACTAAAGATGAAAGCTTTCATAACTGGCTAGGAATACGACATCCCAAAGAAATATATATCTCAAACTTCAAAAGTGAAAAGAAGCCTGAATTTATTGGAAAAGGGATTAAACCCAAACTCCATCTTGAGGATAAATGGATTTCTTATTTTGACCCCTTAGGCAGAGTAATTCACTTAATTAATTCTAAACACAATGTCTTGAGATTAAAAATCAAGTTACGTAATACACATAATCCATATTTTGTTCCGGAAGTATCTATGATCGATAAAGACACTGTTATTTACACGGACCTGAACACAAAAGGACAAACGGGAGTTTTAATCTATAAAAAACTTCTTAAAAAGGTTGAGCCATCTATGAAGGTTTCAGATGTCCGAGAGAAGGTTGAGTTTTGTAATAATGGCCAAGAGTTAATCATCGGTGTTTTTGGTACATCTATATCTAAACAAGGAAGTCAAATCTATACTCTCCCTATTAAGGATTTAAACTTTAAAAAATTGACCTCTATTTATAAATCAAAACTAAATGATATTGGAAATATCGAGTGTGATCACGACGAGAAAATATTTTATTTTTCAAAAAATATCACCCCTAAAAATAAAAAACAGCTTTATGAAATTGCCAAAATAGATATTAAAACTAAAAAGGTAGAGATCGTAAGTGACCTCACTTATGCTACTGAACTAATTAACCTTGATGGTCGGCTACTCATTCAACATAGAGGTAATTATTACGTGTTAAAAGGTGAAGAAAACCTTCGAAAAGATGATATATTTAAACTATGAAAATTTTTATTCTTTTTTTTATTGTCTTCCCCTTATCTGCAGCAACTCAAAAATTTTATCCCGTTAATGAAGTCCCTATTGAACTTAGTTATCTCATAGACTCTATTCAAGATCATAAATACAATGATGAAAAAAGTGAGCAGTTTGTAGATTTAATAAGAAGACTAGACTTCATCATCCCTCACCTTACTAAAGAAGAAATGTTTTTTTTGTCTAAGTCTGAAATTTATTTCAATATCCTCAGAAAAAACCGCAAGGGCCATGTTATTGAAGAAGATTTTTTTAGTAAAGATACTCTAGATACCCTTGAAAAACTTATTGAAAAAAATAGTCAGACCTTTTCAACCTATACCCTCTGGTTATCAAAAGCATTATTATCTGATTTAAAAATTCTTTTTGAAAGCAATCTGTTCCCCGTATATAAAGGCCTCATACAAGATTCTCTACCCCTTAAATCTTCAAAGATGAGAGTATTTGATACTAAAATGAAAATGCTAATACCATGGTTTAAGAAGTATACGACCTTATCACCTCAAGAATTAGAGCTTGAAATCAAAGAAATCCAATTTGAACAGCTTAGTGCCATAGTAAAAACAGGTGAAAAATTATTAAGGTTTTCTCGATTTAAAAAACTTGGGCCTATTCCTAAAGATTATATTTTGAAAGCTTTTACACTAGAAAAAAAGAAAGCAATTCTAAAAGAAGAAGTCAATGAAGAAAATCTAATCGAAAATCTTCCCATTCCCGATACTCCTAAAGTTGAGGTAAGAAAAGCAAAAAATTGGGTTCCTAAAGATCTTTTTCCTCAGCCTGATCCCAATTATAAGACTCCTGAACAGCTTCCCAAGCCTGTTGAGGACTGGATTGAGGAGATATAAGCATTGTATTTATTGAAAACCGAAAAAACCTCTAGACGAATCAATAATACGACCTCTAAAATATCTTATATTTCATTTGCTTAAGGAGAACTAAATGAACAGAAAAGAACTCATGGAAGCCATTACAACTAACAAAGATCTTAACCACCTTACAAAAAAAGACGTTGAAGCTGTTTTTACAACGGCCATGGACGTTATTAAGAAAACTGTAAAAAAAGGTGAAGATGTATCTCTAATTGGTTTTGGTACTTTCACAAAAATTAAGAGAAAGGCCAGAAATGGTATAAACCCATCTACTGGTGAAAAAATCAAGATTAAGGCGAAAACTCTTCCAAAATTCCGTCCAGGGAAAGAGTGGAAAGACATGATGTAGTCTTGTCTTACACAAGTAATTATGAATTCGAAGACCTGCCCTAGTGCAGGTCTTTTTTTTGCAAAGCACAACCCCCTTTCCCTTAGACCTATCGTGTCTTTATTGCTATAGTTCGCTCACTTTAAAGAAAGGACCTTTAATGAGTTTGAGCAAAAAGCCCTACAAAGGCACCAGAGACTTTTTCCCAAAAGATAAAAGAGCCCTTGATTATATTTTCTCAGTAATGAGAAAAACCGCCTTCGAGTTTGGCTACGAGTCCTACGATGGCCCACTCCTTGAAGAAGTTGATCTTTACAGGGCCAAAAGTGGTGAAGAGCTTATAAATGATCAAATTTATAATTTTCTAGACAGAGGAAACCGTGAAGTTGCCATAAGACCAGAAATGACCCCCACAGTTGCAAGAATGGTGGCCCTTATTCACCGAGAAGAGGCCAAACCCATAAGATGGTTCTCAATACCTAATCTCATGAGATATGAAAAACCTCAAAAAGGTCGATTACGTGAACACTGGCAATTTAACTGTGATATCTTTGGCGCACCTGAAGGACATGGCGAACTTGAGATATTGACCCTTGTAATTAAGCTATTAAAAAACTTTGGTGCCAATGAAACTCAATTCGAAATTCTTATTAATGACCGAAGGGTTGTTGACTATATCATCAAAGAGAAAATGAACCTTGATGAAGAGCGCTCTTATAAACTCTATAAAATTATAGATAAGTCTAAAAAAGTAAGCCCCGAGGCCCTCGAAAAAATGGTTGATGAACTCAACCTTGATCAAGACGCAAAAAATGTCTTCAATAAGTACCTTGCTGTATCTAGTTTTGGAGATATGCTTCATCTGCTTAAAAGTGAAGGTGCCCCTCAAGAGCGCATCGAAGACCTCGTAAGCTTTAGTGAAAAATTAGATAAGCTAGAGCTCATTAAATACTTTCGTTATGACCCTACAATCGTGAGAGGCTTAGATTATTATACAGGAATGGTCTTTGAAGTTTATGATAAACACCCTGATAACCGAAGGGCCATTAGTGGCGGTGGATCATACTCTGATCTTCTAAAAATCTTTAACGAAGCCCCTATGCCAGGAGTTGGTTTCGGATTAGGTGATGTTACCTTAAAAGATTTCTTGGAAATTCATAAGCTTCTTCCTAACTTTGAAACGCCAGAAAATGACATCTTTATAACCTATCAAACCGAAAAGGCAGAGATAGAGGCCATTAAGCTGGCCAATAGTCTTAGAGAGAAAGGACTTCGAGTAGTTATTCATTTTGGTGAGCTGAAATTTAAAAAAATATTTGGTCTTGCTGAGAAAAAAGGTGCTCAATGGGTAGCTCTAATGGGTGAAGATGAATTCAACCAACAAAAAGTGCAAATTAAAAATTTATCAACAAGAGATCAAAAGGAATTTTCCTTATCAGATATAGATTCTATCTATAGTAATCTTAAATAGGTAATACTTATGGAACTACCAAAAACATATGACTCTAAAAGTGCAGAATCCAAGTGGTATGAAATTTGGGAAAAAGGAAGTTACTTTAAACCCAAAAAAGGAAAGGCGGGCAAACCTTTTAGTATTATTATGCCTCCTCCCAACGTCACTGGGCAACTTCATATGGGCCATGCTCTTGATATAACCACTCAAGATGCTCTTATTCGTTTTAAGAGAATGAAAGGTTTTGAAACTCTATTTCTACCTGGGATGGATCATGCAGGTATTTCAACCCAAGTTGTTGTTGAAAAAAAGGTTAAGCAAGAAGAGGGTAAATCTCGTCATGATTTCACAAGAGAAGAGTTTCTTGAAAAAATCTGGCAGTGGAAAAAAGAGTACGGCGGAATTATTATAAAGCAACAAAAGGCCATGGGAGCAAGTCCTGATTGGGACTACTTCATGTTTACTATGGACAAAGAAGCGAATGAGGCCGTCAATAAAGTCTTCGTATCACTCTATAATGAGGGACTTATTTATCAAGATGATCGGTTAGTCAACTGGGATACAGTTCTTCAATCTGCAATCAGTGACGCTGAAGTTGAGTATAAAGAAGTTAAAGGAAAGTTTTATCATATTTTCTACAAGGTTAAAGATAGTGATATCAAATTAGAGATAGCCACTACGAGACCGGAAACACTACTGGGAGATACAGCTATTGCTGTTAATCCTAATGATGAAAGATGGAATAGTCTTATCGGTAAAAAGGCCATAGTTCCTATATGCAACCGTGAAGTTCCTATTATTGGAGATGAATATGTTGATATGGAGAAAGGAACAGGATGCCTTAAAGTAACTCCTGGGCATGACTTTAATGATTTTGAGATTGGTAAACGTCATAAACTTGAAACTATTAATATATTGAATTTAGATGGATCTCTTAATGAATATGGTCTGGAATGGGCCAATAAGTCCACCAAGGAAACCCGCAAAGGAGTTCTAAAAAAATTAGAAGAGCTAGAACAATTGGGAGATATTAAAGATCACATTCACCAAGTGGGGCACGGTGATCGCTCAAAAACTGTTATCGAGCCCATACTAAGTAAGCAATGGTTTCTTAACGTGCATGATATGGCAGAACGTGCCGTTAACGCCGTTGAAAAAGATGAAACCAAGTTTTATCCAAAAGGCTGGGAGAATACTTATTTCTCGTGGTTAAGAGAACCCAAAGATTGGTGCCTTTCTCGTCAGCTTTGGTGGGGCCACCAGATTCCTGTCTTCACCTGCAAATCTTGCAATAAGCAATGGGCAAGTGAGCAACACCCATCATCATGTCCAGATTGTTCACATCAAGAAATTGCGCAAGACCCAGATGTTCTCGATACTTGGTTTAGTTCAGGCCTTTGGCCTTTTAGTACATTAGGATGGCCAGATCCTGAAAGAATGAGTGAAAGAAAGTTTGATACCTTTTACTCTACCTCTGTCCTTGTTACCGGCTTTGATATTATCTTTTTCTGGGTGGCCAGAATGATGATGATGGGACTCAAGAACCTAGACAAAGTACCATTTGAAAAAGTTTATATTCATGCCATAGTTAGAGATAAAGAAGGTCGAAAAATGAGTAAATCCCTAGGTAATGGGATTGACCCTCTTGATATGATTGAACATTATGGAGCAGATGCTCTTCGTTACACTCTTGCTGCTGGAAGTGGCTATAATAGAAACCTTAATCTAGATTCAGAACGAATCGCTGGTTATAGAAATTTTATAAATAAGATTTGGAATGCCTTTAGGTTTATTCAACCATTCCTAAATGATGCTGACCCAAAGCTGCCTGATCAACTTAATCATCATGAGAGATGGATTCTTTCTGAGCTTAATATGGTGACAAAACAAGTTAATGAATCAATGGAAGAATTTCGTTTTGATGATTCATGTTCTCAAATTTATGGTTTTGTCTATGATAAGTTCTGTTCTTGGTTTATTGAAGTCTCTAAAAATATTCTTCATGGAGATGACCAAGATCTCAAAATACAAAGGGCCTCTGTTTTAAAGTTTAGCTTTAAAAAAGTATTGGCCCTTCTTCACCCTTTTGCTCCTTACATAACAGAAGAGCTTTGGTCTTATCTTAAGGATCCAAGTGAAGATTTACTTATTGTTCAAGATTTTCCTGAATATGACTCATCTTTGGATTTCAAGCAAGATCAAGATTTAATGAATAACTTTATCGAAGTTATAACGGCCGTACGGAATTTGAGGGCCAATGTCAATATAGGCCCAAAAGAACCTTTAGCAATAGAGGTTTTCACTGATCATAATGAGCTTAAACAATACCTCAACGATGAAACCGAAGCGTTGAAAGATATAGGTCGACTTAAAGAAATCACAGTCAAAACTAAAGGACTGGATCGACCAAAAAAATCTGTTATGAGTGTCACCTCTTTTACAGAAGTCTTTTTACCATTAGAGGGAGTCATTGATTTAAATGATCAAATTGGAAGGCTAGAAAAAAGCCTACAAAAGACAGAAAAGGAATACTCAAAATACGCTAATAAACTAAAAAATGAAAAGTTTATGAAAAACGCTCCTGATGAGGTTGTAAATGAAGTTAAGCAAAATGCTGCCGAACTTTCAGAAAAGCTAAAGGCCATTAGAGAGAATTTAGATATTTTTAAATCTTAAGAACCTCGTGAACCAGGTCCACGACCTGGTTTATGGAAGATAACTCTTTTTTCGTCTTACCTAACGTGATCTCATACCCTTCCCTATCCCCTTGAATAATAAATGGCTTATTCTTGATATAGAAAGTTAAAGGCAAGTCGATATTTTTGGACTGTAATAAGAAAACTGGTTTTTGAAAATAAATACCCAAAGAAGAGAAAAATGAAGAGTCTGTTAACAAAGCAGAGCTATAATCCAGAAGAGTTAAAAGATGATCTAAACCATGACCTCTTTGATGGAAATACTCATTCCTAGGTGTAAGAGTCTTTAAAAAATCATGAAGATCACCATCAAGTTTTTCACTAAAAATAACAAAACGCTGCCCCGTAAAAGACTCCAGAAATGAACGCCAAAAATGTTCTTCCTCAGTATCTTTTCTTTCTTCTTCCTGATAAAGCTCACTTTTTATTTCACCCAAATCATCTATAAGACAAAGAAAATATCCTTTAGTGAACTCTTGAGAAATTAATCTGTTTTGGACTAAGGGGTTTTCAAAAGGGTTAATTTCTTTTTGTTGTCTTGAAATAAAAAAGTTTTCATCGTCCTTTTGACACCATTTCCATATCAAGTTTAGATATTTTCTTTCAAAGCTCATCTGCAAAGTATTAGGAATTTTTCTGTTATACAAGAACCTTGCAATTCCTTCTTCAAAACCTATTCTTTCCTTGGCCTTAACAAATATTCCTACTGATGCCGATGATAGAGAAGTTACTAAATCTATAAAAATATCGATATCATCTATTTTTTCTAAATTATAGATAAATTTATAAAGACCTGCCACGGTATATTCTTCAGGCTCATAAGTACTTACAATAAAATTCTTTTCAAAAAAAAGAAGATATTTTTTCAAGTTCCCCAATATTAGGAGGTGTATTTTTCCTTCAGGAAATAACGTTGTTAGCTCTTGAAGAAAAGGATAACAGGCCAAAACCTGCTCTTTTGTTTGAGGAAGAAAAACCATTACTTTTTTCATCTAAGACCTTTTCATATTTTTTTTTGAAAAATGAACTGTAAAATATACCACCGCTAAAGGGAGACAAAAAATATTAACTACCGGAATGGAAAGTAAAAAGACAAAAATAAAACCAGAAGCTGTATAAACAAATGGTGAACTTTTGAGATCACCTAGACATTGCTTTAAAGAAAAGTCATGTCGGCTCCAGCTATAATCTAAAAATTGAATTGCTATAAGAACACTTGCCATCAATGTTGTAAGAACAGGACCTATCAAAGGGACTATACCCATTATAAAGGATACGAGTGTTAGGCTTACGATAAAAATTAACTTTTTAAGTTCATTTACAATAGTAAAGAAAAAGCGCCCTAGGAATCGTTCAAAATCATTTCCTATTCCTTTGATTTCTTCTCCAGAAGTAATTCTCTCAATTCTTGAGCTTAATAAATCATTAAATGGAGAAGCTATAAGCGAAATAACAAGAACAAAGCCCCAGTTAATCATAAAGAAAAAAAGAACAGTCATTATACCAAATATAAAATAGTAAAAGGCACTGGCCCAACCACTACTTTGAATATTTTGCTCGATATAGGTTTTTCCCATTTCAAGAAGATCGGTATAAAGGTAGTTGCCTAGGAAATAAAATAAAATCAAACCTATAAGAAGAGGAATAAGAGCATAAAGCATAACTATACGATCACGTCTCAAAAGATCTAGCGATATTCCTAAGTTTTTAATAATTTTATTCAAAGCTTACTCCTTTTCCTGAAAACCTAAAATTATAAAGTTCATCAAGTTCAGATAACTCTCCATTATTTGGTGCTGCTCTAATTTTATCCTTAAACTCCTGCCAATTTAAATTCTGTAATAAAAATTGGCTTTCTATATAGTTTTTCTCACAAAAATCTATTTTCTCTTTCGCCTTTTTAAGAAGTCCAAAGGCCCCCTCTTTATTACTGTTTCTTACATGATACATGGAAGCGGCCACTTGAATTATGGCCCAATAGACATAACGAGCATTATCTCCTCGATCTTCTAGCCAATGATGCTCTAATTCCTCATGACACTCCCAGTAAAACTGTTTATTAAACAGGTCGATACCTTTTATAACTTTTTCAAAATGTTCCGGTCCAAATACACTCAAAGCATCCCCTTTTGTTAGCTAATGTGCTAGAAGAATGAAAACTCAACTCTATAATTGGATGCAATATGTCAAACAATCATTCTCTCGTTCCCGATTATATAAAAAACTTGAAAGTTTACCAAGCTGGTAAACCGATCGATGAATTGGCCAGAGAGAGAGGATTAACAAGAATATCCAAGCTCGCTAGTAACGAAAACCCCTTAGGTCCTTCCCCATTCGCTATTAAAGAAATGACTAATGGACTTTGGGACTTACATTTATATCCTGATATGCACGCCTTTAAGCTTAAAACGGCCTTGGCCAAGCTCTATGATCTTAAACTAGAAAATATTATTCTAGGTAATGGAAGCGAAGGAATCATGTCCTACATTGTAAGGGCCTTTTTAAGACCTGGGGATGAAGTTCTTAGCTCAGAACATACCTTTATTGGGTTTTATATCTTGGCCAGAAGTGTTGGTAGCCAACTAAAACTTGCCCCTATGACACAAGACTTTCGCTTCAATATCCAAGAAATGATTAATAATATCTCTGATAAGACAAAAATTATATATATCGCCAATCCAAATAACCCAACCGGTACCTATATTAGAAAAAGTGAATTCGATCAATTGATGGAACATGTTCCAAGTCACGTGCTTGTTATTTTAGATGAAGCTTACTTTGAGTTTGGAAAAGAATTTACTAATTACCCTGACTCTATGGACTATAGGTATGATAATGTGATTACTCTTAGGACTTTTTCTAAAGCCTACGGATTGGCCGGGATTAGATGTGGGTATGGATTTGCTCACGAGGAACTTATCAGCAACCTCACTAAAATTAAGCTCCCATTTGAACCTAATCTTATTGCACAATTAGGAGCAGTAGGCGCTTTGAATGATTTACCTCATCTTAAAAGAACAATAAGTAATAATGCGCTTGAAAGAGAGAGACTTCACAAATACCTTTTGGATAAAGAATTTAACCCTATTGAGTCAATTACCAATTTTATCGCATTTAAAACGGGCTCTTCTGAAGCAAGTACCCACCTTTACAACTCTCTGCTTGATAGAGGTGTGATTATTAGACCACTCGTGGCCAATGAAATGCCAGATTTTATTAGAATAAGTATCGGCACCAAAGATGAAATGGATCACTTTTATGAGGCCATGGAAGAAATTTTACCTGAGTATAATAAAAAGTTTGGTCGATGCTGAGATTTATCATAAGTCATCGTTTCCAGTCATGCTAAGAAGCTATAAAAGGAAAATATATGGAAAACTTTAAAGCAAGTGGAACTTATACAAAACAGGCCCATGTTAAAATTCCAGAGGGCCTCTATGAAGATGAGCATGGTAGAAAAGGCTTTTTTGGACGTGTTAGCCAGCTTTATAGAGAAAATCCTCCTGTAGGCTGGACTCATATCGAAGGTGAATTAAAACCTCAGTGTTTACCTCCTTGCTTTGACCATCCAAAACTTCAAAACCAATTTCAAATTGTTTTAAAAAATAATGACTGTCTCATTAGTCTAGGAGCTTTCGATAAAAGCTTTGAAAACTTCTATAGAAATGCTGATTACGACGAACTGTTTTTTATTCATGAGGGAGAAGGAAAATTAGAAACCCAATACGGTCATTTGGATTGTATTAAAGGCGATTATATAGTCGTACCACGAGGAACAACATACAAATACTACACAAAGACTAAAACTAAGATCTTAAAGATTGAGTCAAAGTCTGAGTTTGAAGAACCAACAAGAGGGATTCTAGGCCCTAATGCCCTTTATGATCAAACAGCTAAAGTTGTACCAGAGGCTGCCGTTGGTACCGAGTCTGATAAAAAAGAATATAAAGTTGATATTAAAAGACTTGGTAAAATTACAACGGTAACTTATCCCTTTAATCCTCTTGATGCTAAAGGTTGGAAAGGATCTGTTTATCCTTGGAAGATTTCTATTTATGACTATTGCCCTATAATGAGCCATAAATACCATATACCTCCAAGCGGTCACACAACCTTTTTATGTCAGAACTTTGTGGTTTGCTCATTTGTTGAAAGGCCATTAGAAGATACCAAAGAAGGTGTTTTGAAGGTTCCTTTTTATCACTCAAATATCGATTACGATGAGGTTCTTTTTTATCATCAAGGAAATTTCTTTAGTAGAGACAATATAGATGCTGGAGCTTTAACATTTCATCCTCAAGGAATTCATCATGGGCCTCATCCAAAGGCCTTTGATTCAGTAAACGATAAAACTCACACCGATGAATTTGCTGTAATGATTGATACCCGTTACCCTCTTATTCCCACTAATTGGTGGAGTGAGAATGAAAATAAAGATTATTGGAAAAGCTGGATGTAAAGGGGTCTCACAGATACTTTTTAAATTAAACTTTGAACCATTTTAGTCCGATATTTTTGTATTGGAGATATTATGGATTCTATAAAGTTTATTAGTTTAATTCTACTTTTTCTTTTTTCAACCTCTATTAGTTTTGCGAAGACTTCCTTAAAAGATCTTCTTAATGAAATAAGGTTGATATCAAAGCAAAACTCTGGATATCATTATTTTGATTTTGATGTTCAAGATGAAAAAATCAAACTTAAACAAAAAATTACTATTGATTCCTGCCAAATTGAATTAAATACATTCCATCCGGAATATGGTCACATGTTTAGAGATTCGTTTAATCTTTTAAGACAAACCCCTTTTAAAAAAGTAAGGAAAGTAAAAGGGGCCTATGGACTTACCTTTGGACTTAAACCTACTCTTAAGGGAAGAACGGCCATTTATTACAATACTAAGGATGAGCTAAAAAAAACCCACAAAGAGCTCTCTAAACTTAGAAAGCTATGTAAAACTAGATTGGCCAGAAAATATTTTAATAAAAAGCTAAAAGTATCTAAACTAGGCCCTGTTATCTTTGATGGTAACCTGCCTATTGGAAAAAGCTATACTGATGGACGTGTTCTAAAAGTTGGCAATCATAAGATGGCCGTCCTTGATGGGCCAAGATCTTTTATCGAACGTTACCGATCTGTCATGAATGCGAAAAATTCAATCTACGTTCAAAGTCTTATTCTTCGAGGAGATGAAGCAGGTAAATTTCTAACTGATCTTTTAATACAAAAGAAAGCAGAAGGGCTTGATGTTAAAATGATTCTTGATGGACTTGGATCAGGTGCCATGGATAAACCTCAAACAAAAACAGATCGAAAAAATAGCGCCATTATGCTAAATAACCTTCAAGCAGCGGGAATAAAAGTATATGGTTACTCCTGTCAATTTAATACCCTCAATGAGCTAAAAGGTGTTGACCTCCCTCAAATATTAAGTAGAAATCATGAAAAACTTTGGATTGTTGATGGAGATGGTAATAAACCTATCCCTACAAGCAAGGTTATTATGGGTGGAATAAACATTGCCCAAGAATATTTTGTTTTAACAGGCTCAAGTGATAGAAGTTGGAGAGATCAAGATGTTGGTATTAAAGGGCCAATTGTAAATCGTATTGCTAAAGATTTTTTAAGCACCTATATTCACAAAAAAATTAGTTTTAAAACACATTCATCAGATAAAAAATGCTTAAACCCATTTCATCCTCTTAAAGAAAAAGAAAAGTATCTCGAATTTAAGAAGAAGAAGACTAAAAAATATGTTTCTTTTAAAAATTTTGGAGAAAAAGCAGATGTAAAAAAGATGAGAAAAAACATACAGAAACTGATTAATGGTGAGTCTTCTTTAGATGATGAAATTTCAGTGAGACCAATTGTTTACTACCCTCTTAAAGGTATACGCTTTATTTTAGCAAGACCAAAGGAAGGAGAAAATTATGCTTATCATGCCTATGTTGATCTTGTAAAAAAGGCGAAGAAAACAATAGATATTCATCAAGCTTTACTAGTTCCTCCTCCCGAGTTTAAGCAGGCCCTTATTGATGCTGCAAAACGAGGCGTCAAGATTAGAGTCATAAGTAGAACTCCAGAAACCAATGAGTTTGCTCCTATAACTATCGTAGGTCGAAGGCATTACTTTGATATATATAACTTCCTTGGTAGTGATAAAAATTGTAATGAGCAAGGTTATAGCTGCCCTGAGTTTTGGGAGTGGGCCGGAAATAAAGAAGGTGAAAAAAACATCATCCTTCAAACTACCCATGCTAAATTTATGGTAGTAGACAATCAACTAGGTATTATTGGCTCACATAATATGGATTATTCAAGTATGAACAATGCGGAAACGGTTGTCCTATTTGATGGAAAAAGAGTCGCTGATGAGTTAACCCAACTTTTTAATGAAGATCTGAAGTTAACCCGTAAAGCATCTCCTGAGCAATTGTTTCAATATGCTGACCCAGATAATAAAAAAGAAAAACTTTTATTAAAGACGTTCATGATTATCGAAAAGTTTCTCTAATTTTGAGCATCAGGCTGATTTGCCGGATCGGCCTTTTGAAAACAGTCTAATTTTAAGCAGTTTTCGTTGACCCGATTAATATGAGGAAATCTATCCATATCAACTTTAAATCTATTTGCATTATAAACTTGGGGAACTAAGAAACAATCTGCAAGGCTAAGCTCACTTCCTATACAATAATCTGCCGATAGGTCCTTCATAAAGTTTTCAAGAGCAATGAAGCCTTCCGTAATCCAGTGATTGGCCCATTTGGCCTTAATTTCATCCTTCTGACCTAGTTCATTAACTAAATACTTTAAAACCTTTAGGTTTTGGATAGGTTGAATTCCTGAGTTAATAAGCTCACAAAGCTGAAGGCAATGGGCCTTCTTTAAAGGATCTTTGGGAACAAGAGGGTTTTGCGGGTATTTATCTTCAAGAAAGAGCAATATGGCCATTGATTGACCAATTCCAACATCTCCATCGATAAAGAAAGGAACTTCTCCTTTTGGGTTTAATTTAAGGTAGGGGTCTTTGAGCTGCTCTCCACCATCCTTCACCAAATGAATGGGGCGATATTCAAAGTCTATATTCTTATAATGAAGAGCTACCCTTACTCTATAAGAGCAGGAACTTCTAAAATAGCTATAAAGAAGCGGTTTATTCACAGGAACCTCCAAAACTTTGCCAGTAAAGTTTTGTTAGTTTATAAGAAGAAAAAAGAACTGAAAATGATGCAAAGGATAAAAAAATGAAATTGGGAACACTGAAATCTGATCATAAAGATGGCGAACTAGTCGTTGTGGCCAATAATAATAAAAGCTATATTAAGGCCAGCGATATCTGCCCAAACCTTATCACGGCCTTAGAAAACTGGGATGAAGTATCACCTAAGCTAAAAAAGCTTTCAGATGAGCTCAACTCTGATGCATCAAAAGGCACAGCTGTAGAAGAGAACTTATTCCACTCACCACTTCCACGTACCTATCAGTGGTTAGATGGTTCAGCATATATTCAACACATAATACTTGTTAGAAAAGCAAGAGGGGCAGAGCCGCCTGAAAAACTTAGAGAAGTTCCTCTTATGTATCAGGGAGTCAGTGATAATTTTCTTGGCCCTTATGATGATATTCCTCTCATTGATGATTCTCACGGTATGGATTTTGAAGGAGAGGTTGGTGTTATACTAGATAGAGTGCCAATGGGTGTAGGCCCTGAAGAAGCCTTGAAACATATCAAATTACTCGTTCTCATTAATGATGTTTCTTTAAGAGGACTTATTCCAGCTGAACTTGCTATGGGCTTTGGATTTCTTCAATCAAAGCCACCTTCATCTCATGCTCCATTTGCCGTAACTCCTGAAGAATTAGGTGTTGGTTGGAAAGATGGAAGAATTCAATTTGAGCTCTTATCTGAATATAATGGGAAGTGGTTTGGAAACCCTAATGCCTCTGAGATGTTTTTCCATTTTGGCCAACTTATCGCTCATGCGGCCAAAACGAGAGAGCTACAACCAGGTACCATACTAGGCTCAGGGACTGTATCAAATGAAGATGAGAGTAAGGGAAGCTCCTGTTTGGCAGAAAAAAGGATGCTTGAAAAAATTCATACAGGAAATATTGAAACTCCTTTCATGAAGGATGGCGACACTATAAAGATAGAGATGCTTGATGATAAGGGACAAAATATTTTTGGCACTATTTTCCAAAAAGTGAAAAAAGTATAAAAAAAAGACTAGGCCCTCTCTGATAGTGAGGGCCTAATTGAAATTATTTAACGTTCATACTCTCAATAAGTTTTTTGAAAGTTTTTTCTTCTTTTATTGAGTACATAAGATTGTTCTTAGTCTGCTCATTAGATGTATAGAAAGACCTGATTTTATCTGCTTCCATACCAGTCA
>JAURDE010000006.1 GCA_030828105.1 Bdellovibrionota bacterium | reverse complement strand
GTCACCGTTATGGGCCATAATAAAATCTGCTTTTTCCATGAGGGATTTTAGATTGAGGATGAAAGTTTTAATCTCGTCATCTTTTTTACCGTATTTGTTAATGATCTCATCATTAAGGCCTGTAATTCCTTGAACTTCTTCTGTGATAGGAAGTCTGTCTTCTTCGTTGATGAGCTCTGAAATGAGGCTTACGGGTTGTTTATGCTCAACATCCCACATTACAGCACCAATTTCTAAAACTCGGTCTTTTTGAGGGTTTACTCCTTTAGTTAGGAGACTCTCATTTATCCCTTCTATATCGATTCCACATACTAATTTTACTTTCACAAATAGACCTTTTGTTAAATATGGATTAACACATCTTAGTTGAAAGGGAAATGGAAGCTGGCGGCGCGTCAATAGATTTAATGCTGCACAACTGCTAGGATAAAGTATGACAGAGTATAACTACGAAAAGGCCCGTGAAAAGGTTCAAGAAAAAAGAAAAAGTAAATCCCTTTACTATGAACGTCCAAAAGACCTCGAAAGGAAACCGAGCTGGTTAAAAGTTCCACTACCAAAAGGGTCCAACTATAAGCAGGTTAAAAGTAACTTAAGAGAAAAAGGCCTTTGGACTGTTTGTGAAGAAGCCTCTTGTCCTAATTTGAGTGAGTGTTGGGATGCTAAAACGGCCACCATTATGATTTTAGGGGGAACATGCACACGTGCTTGCAGATTCTGTAACGTTGATACAGGAAACCCCAAAGGAGTGGTTAATAAAGACGAAATAGAACAAAGTGCCCAGATGGTGGCCACAATGGGGCTTAAGTATATTGTGATTACAAGTGTAGACCGTGATGACCTTCCCGATGGTGGAGCATCACATTTTGCTAATGTCGTAAAAAAAATAAGATCAGAGCACCCTGAAACCAAAGTAGAAGTTTTAATTCCAGATTTTGATGCTTCTCCAAACAATATGAAAATTTTAGGTCAGAGTGACCCATTCGTTATAGCTCAAAATATTGAAACAGTTGAGAGGCTCACTCACAAAGTGAGGGACAAAAGGGCCGGTTATAAGAAAACCCTAGATTGTCTCAAGTTCTATAAAGAAACATTTCCCCACATCACAACCAAATCCTCTATTCAAGTAGGGTTTGGTGAAGATATGGAGGAGATTAAAGATTGTTTAAAAGATCTTCGTTCCGTAGGCGTTGGTATTTTAACTATAGGCCAATATCTAAGACCGACACCAGCTCATCTTAAAGTTGAAAAATATTATCATCCCGATGAGTTCGAGCAACTAAAGGAGATGGCCTATGAACTTGGATTTGAGTTTGTAGCGTCAGGACCTTTAGTACGGAGTTCTTATAAGGCAGCTGACTATCTTAAACATCTTCGTTCTAAGGGAATAGAGGTTTGAATCCATTTAATTCACTTACTCATTACGATCTGAAAGAAGAAAATGTAACTCGCTATAGTGACAGCTTTATTCTTATTGAGAAAAAAAATTGGGACTATAATTTGGCCCATAACTTTCAAAAAGATTGTGTCGACTATGTAAGAGAAAATAAAAAGGTACGAATTTTTATAATATGCAATCATCCTCATTGTTTCACCCTAGGTAGAGGGCTTCAAAGAAACAAGGAGCTTGATGGCGTTGAGTTGATAGACTTCAATCCAGAGCTGAGGCAAAGGCTCACGATCCCTTTATATGATATTAAAAGAGGGGGAGGGCTAACTTTTCATTATCCAGGTCAGCTTATTTGTTACCCTATATGTTCCTTAGGACAAAAGTTTGATGTGTATAAAGTTATGAATTACCTGCTTGATATTGCCACACAAACACTTATCCAAAAGTATGGATTAAATGACCTTTCTTACAAGCAAAAGCTTCTTGGCCTTTGGTGGAATAAGAAAAAATTGGCCTCCATTGGGATAGCGGTTACTCGCTTTATAACTTATCACGGAATGGCCTTGAATGTTTTACAAGATGAAGTTATGAATCAACAGCTTCAAAAAGTTTACCCCTGCGGACTCCCAGGATCTGTTTATGTATCTCTTCAAGAGATCTTAAAGGGCAGTGATGTCTATGACGAATTTTGGAAGCTCTTTAAAAATGAACTAGTCAGTCGAGAAATGACTAGTGTTCAAGAATGCTTACAGGGCCTTTAATCAGATTTCCCTTACAAGCGTCAATCGCAACCAAAAAACTATTATTAAGTTTTTTTAAATCATAGGTAAACTCATAACCAAGACTGGCCGTTTGGCCAGAGTCAGGAAAATATTTTTTTGTAACTTTAATATTGCTCAGATCCGCATTATGAAGGCCTTGGATAATTTTAAGTGCATCAGACTCTGCCATTGCTTTACAATTATTGAAGTTTAGAAGTAAAGGGACATCATTGTTGATTTGAAAAAGACTACCAAATGATCGATCATCCTTTCTTAGAAAAAAGACCTTTTGTCCAGGATATGGAACTCCATTATAGGAGTACTTCCAAATAACAATATTATTGGTCGGGGTTTCATTAAATGATTGCTGGTCAATTCTTACTCCTTTGGGAAGGTCTTCTAGGAGAAAAGGATACTTAGCAAGGACTTGCTGTTGAAAGCTGTCTTTAGAAAGAAAAGAGCTTTGCTCGCCCTTTTTAAATTTAATTTTTTTCCACGAGCCATCAAATGATTCCTCTACTTTATCAATAACCTTTTTATTTTGATGGACTATTTTTTTTGAGGCCGGCAAGGGAGAATCTTTAGAAACAGGGGACGAAACTTTAGTTAAAGTTAGCTCCTTTTTGATGGACACAGGCTTTTTTTGAGTGAATAAAAAGGCCCCGATAAGAATCAGGGCCAATAGAATAATTGCTTTTTTCAAGGTCTTAATTAATTTTTACTTCAATTTTAACAGTATTTTCACCTGAGTTTCTTACAAATACAGGAAGTGTTTGCTCTTGCTCGAAGTCCTCAGTAGCGCAAACATAAAACCATGGTCTTCTCTTGTTCTTGTAGTTTACCTCTATAGGGAAAGTAATCCCTGGTTTTAGAAAACCGAGATAATTCCTATTCTGTCCTTGGTTGCTAAGACCTTTAGGCACCATATGTTTTGGAATGAAAACTTCAAGACCTACAAGATCTTTATCGCTGACGTTTTTAAAGGCAACTTCTAATGAGATACACTCATTTTTATCAAGTTGACCATTACCATTATTATTTTCAGTCAGTTGATTAAGTGTCTCCTCTTTATCTATTCCTAGTGATTTAAGAATTTCAATAAGAGTCTCTTTATCGTCAACAATTTTAGCTTCCGCTACAATGTCACCCTCAAGCATTTCAGGGTTTCCATATATGGCATGATCTTTAAAACTTTCCTCTATGGCCTGCTTGTTCACCCCATTGTTTTGCTCTTCATCAACTTGTTCCATAATTTTACCAAAATCATAGAAGTTGTTGGCCTCATGAATTCTAGTAATCGTTTCAAGCCATATATTGAGTGAAGTTTCTTTGCCAATTTTATCTGCAACCTTTTGAAGAGCTCCCGCAATGACTGAACCATCATCATGAATTTCTCCAAAGAAGTGAGTGTTAAGTTTAAAGTCATTGGCAATATGTCTAAGCCCTTGTTTATCTTTAACGTATGGGTATACGTGAGGTGCAATTTTTTTATAATACTCTTTGGCCATATTCATCATCCAAGGAGCTAAAATCTCAGCACCTGTTACAACATGGGCCATAAAGTCAGCTTGACCTTCATTCATCGCGCTGACCATATCGTTACCAAAGCTTACGTAGTTATTTCTGGTCATCGTTGTAAGGTTATTATAAACACCGTGGCCAAGCTCATGAACGATTACATCCGCATCCCACGCGAGACTTGCCATCCCTTCTAATGATTCTTTTCCAAGGGTCTTGTGAAGGTGTCCGACACAAATAACATTGTCGACAGGAGAATAATAAGCGTTAAGCATATCCTTGCAGTGAGAATATACCTTTATGTCTAATTTCTTAGAGCCTAAGTATCCTAGATCCACAATTTTATCTACGGTTTTACCTAACCAGTAAGTGAGATTTGAGGCCCCAAATCTTACGTCACTTGAATCGAAGTCTAAAGTTTCTTCATATCTTATTTCTTCAGAACCCTCATATGGTTTTAATTCTGGCTTACCATTTTCTTGTGGGTCACCTAATCCAAATGCTGTTGTGATCTCAAATTGATAGTCACTACGTACAATTTTAAATTTATCAGTACTGATAAAATATCCGTTTAAAGAGCTAACGGTTACATCAGAATCATTTAGAGGATTACCATTTTTGAAATATGAAACATCAAGAAAATTGGCCAGGGTTACTGCGGGCCCTAGCAGTGCAGTAAAAACAAGAGACTGACGAAAAAACTTATGCACCTATTGCTCCTTTATTATTAGAGAGAATAGACAATAATAATAAATGCGTAAGAATACTAATTTTGTAAGGTAAAGTAAGAAAGTTTATCTCTGAACAATGCACTAGCACAAACGCTTTGTGCCAATTTAAAGGGTAAAACCTGACCCCTAGCAGGGATCAGGTCTATAAAACAATGAAAGACATGTCCATTTAAAACGAATATGACCCTCTGATTGAAGTGAGTTATAATATGCCAATGGTATTAGGAAAAATTATAAATACTAATCACCGTTCATTAAGATTTCTAATGATTTTGTGCGTTAGCTTGATGCCTTGTTTTATGAGCTCTTGTGGTTATGATTTTAACCCAGACCCCCATCTTAAAGGAAGAAGTGTAATGCAGGGCGCAGACGAAGTGCCTAAAGACTCAATTTATTGCAATTCAGCGATAAGATCATCCATGATTGGTGATTATACTCATACACATCAAGTAAGAAGCCTTTCACTAACGGAGGTTCATAAGGCCGTTGGGGGAAATTACGTGTTATTGGATGGTTCCCACCAGCATAACTTCTACCTTTCTAGCGATAGAATGGGCGCATTGTTGAGAAAAAGAGAAATAATTGTTTATGAACCTGACCACAAACATAATGTCAGTCTTGAGTGTGCTCGTTAGGCTTTCTTATACGAGCTGCCAACAAGGGATCTAGTCCTAATAGGGCCTCTTTATAAATTTGATAGGCCGGTCTTTCATGTGGGTGGTCATCTTTTTCACGCTCTTGTTTCTGATGCTCATTAGAAACCGTACCAAGTTCAACTCCTAAAGGATTAGAAGTCGGAAGAGGATGAGAAAAAGGAAAAAAAGCTTTTATATTAAGAGCCATGGTGGGATTATAAGTCGATTTCTATTTCTTAGTGTCTTGAATAGAAAAGTAACTGTTTTTTGGTTTTAAAAACCACTAAATATTGTTTAGGATTGTCAGAATGGTTGAAAAAATTGGCATGGAAACAATTTTAAAAGTTGAAAATCTCTATAAGAATTATGGGAGTTTCACGGCCCTCAAAAATGTTAATCTCGATTTTAGTAATAATATTATTACAGGGCTTCTTGGGCCAAATGGTGCAGGTAAAACAACCCTGGTGAAATCTATTCTTGATTTAGTCAATTTTCAAAAAGGTAAAATTACAATAAACGGAAAAGACTCCACTGATCCTTTATCTAGAAAGGATATTGCTTACTTTCCCGAAAAGTTCTATTTCTTTCCTTTCTATACAGTTGAAGACTTTATAAAAATGATGACTCAGCTTTATGGCCTACCCAGAGAGGGGCTCCAAGAACATATTGAAATGGCCCTTGAGAAGTTTAGATTAACTGAATTAAGAAGCAAGAAATTGGGTAAGGTATCTAAAGGGCAGATGCAAAGAGCAGGGCTTGCTTCAATTTATTTGAGCAATAAAAAAATAATGATTTTTGATGAGCCTTTTTCGGGGTTAGATCCGCTCGGTATTAGAGAATTGAAAGATCTTATAAAAGAGTTGAGAGCGTCGGGAAAAACAATCATAGTATGCTCTCATATATTGGCCGAGATAGAAAAAATCTGTGATCAGGTTATTATTATAGATAGGGCCGAGATAAAGTTTCAAGGGGCCATTTCTGAGGTAGGAAATGATCTTGAGCAGTTTTTCTTAAATAATACGACAGGTGGTAACGAATGATCAAAACCCTTGTTCTAAATACAATTATTAAGGAATATCGTAATAAAAGCTTAATTCCCATTTTTTTGGTCACCTTCGCCTACATACTTGGAGTCAGTTATGGTTTAGAGGCCATTGAGGAAACAGCAAAAGCGTCCGGTTTTGATGGATTTATTAATTTTAAAGATCAAAGATTGACCTTCACTTTATCATTTGTTCAGTTCTGGGCCGTTTTTATTTGTGCGATTATGGGAACAGGTCTTATTAATAGTGAATTTAATAACAATATAATTTCCACCTTTTTAGTACTCCCTTTAAAAAGAAGTACTTATTTATTATCAAGGCTTTTCGGGGGGAGTTTAATTTTAGGACTATTTCTATTTATTTGTATTGTTGTTATTTATATTTTTAATTGGGCACAATTATCCTCCTTGTCCTATTTTGGTAAAACCTTGTTGTGTTTATTAATTTTGTTTGCGGTGAATTTTTCGTCTTTATTAATTGCAGTTTTGATCAATCTTTTTACATCTGAGAAAATTGGGTTGATGTTTACGTTACTCGTTTTCACTCTTATTTATACGTCAAACATCTATGTGAGTTTAAAAACCACAGACCAAATTTTAGAGCAAGGGCTTGGGATATACAGTTCTTTGGCCCTTTTGGTTCATTATTTATTTCCTCAGTTTGGAAATATGGTTTGGATGGGGAGCTCTTTATTTTCTAAGGATCCACAATCAATGAATCAGGTTTTATCCCAATCTACACACTTCGTTATAACTTCTGGCTTATGGATGTGGTGTGCCTTTTTCGTTTTTAAGCGTAAAGAATTGTAGCGCGGCATTAAAAATCACAATTTTTTCACAATACTTTGACAATTACCTTTCATAAATAAGAGAAGATAAGCAGCTATGAGACTGTATATCACCCTTATATTGACGGCCGTTTTCCTTGCATTCTTGGCCGGTTACTATGGACTCTCATGGAGAGGAAATAATCAGGCAACACCAAATGATATTGTTCGTGTAATCCAGTCTAAGGTTCTTTTTCAAAATACACATAAACCAAATGCTTTTTTAAATATTTCTAAACTTTTCGGTAATAATGAGTTTGTAGAATTAATCACGCCTCACCCAAAAATAGATGAACGAGACTTGATCAAAGCTAGAAAAAAATACTCCTCAAAAAAGAATTGCTTTTCAAATGTATTAACTCTCATCAATTCTCTAAAAGAAAATAAGGTCCTTAAATGGGAAGAGTATAGATGTGGTGTTAGAGCGCATCTTCCCGCCTCTTTCTTCTCGAGACCACCCTATATGCACCCTTCAGGTATAAGTTATGCATTTTTGGCCATTATGGTAAAGAACTCTAGTTTTAACTCGAAAGAATGGATATACAATAACCTTAATTATTTTCATGCAAGTGAACTAAAGGATGTTAGAAAGTTTGTTGGTACATTTCCTGTTGAGTTCTCAATATTAGGTGAGTTTGATAATTTATCCTTAGATTCTTTAAGTAAGGGAAAGGATTATTTCCTGACACCTCATTATCTTTTTGCTCGAATTTTAAATCCTATGTCTCCTTTTTCTCTTGAGTATGGGGTTTATCCTAAAGAAGCTCTTGATCTTTTTCTTAAGAAGGAGCCATTTGAATTGGTTAAATTTATAGAAGGCCATGAATGTTTTTATAGAGATGGACCTTATTGTTGGAGATATAATACAAGATATCTTTTGAAAAACTCAGATAAGAGTAATCTCATATTTGCAATACTCTGTGTTGGTTTAGTGATCTTTTTAAGCTGGTTACTCTACTACAAGATTAAGCAGCAAAAAATTGAAGATGAAAATAAACGATTCGCTTTAAGAGTGCTAACCCATGAATTTAGAACACCTATTTCTAGTATGCTTTTGCAGATTGAAAGAGTTCAAAAAGGTTTTTCCAGTTTAAATCATGATTTACAAGAAACTTTTCTTCGACTGAGCAATGACGTATATCGATTACAAAGATTGACAGAGTCTAGCCGTAATTATCTTAAAGCACAGAATAAAAATAATTTTCATTCATCTCCTTATTTTTCCTGTGATTCAGTTAATGATTTTATACTCAACATTGTAGAAGGCTTTGAATATGAAATTGATGTCCAACTTTTGAAAGAGGATATGAGTTTTCAAATGGATACCTATTGGGTGGCCTTAATTTTAAGAAACCTTATTGAGAATGCTTGTGTTCACGGTAAAGCGCCCGTTAGAGTTGAAGTAATTAAGTATAAAAAAAGCCTCCTCGGTTTGATAGTAGAAGATCAGGGTGAGTGTGCTTTTAATAATTTTAACGAAATGGCAGAAGAGTTCGTTAAAGGTGAATCTAGCCAAGGAAGTGGTTTAGGAATGAATATTGTTAAAAACTCTTTAAAAAAGATAAACGCGACGATTGATTTTAAGAAGAATCCAACTCGTTTTGTTGTCAAAATACCTGCTAATAAAAATAAGGAGTCCTAATGTCAAAAATTTTGCTTGTCGAAGATGATGAAAATTTAGGTCCAAGTTTGAAGAAATATCTTGAAGATGAGGGGTTTACTCTTGAGTTAGTGGCAACACTAAAATTGGCCAAAAGGGATCCTAAAAAATTTGATATGATTATACTGGATTGGATGTTACCAGATGGGCAGGGACTTGATTTCTTAAGGGAACTTAGGGCACAGAAAATTAATATACCAGTTATTATGCTTACTGCCCGAGCAGATCTTGTAGATAGAATCCTCGGTCTCGAAACTGGCGCTAGTGACTATATGACGAAACCATTTGAGCCAAGAGAGTTGGTTGCTAGGATTCGAGTTCAGCTTAGGAATGTAAAATCGTCACACGAATTTTTAGAGTCAGACCATTTAGATCTTGGGGCCTTACATATTGATGATTTAAAAAGAGAGGTCTACTTTGAGGACCATAAAATTGAATTAACTAAAATGGAATATGAGCTGTTAAGGTTAATGGCCAGAGAGCCAGGTCGTGCTTTTAGTCGAGAGGAAATATTAAACAAAGTATGGGGCATGGAAAATTATCCATCAACACGAACAGTTGATACTCATGTTTTACAGATAAGACAAAAAACAAAGGACGACCTTATCGAGACTCTACGCGGTATAGGTTATCGTATGAAGGCCTAAATTTGACAAACAATTTGCAAAGGTCTGACATTATTTACAAAAGTGGTGGGTATAGTATTTGAAGAAAAGGTTGCAAAAACAGCCCGCCTCAGAAGTTCGGGCCTCGTTCTTCTGGCCTTTTTTTCTTAGTGTTTTTTCATTTTTCTCCTGCCTTTTTGACTAGAGCCGGGCCTAAAATGGCCCGGCTTCTATCTTTGTCGACTAGCTAAATCAGGTATACACAGCTTTGCCAACTCATCAACTCGTGTTTTAATGAATTAAAAGGAGTTTTTATGAGTAAAGATGTTCCTCACGGCGAGCCTGCAACACGTACTTTGGCCATGCCTGGAGATACAAATCCACATGGAGATGTTTTTGGGGGGTGGGTATTATCTCAAATGGATATTGCAGGTGGAGTGGTTGCATCAGAAACTTCTAGAGGACGATCTGTTACTGTTGCTGTAGAAAGTATGACTTTTATTAGGCCAGTTCTCGTTGGAGATATCTTAGGCTGCTATACCGAAGTTATCAATATTGGACGAACCTCAATGAAAATAAAAATAGAGGCCTGGGTGCGTAGAGATTTCAGCCATATTAAGGTGACTGAGGGTATATTCACTTATGTTGCCGTGGATAGAGATCGAAGACCTAGAGCAGTACCTAAAAACTCAAACTAACAAACATTATAAATAGAAAAATTACGATTAAAGTAATGTCATTAAGACCGAATCGTTCATTTTTTATCATGGCATTACCTTATTTGAATTATAATACTCTTCCAAAACCTTCATGAGGTGATGAGGGTCTTGTGAGCCAGCTAATTCCCTTAGAGAGTGCATACCAAAAGTAGGAACTCCCACATCGACAGTTTTAATTCCAATACTTGTTGCTGTAATGGGACCTATTGTTGAACCACAGCCCATATCATTACGAACGACAAATTTCTGGTAGGGGATTTTAGCTTTTTCACAAAGGAATGCGAACATTGATGAGGAATCACTATTTGTTGCATATCTTTGGTTATTATTTATTTTGATGACTGGCCCAGCATTTAATAATGGGCCATGATTTTCATCGTGCTTATCACTAAAGTTAGGATGAATACCATGAGCGTTATCGGCCGATACCATCATTGATAAGTCAATGGTCCTGGCCACGTTTTCAGCATTACCAAGAAGCCTTTCTAAAAAAGACTTGAGCATAGGGCCTTCAGCTCCACAAGCAGATGCAGAACCAACTTCTTCATGATCATTACATATTAATAGGGAGGGTATATCACCTTTGCTATTGAGTAGCGATTTAAGACCTAAAAAACAGCTTAACAAATTGTCCAACCTTGCACTGGCTATGAAATCTTCCTCAAGACCAACGATATTTGGTTCCTGACAATCATAAAGATATATTTCATGCTCAAGGATTTTCTTCACTTGGCCTTTGAGTGCTTTTGTAAGCATCTTATGAAAATCCATTTTATCATTATTTTGTAAAATGATTGGATTTAAATCTTTTTGTTTTGCAACGGTTTTATTTTCATTAGCTTTACGGTCTAGGTGAATGGCCAATGAGGGAATGAAAGCTATTGGTTTTTCAAAGTCTATAAGTTCAGAGACAATTTCACCCTTTTTATTTATATAGTTCACCCTTCCTGCCATGGATAAGTCTCTGTCAAACCACGGGTTTAAAAGGGCGCCACCGTAGATATCGACACTTAGTTGAAAGTAGTTTTTATAATGTTTATTAGGTGTCGGTTTAACACGAAGGCAAGGACTATCTGTATGAGCACCAACCATTCTTATACCGGTCTTAAGGAAATCTTTTTTACCGCTTCGGAAGGCCAATATAGAGCTGTCATTTTTTTTCAAAAAATAGTTGCCGCCTTTTTTTATATCCCACTTTTGAGACTCTTTAATTTCCTTAAATCCATTCTTTTTTAGGATTGTTTCCATGTTTTTAACTGCATGAAAAGGAGTTGGAGAGTTTTTTAGAAAACTGATGAGTTCGGTATTGAGTTGTTTGGCCTTGGAACTTGTATTTTTCGCCATGAATAATCTCCTTAAAGACAGGTTTTGAAAATACTCCTATTAGTGCCTATTGTCAAAGCTTAGATAAGATCGATAAGGACAATAACAAGGGTAAAAATAATCGAGGTCATTGAATAGATTAGTATATGGGATTTTTTGGCCTTTTTGTAAAAGGCACCAACAGCAATAAGCATACCGGAAGAAAGGCCAACGGCATGGGCCATATTGGCCACTTGTGGTATTACGTTAAAGGCACAAAGAAAAAACCAAACGATCATCATAATAAGATCAGATTTGGGGAGACCGTATTGAAGGTCTGGGTTCAATTTTTTCCCCGTCCAAATAAAGCCAAGCATCGCGTAGACAACACCACTCATTCCACCAAAAAAGGGCCCATGCATGATATATTGACCAGTATTTGATAGTAATGCTGTTAGAAGTATAAAAAGGCCAAGAAAATAGCGTCCATGAAAATACTCAAGAAGTTTTCCAAGATCCTTGAGCCATAACATATTAAAAAGAATGTGAACCAAACTAAAGTGTAAAAAAATAGGAGTCCATAATCTCCAAATTTGACCTGAAAGTATTTCTTTAAATAATGGAAGACCGGCCCTATCAGCAAATCGAAAGTAATCGATGAACCCTGTTGTGTCAGAAAGTTTTTGTACAACAAATAATAAAATAGAAATTATAATGAAAATTTTAGTTAAAGGCCCGACGGGGATTGACTGAATAAGCTGCCACTCTTGGGGTATTTCGAATGTCTTTCCATGCCCCATGGCCAATCTATAAGTGTCAAAGGCCTTTTGAGCATGTTCTTTGTTGTGTATCCATAATTGATATTTATGGTTTTGACCGTCAAAGCGAATTTCAGAATCAATATTATTTCTTTTGAGGTCTTCTACGATCTTTTTCGCAATTTCAATATCTTTAAGCTCGCCTATAAGAATCATTTATTTACTGAACCTTTATTTTTAAAAATTATGACACACAATTGAAGGCTTAGGTTAACATAGTCATAAAGGGAAATTAAAGGTGATTTATGTCCCAAGTCGCAAAATTAAAATCAGTACAAAAAAAAGAATTGTTTGGGGATATTTCTGTTTTAGAGCTCCATGATGGAGTGACGCTCGATATTAATATGAATGTTAAGCAAGCCTGCGAGTTTATGATTGAAAATGGGTTCTTATCACTTGGCGTGGTTGATGAAAATAAAGTCCTTTATGGGTTCTTTTCCGTACGTTTTTTTATGCAGGAGATTTTGTATAAACAAGTGTCTATTGAAACACCTTTAAAAGAAATTATTTTTAAAAACCCTCTTGATGTTTATTTAACAGATCCTCTCATAAAAGTGTTACATCAATGCAATTTTCGACCTGAGGCAGTTTTTCCAGTGATAGATGAAAAAGGAAAGGTTGTTCACAATTTTTGGATGAGAGATATAATAACCCGTTTATGTGAGGTTTTTAAAGATTCTTTAGAAGGCTTAGGAGCAGTTAATAAAAATAATTTTTTTAAATTGGTGCCAGAAGATGACTACAAGAATATTGAGGACTTAGAAGATGAACTTAAAATTCTTCATTTAGTCTCACCGTTGAAAAGAGTTGTGGGAACAAGACCAGTGGTTTCGGAGCTAAATTTAAGTGTCGGTGAAGTTATAGAGAGCTTAGTTCGCGAAGGTGCTAATATGTTTATAAAATGTAAGTACGGTAGAGATATGATTGGTGCTATTACTGACCGTATATTATTTCAACACTTCTATGAAAGAAACTTTAAAGAGCTTTACCAAATTCCCGTAAGTGATTATTTGATTCCACCACCGGAGATTTTACTTGAGGAACATTTAGTGGGTCACGGGTTAACTGCCTTTGGAAATAATAATTCAAGGAGAGTACTTGTTGTTGATAGAGATCTAGTTCCGTTAAAGGTTCTTGAGCCCGTAGATTTAATTAGATATCTCAACAGTGGGCATTTAGGAGATCTATGGCTTCAACTAGAGTCTTCTCTTTCTTCGCAAAGCAAAAGCGGATGAGTTTTTTCCCTTGATGACTTTTAAGATGAAAAATAGAGGTTGGTATTGTGGCCACTCTTTTTGTTTTTATTAAGTTTTGGCAATAGGCGATATCATCTTCTTCATCTAGTTCACAAAGAATAAAGAAAGTTCCTTCAGGTGTTATCGGTTTTAGTCCTGCTTCTTTTAAACCATTTAAAAGTATGTCCCTTTTTGTCTTATAAGAATCCATAAAGTCAGGTAAGTATTTATGTATGTTTTGTAGAGCATATGTAGCGGCATGTTGGAAAGGGTGTGAAACACTAAAAGTATTATACTGGTGTACCATTCGTATATGGTGAGTAATTTTTTCTGAGCTTGCACACCATCCAACCTTCCACCCGGTTAAAGAAAATGTTTTTCCAACACTTGATATTGTAATTGTTCTTTCTTTCATTCCTTCAAGACTGGCAATAGGGATATGTTTTTTTGAATCAAAAGTGAGAAACTCATAGACTTCGTCTGATATAACATAGCAGTCATTTTTAATGGCGAGCTTGGCTATCATTTGCAGCTCATCGAGGTTAAAAACCTTTCCTGAAGGGTTATGAGGAGAGTTTAAAATGATACATTTTGTCTTGTTTGAAAAGGCAGATTCAAGCTCACTTGGATCAAAATTAAAGTGAGGAGATTGTAATGTTACGGGTACTGGTTTTGCCCGGCAAAGCTCAATTGTGGCGAGATAGGAGTCGTAAAAAGGCTCAAAAATAATCACTTCATCACCAGGGTTAAGAAGTGCCATAAGAGAAGAAAAAATTCCTTCGGTTGCTCCGTTAGTGATTGTGATTTCTTGATGAGGGTCATATTCAATATCATAAGAATTTTTAAAATGTTTTGAGAGCTCTTGCCGTAATGAAAGAATTCCGGCCAGAGGGGCATATTGATTGTGATTCTCTTTCATGGCCAAAAACGCTTTATCAATAATCCAAGAGGGTGCCTCAAAATCAGGAAAGCCTTGGGAGAGGTTAATCGCCTTATGATCGAGTGCGAGCTTACTCATCGTTGCGAAAATGGACTCTTTAAAGTTTTCGACTGGAGATGAGAAACTTTTCATTTATTTTAACCTTTTTAAAAACTGATCAAGTGATCCTCTTGGAGGAGCGGAAGGTATGATTTTAGGAACGCCTACCCAAAATAGGGCCTCGATAGATTCTTTGCGAGCATCAATATTGGTTATATCGTGGAGTTTAGAACTTTTAATTTTGTTTCCAGTACTCCATTTCGTACCTATTCCTTCTTCCCATAATAACAAGGCCAAGTTGTGAAGTGTGCACGCCAAGGTTGCGTAGTCTTCTTTCAAGACGATTGGATCAGAGTTTAGAACTTGGGAAACAATAATGAGATGGGAAGGATTGATAAACTTGTTTTTAAATGACTCTTTCTGAGACTCATTGAGAGGCCCCGATTTTTTTTGTTTTGTTTCCACCAAAAAATCAAACACCATTTCTCTTGTTTGTTCTCCTGCAAGATAGTAGCGAACAGGTTGGGTGAGTTTATGGTTTGGAGCATTAAGTGAGGCTTCCATACAATCAAGCAGAAAGGCCTCATCAATCTTTTTGTTGAGAAAAGTGTGAGTAGTACGTCTTGAGCTTATTATTTTTTTTATATTTCCCATGGTCTAGGGAGTATAAAAGAAAAGCAGAAGCTATTCAACCAATCTTAAATGGGCCTGTTTATTTTCGAGTTTTTTATCTTTTTGGTCGTAGCGTCTATTTTGGTAGGACATATTTCTTTGAATTTGTCTGAATTCCATTTCATCAAGAAATATATTTTTAAAAAAATAATGATTTTCTTTTTTAGAGGAGTTCATAAGCTCAAGATAGGCTTTGGTGTATTCAAAATACTCTTCGATAGAGTCGGTGAGGACGTGCCACTTGTAATCATCAGCTATCACAAAGCACCTAATTAAATTCGTTTTCATCAGCATGCGCTCCTATCATCCATGATTAAGAGATCGTTCACATCTTTAATTTATCAAATTATTTTATACTAAGACAAGGAGATTAAAATTTACCGACTAAAACTGTTATATGCTAGGCATCTTTTGCCAGTCTTAGTCCACAGAATTGCCACCTGTCCTTGGGGTAAAAAAAGTTTCTATAAGTGTTTCTATAGTGCCAATTGGACGTTGCAAAGGATCCACCTTTAAGAACTCTTTGATTACACATAAACTTTCCGTTGTATTCACCTAGTGGGCCTGCTTCTCTTGAATAACCAGGGTAGGGATCGTAACTACTTGAACTCCATTGCCAAAGCGAACCCTTTAAACTTTGAGTTGGGGTAAGAGTTTGGCCCTCAAGGAAGGCTTGAGTATCTTCTTGTAACGTCTTGGCCGCTAACTCCCACTCGTATTCGGTTGGAAGTCTTTTTCCTGCCCATAAAGCAAAAGCCTGGGCCTCATAGTAACTTATATGAGATACAGGTGTATTTAAATCGAGAGGTTGTTTACCGTAAAGGGTAAATTCATTCCAGCCCTCTGATCCTTTTTCCCAATATAGAGGAGAGTTGATATTATTTTCTTTAATATAAGTTAGCCCATCACTTAACCAAAGTAATTCTTTTTGATAACCACCATCTTCAATAAACTTTAGGAAATCACCATTGGTAATCATAGACTTTTCGAGTTCAAACGAGTGAATATAACTTTTATGATAGGGCCCCTCATTATCGTAGGAAAAACCATCGTTATTGTGACCAAACTCATATACACCTTCATTAAATGTCCAAGATCCATCTGTACGTTGAGTACTGGCAGGTTGGGTATTTAATGAGTATGTGACATTATTGACACTAAATATATTTTTTATATCCATTAATAGTAATTCTTGGTGTTGTTGTTCATGATGAAGGCCAAGCTCAAGAATTTCTAAGGCCTCCTGAGAGGGGGATTGGTTTAAGAATTCTAGGACCTTTTGGTCGACATAATTTCTATATTCCATTATTTGACCAACACCAGGACGGCTTAAAATACCTCTTTGGTCCCTAAGCCAGTGCTTTCCAAAACTTTTATAATATGAGTTGAAATAGGTATTAAATTCTGGGTTAAATTCCTTAAAATTTGCCTGATACCGGCCTAAAACGAGGGTTTCATAAAACCACGTTGTATGGGCCAAATGCCATTTAGGTGGACTGACCTCTAGACAGCTTTGAATGACATAGTCCTCTATCTGTAGTGGGGCACAGATATCTACACTTGTCTTTCTGACCTTTTGATATAGATCTTTAAGTATCAAGAAATTCTCCTCTTTTTTTTTATTGTTATAACCTGAAGTTGAAATTTTTAAAGGAATTGCGCAAAATTTACTGGGTCAAATCTTTGATTTTTTTCAAGAATGTCTTAGAAAACCTATGTCCCTCTTCTGGGAACTCGTAAAAACTTCCTCTTACCCCTTTTTCTATCAATTTTTGAAAGCTCTCCTTAGCTGTATGGGGATCTACCATTTCATCTTTCATTCCATTTAGGCCATCAAATTGAAAATTTATAGGATAGTCGTACATGTCATATTTATAGTTTGCGTTAACCGTTATAACCTGCTTGCACTTTGGCATTTTAAGCCCAGCAAAAGGGGCCAAATAGCCTCCTTGAGAATAGCCAATTATAGTCAGCTCTTTTTTTTCCCAACCTATTGCTTTAATTAGACCTTCAAGAAAGCTCGCAGGTAATTCGTAATCTATGTAGTATCGCTTTTTTATAGAGTCATAGAAGTACCAAGCATAGCCTAAATGAATACCTTCTTCTGTTTTTTGAGGTAGTGGATAGGGGCCATTAGGCGCCAAGAGTAGGGAGTTAGATGGGAGGTACCCTTTAAGCCTTTTAAGCATTTTCTGTCCATCTTCACCAAAGCCGTGAAGGAGTAGAAAAAGTTGATCCGAACTTTCAGGGCCTAATGTCTGAATATCAGCGTAGTGGAAACTCTCAACTTTTAGTCTTTTTTTATCCATAACCCTTTGTATCTGTATAGGTGTCGTAAGTCTATTATAGTGGCCAAAATTTAGTCGTTTAAATAGCTTAACTTATTGAAATTATATGCTTTTAGACAGGCATATAATTTGCAATCTCATAGGCAGGAGATAATATGAGAATACTAAAACTCTTCATTTCTTTAACCCTGCTCATAAGCTTCGAGCTTCAAGCTGGAAAGGGTGACAAAGAAAAGGCCATAGAAACGGTATCTAATCAACTGTTGAAAAAACTTTATCAAACAAGTTTCTATAAAGACCTAAAAAGTAATATCGTGTTCGAAACGTCTACGAAAAAAACTAAAAAGATGAGCAATAGTAAAGAACGAACTGAGGCCGTTTCTGAAAAGAGGCCTGCTGTTCAAACTTCATCTCCAGCAACAAGTTACTCTTTAGATGTTCTTAAACAAAGAGGTGAGATCGTTAGTTCAGAGTATGGCCTTAAAACAGAGATCAAATTGAATCGCTTTCAGCGCCTTTCCGCTTCTGTTGAGAAAAAGAACTTTGGTGGTGTGGATACTAAACTAGACCTAAAGGGTGAAGACTTTTTATGGAAACTAACTCTTGATAAAAAAATCAGTGATGAAATTAGTTCAAAAGTATCAACTACAGATGATAATGAAGTACACACCGGAGTCTTTTTTAACCTTGGTTTTTAATGAGGAACGTACTTTTGAATGCTCAGCACGCTACATGCGGCCTTAGAGGTTAGCTTATCGAAGCGGCTTCCAAATACCTTATCAATATAAGTGTTAGGTCTAAAATCAGAATATAATAATAAATCATATTCAGCAGTTACAGATACCAAACTCTTAATTTTATCATCACCCCTGAGAATGAGAACATTGGCAGGGAATTTAAGTTTCTTTGAGGTATCAAATAAAGCAAGCCTCTCTCTTTGAACATTTTCTTCACTTTCTTTATTTGGAATATAGCGGATTAACGTACATTGAGCATTAAAGACATTAGATAAATGGTTGGCAACAGAAAGAACGACATTCTCTGTTCCTATATCCTGAACAACAACCATAATTTTTTTAAAGTTCCTAACTCCAGCATCTCTAAAAACGGCTATGGAGCAAGAAAGATGGTCCTTTAGCCAGGCAATAGGATTGTTTATGGTAAATGCACCAGTTGTTCTACCTCCCCACTCAGTAAGTAGCCAGTGACAATCAAGACGAGAGCTTATTTCATGAACATTTTTTAAGATATCGTGAGAAACAATCGGGTCATAACGTAGTTTTATATCAAGGTTAGATTCCATGGCCTCTAATCTTCGCCTTAAGGAACGTACGATCGTAAACTCTTCTCTAAGATCCCTTACAACTGTTTGCTCAGGAACTTCAATTAAATGAGCAACCTCCATTTCTAAGCGACCAACCAAAGCTGCACCAACTTCAACTAACGTTTCGGGTGATCTTTCTCTACCAAATAGAGTGACAATAATATTTACCTTTTTACTAAAGTCCACCTGCTCATAATGGTGAGGAAGTGTAATACTTTGAGGCGCCTCTTCAAATAAGTCTTTTCGTGCTCCTCTAATTCCAACAACACCTCTTCGATTGACCCTTGTTCTTGCATATAGAAGGTAAAGGATAACGCTCGGTAAAGAAATAACCAAAATAGCATAGAGTCCAACAAGCTTCATAGAAACTAAAATATATAAGAGACCAAATATTCCTAAAATTTGAACCCATGGATAAAAAGGACTTTTAAAACCTGGCTTATACCACTGAACACGTGACTCACGTAAAACGATAACAGCTATGTTTTCTGCTATATAAATAATGAGCATGAAGGCAGAGGCCAACTTTGCTATAGAAGGTACGTCCAGGCTTAAAATTGAAATAGCAACTACAATACCGGAGGCCACAATACTAGCAATAGGAGTAAGTGACTTTTGTCCAAGTTTACCAAGAAAACTTGGTAAGAGATGGTCTCGGCTCATAGCAAAAGGAAAACGGGATGCGGCCAAAATTCCTGCATTGGCCATTGAACTCATTGTAAGAATGGCCAGTCCCGCAAAAAGATACCCTATAATTGGGCCACCAACTTTAACTGCAAAGTCATAAATGGGACGAAGGTTTCCACTGAGTTCTCCCATTGTAAACTGACCAGCAAGAAAAAAGTTTATAAGGGCGTATAGAACACTTACGATTAGTAATGAGATAAGAATTCCCTTCGGAAGGTTTTTTTCAGGCTCATGAATTTCATCAGCAATTGCTGCAACTTTTGTTACTCCTGCAAAAGAAACAAAAACTAATCCAGTGGCAGCAAAAAGCCCCGAAAAACCATGAGGTAAAAAGTTTTGAAAGTTTTCGAATGAATGAGTGAATGAGGCCTTACCTGTAAGGAGTAATAAACCAATTATGCAGGTAAGTACGACAAACATAAGAACTTTACTTACTTTTCCAATACCTAAAATATTGAGAAATACGAGAACAACAAGAATAAAAAGAGAGGCCGTGGTGAGGTCTACATTAGTAAACACAGAAAGGTATGCCCCAAAACCTATAAGAGCAAATGCACTTTTGAGAAGAACCGAAAGCCAAAGCCCTATTCCAGCAACGGTTCCTGTTAAAGGGCCAAAGGTCCTTTCTAAGTAAATGTATGTACCCCCCGAGGTAGGCATGGCCGTGGCCAACTCAGATTTAGATAAGGCCGCAGGTAATACAAGAAGGGCAGAAAGAAGGTAAGCGAGGTATGTAGAGGGCCCAGTTAAACTAAATGCGATGCCGGGAAGTACAAATATACCACTTCCGAGCATCGATCCAATACTAATTGATATGATAGGCCAAAGGCCTAATTTATGTTTAATTTCTTTCATTATATGACGTCATCTTAAGAACTGACGTTGAAAATGTCTAAACCTATTTTTTGAGGTAGGGATACCCATTAAGACAATCTTCATAAAAATCTATAAGGCGCACTCCGTCACGAGGCGTTATGCTTTTACTGGCAACCTTCTTATCAATCGCCTTTTTGATTGTATAACATAGGTGGTCAGGGTTGTATTGCATTTGAGAGAGTACATATCTTGCACTAGAGCCAGGTATGACTTCTTCAATATAAAAATTATCCTCTGAGTCATCGTCTAGAAAGACATGAACCTCATTAACTCTTCCAAATAAATTATGCATATCCCCCATAACATCTTGATAGGCACCAGTAAGGAAAAAACCTAAGTAGTAATTTTCATCTTTAGTGAAGTTGTGGAGTGGTAATGTTCTTTTTGTGTCACCTAAGTTTATAAAGTTATCAATCTTTCCATCCGAGTCACAAGTGATATCAACGAGCGTACATTTCTCTTGCGGTATTTGATTTAACTTTGAAAGAGGAACTATAGGCAAGAGTTGATCTATGGCCCATGTATCCGGAAGAGATTGGAAAACAGAAAAATTACAAAGATATTGTGAAGAGAGTTTATCACTGAAGTTTTCAAAATCCTCAGGTATAAAATTCATTTTTTTAACTTTCTCTTTGAGAGCTTTACAAATCTTCCAGAAAATTGTTTCAATGGTTGCCTTTTCGCGTATGGAAAGGACCCCTAGCTTAAATGCATTTTCAGTATCATTTTTAATGGCAAGAGCATCACTAAAGCTTTCTTGAATATTTTCCTCATTTATGAATTCGAGAATTGTTCTGATATTTTTAACAAGGATATGTTCTTTATCACTTACTTGAAAAGCACCAGGGTACTCAACTTCTGTACTATCAATTTTATCAATCACCTCAACGACAACGCAGCTATGGTGTGCAGTTATGGCTCTACCAGACTCGGAAACAATATCTGGGTGAGGTATTTTTTCTAGATCACATATTTGCATTATAGAATAGATAATATCAGATGCGTATATATCAGTATCATAGTTTCTGGAGGAGTCATTTGTTGACTGGGAACCATCATAGTCGACACCTAGTCCACCACCTACATCAATATATTTAAGTTGGGCCCCCATCTTGTAGAGTTCACAATAAACTCTCGCTCCTTCAGTAACAGAGTCTTTGACTGTTCTAATATTGGTTATTTGGCTTCCTATATGAAAGTGGATGAGCTCAAGACAATCAAGCATATCTTCTTTTTTTAGGAGCTCAAAGCCATTAATAACCTCAGATATTGAGAGTCCGAACTTTGCCTTTTCACCACCTGATTCAGACCATTTACCACTACCTCTAACAGTGGTCTTTGTTCTGAAACCTATTAACGGTTTTACATTCATTTCTTTGCTAATATCGATGAGATCAGTTAATTCACTGAATTTTTCTATAACAACGATGGTTTTCTTATCTAACTTTCGACCAAGCAGTGCGAGTCTTAAATAATCTTTGTCTTTGTAGCCATTCAGGATAATAAGAGACTCTGGGTTATCATTTAAGGCCAAAACAGATAGCAGTTCGGGCTTTGAACCTGCCTCAAGTCCAAATCGATACTCATGTCCAGCATCTAAGACTTCTTCTACGACCTCTCTCATTTGGTTTACCTTAATAGGGTAAACTCCAACATAATGACCTTTATAATTGGCCTCTTTTATTTTTTGATTAAAGCTTTCATTTAATATTTTGACCCGTGACCTGAGAATATCATGAAATCTGATAACGACAGGTATCTGAATATTTTTTTGCTTGATTTCTTGAAGAACACTTTGAATGTCTATACAAGGGCCATTGGGGTCTTTACTAGGTAGAACTCCAAGTGTGCCCTTTGAAGTGACATTAAAATAGCCTTCACCCCATCTTTTGATGTGGTAAATATTTTCAATTCTATCATCTATGGACGACTCAATATTATCTTCCACTGCACACTAACCCCGCAAATTTTAGAGGTTAATACACGATAATGGAGATATTGGGAATCAAAAAGGTAGAGTCATTTAAATTTTCTATGGCGTGGCCTTAATCGGTCCAGATGGCCTATTTCTTACAATCCTGCTGTATAAGTCAAAGTTTTTATTGAAAAGAAAGGCCATTAAGACTTTTGTCCAAGACCTATGGGCCATCAAATGATTGTAGTATTCCGGCGCCAAGGCCTTAAGTTTAGGTAAATAAACCCATGGAATAGTCATAATATCATGATGTTCGTTATGGTAGCCGATATTAAAGGCCACCTTATTTCCTAATCCATAATAAGAATATGTCTCTTGACCTTTTTTGAATGTGTAATGCTCTTGAATCCATCTACCACCGACTGGATGTAGTCCGACGCCAAAAAATGTTGAGAAGAAAACATAATAAAAGGCATTTGGCCCTAGAAAATTGTAGATCAGAACATTGGTGCAAACAATTAACACAATATTAAATATACTGGGGCCATCAATAACCTTACTATCTTTAAGTTTGGCAGGCCTAATCGCCTCAATAAAGCAAAAGGCAATAAGCCAAAAAACCTTTCTCCACGACTTGTTTTTTACTAACTTTGCTTCCCAGTGAAAGGCCAGATCAGCGTCATAATCGTATTCATTTAAATTAGTGTGGTGCATAAGGTGAAAAGTTTTAAACCCAAAGTAACTTGGAAAGCCTTGACCAATATTACAAAGGAGTCCCATGAGATTATTCGCCCATGTTTTTTTAAAAATAAGATTATGACAAGCTTCGTGGATCATAACAAATAAGGAGTGAGAGATAATGGCACCTAATAGGTAGGCCATTATTATTGATAACCAAATAGATTGATCCTTTAGAAAATAACCTAAGGTAAACTGAAATAATACGAGGAGGGTAATATAAAGGCCTGATAGAGGATAATGTCCTATAAATTTTCTTACCTCAGGGTATTTTTTTAATATCTCTCTACCTCGGGCTATGTGTGGATTTTCATTTTGAGTATAAGTATAATCACTTTTCACCAAATAGACCTTTAGCTTTTGTGTTTTAAGCTGGGCATGATATAAAAGCGGTGTCATTAAATCAAATGAATTTGAGGGAAAATGGGGCATAGAATAGTTCTTCCTAACAAAGGGAGTTATGAGGTTTTCAAAACACAGGAATTTCAATGTCCTGATCCAAGGCCTAAAGAGGTAAAAATTGAAGTATACTACTCGGGAGTAAACTTTGCAGATTGCTTGATGCGCCAAGGACTTTATCAAGATGCTCCTGCTTTTCCATTTACTCCAGGTTATGAAATCTCAGGTATTATTACTGCAGTTGGAAAGGACTCAAAATATAATGTGGGTGAGAAGGTTATTGGGGGTACGTTATTCAACGGGTATTGCTCTGAAATAACCCTTCCTGAGGAACAGGTCATACCCTTACCTAATCATTTCTCTCTTGCTGAGGGAGCCTCAATTCTAGTTAGTTATTTAACGAGTTATATGGTTTTTATTGAGCAAGCAAGGGCGAGAGAGGGAGATGAAATCCTTATTGATTGTGCAACGGGGGCACTAGGCTTTTTATCCTATGAAATACTAAAGAAAAAGAATGTAGACGTTATTGGATTGACGAGCTCTCCTAATAAAAAAGAATACTTCAAGCAGAAAGGAAAAACGATTCTTCTTCCAACAGAATTAGGTAATCGTAAATTTGATATAATTTTAAACTCGAGAGGGGGAGGCACTCTAAAGCAAGACTTTAAGCGGCTCAAACCTAATGGTCGTTTAATTTCTATCGGCATATCAAATGCCTTAAATGCTTCTTTTTTTAATAAGTGGAAAACTCTTTTAACGATGCCTTGGTTTTGGGTTGTAAGGTTGATTAATCAAAATAAGGGTGTTTTTGGTCTTAACGTTTTAAATTTATTTTCTACTCCAGAAATTATTCAGCAGGCACTGAGTAAACTTACTACTTTTGATATCAAGGCCCCTGAAGTTATCATTTTTAAGGCCAGTGAAATTGGTAAGGCACAAAGGTATATTGAGCAAAAGAAGTCCACGGGAAAAGTTTTGATTAGTTGGAGAGATTAATGTGTTTTTCCGTTGAAGTTAGTAGAGATTTCAAGAAACTTTCAGATATATTTAAAGCAACAGTTGATAAGAAAGCCTTTTATGATCTCGATAGCATGAAAAGAAAAATGCCTGATGTGTATAAAACTCCTAGTCAAGACAATAGAGTATATCCTAATTATTTTGCTCCTATTATTTTGAACAATAGCAAAAATGAAAGGTTTATTACTCCAATGAGATATAGGGTTATGCCACATTATGCTGAAAAAGAGGTTCCCTCAAAGTATAATTTATTTAATGCACGATATGACTCTTTAACAACACGTAAAACGTGGAAGTCTCTTATTGGCAGAAATCACGGTCTATTTCCTTTTACCAAGTTTTATGAGTGGGTAGATGTAGATGGTAAAAAAAAGTTAATCTCATTCTTTCCTAAAAACAGAGATATTATGTGGGCCCCCTGTCTTTATGATCATTGGCAAGATTCGAAAAAACAATATTCAATTACGTCATTTGCTATCATAACGGACGATCCACCAAAAGAAATCTTAGAGAAGGGCCATGACCGCTGTCCTATTTTCCTTAGTGAAAAATTTTTGGACTCGTGGTTAAATCCAAATCAAAGAAACATTAATGAAGTCCTAGATATCCTAAAGAATAAAGAAGAGACATTCTTTGAGTCAAATTTCCTGTAAAATTAAGGTCTTTTGTCATTAGTCTACAAATATCAGGTAGTTGGCCTTGTATATTATTTTCCTAGGCCCTTTAAATTTCATGTGTTTTTGGCTATTTAAACCATTCTATGAATAAACTTACAACATACGATATTTCAAAAGAGCAGTCGATGACCCTTGGCCCTGAACAAGTGCAAAGACTTCCGTTGTCACCTCTCTATCTAGCGGTTAAATCAAGTGATATACATTCTACCTTGTCACTTGTTAAAAAAGCATCACCCGAGCAAAGGAGTGCTTTGCTTGATATAGATCTTTGGGTTAAAGATGAGGTGTCAATTGAAAGCTTCTTGTTCTGGATACAAACTTATGGTGAGTTACAAAATGATCAACCAAATTTGGTGATTGAGTTTTGTCAAAGTGAACAGTTTCAATTATTTCTAAAATCTAAATTTAATATTTATACTTTTGACATTGAAGATCCACAATATCCGGATCATGATAATTATTTCTTAACTGAAGATAACCTACTCTTATTTGAATACGATGACACATTTGCTTATGTTGATGAAGTTAAAGAGATGGTTTTTCTCCTATATTCTGAGATGGGAGTAGAAAAGGCATATAGTTTTATATTTAAGACTGTCGCTGAGGATTTTTCAAGTTATAGGGAAGTTTCTTACCTTGCTAAAAAGAAGAGACTAGAGGACTTTGGATTTGTAGATTATTACGATACTCTTAAATATGAGACGCCATTAAGGAATATTGGGCTTATTGATTCATTCATTATTGGGTGTAAACCAAACAAACTTAAAAATGAAGCGAGCTTTCAAGAAGAGGACGGATATTCTCCCGTTGTTTTTGAAAATGATAAGTTAAAAAAGGCCTTAGACGCGATCACATGTCCTGCACGTCGTGAGTTCCTAGACTTATCGCTTATTAATACTTTAAACATGACATTGTCCTTTCAGCAAAGTTTAAGGAAGGGAAAAGTCGCTACCAAAAATGTTAACTTGCGTGCCATGAATAGAATTAGGTTAGGATTTGATTACGCTTCACTTAAGAGGAATAATGTACTTGAATCCTTAGACTTTAGGGATCTTTATTTAATTGGTAATTCGTTGATAAGAATTGAACAAGCGAAGCTTAAAAAATATAACTCAGAGGATTATTTCAGTAAGTCTTTCGTTGGAGAGTACTGGTATAATTTTTATGAATCTTGCCTCGTAGACGGAATTGTTAGCTTTAAAACATTAGATGATCTTTCTTTAGAAGTTATCGATTATGAAAGTTATTTGAAATGGTGCTTTTATATCAATGAGTTTGTTGGTTTCTGTAAGTTTTTTGCTGCCTTTTATAGTACCTTTGAAAAAATGAGAAATTCTGGCGAGCTCATCAATACATATTATATTAATTATAATGTCGAAGAAATTGACTTTGAGATTTTAATGTTGAGTTGTTTGGCGAACTATGTAAATGGTGGACTAGAAATGCAACAGGATAAAAAACTTGGAGTAACAATAGATGAGTATAAGTTATTGTTAGTTAAAGTAATGGATAAATCAGTTTACTCTTTAATAAAAGAATTCTGTAAATCTTTTGGGCTATCTAGTTTAAAGCTTTCTATAGATTACATCAGTTACTTAATTGATTTCCATTTATCAGGGTACAGCTTGGACGATGTACAAAATGAAAAGGTGAAATTTCTTGGTGGGCCTTTAGTTTTAAATACACATTAGCTTTTTGGATAAAAACTATCAAATAGTGAATTTAAATTACGAATAAAAAAAGATTTTTCACTAGTTAAGGATTTAATAAGAATATTTTCCTTTTCGCTAATCTCATTCTCAGATTTACTTATCAATGGTGCGGTTTGGGGATGTTGATTAAATATTTTTGATACAACTTTTAAAAAAGAGTAGGTCTTATCAAGGCGTTCCCTTTCCATTTCTAGAAAAGATTGGATATCATACTCGGCACCTATTTTTTCTTCTCTTTGACCTCTTTTTTTTTCATTAACGAGATCAAGAACTTCCTCAAAACCGCTAAGGTCATTTTTTGATTTACCTGACATTGTTGTTACTCATCCTCTATTTCATCATCTGTAGGTTTGATATTGTTTATTGTGTGTTCTAATTTACTCAGAAAGTTAATATTTTTAGATAATAATCTCTGTTTTTTTATTTTTTCTTGGAATTCATCCATGATCGGGTAAATATCAAGGTTTTTAATTTTTTGAGTTAAAGCATCAACCTTATTCAGTAATCCAATTTCTTTGCCCTTTAATCTTTTGGGTTTTAAATTACTAAAATAGGGTGTGACGTTCTCTTTTGAGCTAAAGACTTTTAATTTACAATTCTCCTGTATATTTTCCTTTGTAATAATGGCCAAGGGGTAAGGAATACCCGGGTAAATACCTATTTCTTTTAGAGCTTGCTCAATGTTTTTGATAACCTCAGATGAGCTCATCTCAATGTGATCAATATGGATGTAGTAAGGGGATTCTCCAACATTTGCCTTTTTGAATCGCTCTACGAGATTGTCTACTTTAAAATTTTTAATTTTAAGCTCATCATATAGTGGAAGTTTCATAAATAAATTATAATCTAAATTAATGATTAATAAAAATTTTCTGTTTTAAACAAGCTAAGTTTTGTAATATAAAAACATGGAATACTTTGAATTTGTCACTATGCCCGTTGAATTTGCTCGCCTTTTTCAGGTGAACATGGAAAGCGTTGGTATATCTTTTAAATCCTTACCCACTAAGGCCGTCAGTAACAAAGCTTTTTATAGCTTGGCGAAAATGTCTTTTCCTTCTGAATCGGGAGAGGAGTTTGATTTTTCTGTCATATTAAAAAAGTTAGGTTGGCATGGCGTTCGTGACAAATTAGCTAATCAATATTTACATTTTGCCAAATATAATCAGTACTCTAAGAAGCTTGAGACAACGCTTATTCATGATCTGGTTGACTTGGAAGAAGATTACTCTTTATATTCAGTACAAGGTTTCTCTCGAGCCTATCTCTTAGGTTTTTATTTCAAGCTTTGGGAACTACAAGGAGAAAACCCAGCATATGCCAAAGAAATTGTTTCTATTATTAGAGATAAAAACTTCAAATCTCTTATCGAAATATCGAGTAATAGAATTGCTCAGACTGATGTTATGATTCTGTTAATGCTACATTTTAAGGACTTTTTAGGTATGGAAAAGTTAAAAAGCTTAATTTCTTCTGCAAAAGGTTTCTTAACAATTTATAATTCCTTAAGTTCAGAAAATAGAAACTTATTAATGAGAAATATTTCGCGTTACCTTTTATCTGTTGGTGATGAAAAAATGCTAACGACGTTATTGCCTCAACGGTAATCGAAGTCTTCTAAGGATGAGTAAGTTTTTTCAATCTCTTTTTTGCTGATTTTATAAGGGGGTTCATCTAAAATAGATGAAAACTCTTTGCGTAAACTCAATAGGACTTTTGCAGACTGGGGTTTTGTTTCTAGAGATTTAAAGCTTTCTTTAACTAAAATCTTTTTAATTTTGACTTTATCAGAATAAGGAAAATAATCTTGATCTATTCTTTCCCAGCTTACACTAGGATCTCTTTTTTTTGAAAAATGATCTTCAAGACTGGAATAATTTCTATATTTTTTAATATTCGTTACATCCCTGTAGCTTACGATACCATTTTTTTGTTGGGTAGGAGCAAGAGGAATTTTTTCTGAACTCATGCCTACAGGCTTTTCCCCTAAAATAAGCTTTGAGCTATCCTCAGTTAGCTTAACCGGCTCAATGATCTTTAACTGTGTTACGTTATTTTTATATAATTCAGTAGTGCTATTTATTCTAAATATTGACCAGAGGCTTCTTCCAGGGCTTGTTTTTCTCACTGTCGCCAATGCGTAGCTAGTGCCATCTTTATTTATAAATTTAGCTTGATCACCAATCTTAAGGCCATCCTCCTGTCCTTTATTTATAAGAATTGTTTTCTTGGAGGAAGAGATGGAAATGATTCTAAATATGAGTTTATTTTCAACCTCAAGTCCGAATACTACGTTTAAATGTAAAACAATCAAGAATGAAATTAACTTTTTCATTATAGCTTATTTTTTATACTAACAATTCTTCCGGGGTAACCAGTCACTTTGACTTTTATTTGCTTGTAGAGAGGGTTCCAGTTGTTTGTTTCAATTATGTACTGAGGAGAAACAAGGACGTCAGCGTTGCTTGTTCGAATTGCATTGTAACTAGCGGCGGCCTTTACGTCATATACCTTACTAAACCATTTTTCTAGGAAACTTGCCTCTACATTTCCATACTTTATTCCGTCAGCATATTTTGAGTCCCCACTGACTTTGAAAAGGTGAAGGAGATAGACACCTGAAGCGTAGCCAGTCAGCTTTTTTGTAGTATCAACTTCAATACGAGCATTCATTTCACTTGTTACAGAAAGATGAATTCCTGAGTTTAAATGGCCTTTATTAATAGAAGTACAAGATAACAAAAATAATGGAAGTAATGCTGATAGCAATAATGCTTTCATAGTGTCTCCTTATATAATTAAATTTTCAGATTTAGAAATTAGATTGTCAAATATTAAGATATTTATCAATGCATTGGACGAGCTGGGGAGACTCTATCCATTCATTTTTGTCCATACATCTTCTATAGGTCGAATTAATATATTCAATACACTTTTGTTCAGTATTAAATTTTTTTAAATTTTTGGATAGAAAGCAATAATAGGATAACTTTTGATCTATTATGGCCCGATATTTGTTAAACTCTTGTTTTGGTTTAATTGATATATACTTTTTTGTTTTTTTTACCTTAGGCGCTTTGTTTATAGATATACTTGAGCATGAAAGAAGAGAAAAGGTTATTAAACACAGTAAAAAGGTACAGCTCTTTTGAATTAATATCTCTTTTCTATCCATAATGACATTTTTTTAAATGTATATATTTAAAATACCGAAAAAAAATAGGAAAAACAAATTACTAAAGGTCTGAGAATGATACCTAAAGAGGTTTTTAAATTTTTTGCAGATTTAATTTACGATAGAAGTGGAATGGTCTATTTGGAAAAAGATTACTATCGTTTGGAATCTAGAATTAAAGATATGGTTAAACTTTTTGAAGTTGAGGATACCCAGGCGTTGTATTGGTTGTTTAAGGAAAAAATTACACCCGATATGGAAGCTGTTTTAAATAATATCTCAACAAATAACGAAACTTTTTTCTTTAGAGACATTAAGCCTTTTAAAACGTTAACTAATTTTGTTATACCTGAATTAGAAAAGGTTTATCCAAATGACCCATTAAAAATTTGGTCTTGTGCTTGTAGTTCTGGACAAGAGCCATATTCAATTCTCATGTCTATAGATAGTGATCTTCCTCCGAAAAATTTTCAGCTAACGAGCGTTGATGCGAGTGATATCTCCAAAAAAATTTTGGAAAAAGCTAAGAGCGGAATATACAATGGTTTGGACGTACAGCGTGGACTTCCAATCGACCTTCTCATGAAATACTTTACTCAATTAGAAACTGGAGATTGGCAGATTGCTAAGAAAATTATGAATAAGGTGTTATTCTCAGAGTTTAACTTACTTACAGGAAACTACCCAGCTAACAAATATCATATTATCTTTTGTCGAAATGTTCTTATTTACCAGGATGTTAAAAATAAAAGTGATGTTATTAATCATATATATTCGGCCCTTAAGCCAGGTGGATATATGTTTCTAGGTAATGGGGAAAGCTTAATTAGCATAGAGTCAGATTTTAAAAGAGTAACTTTTGAAGGAATGACGATCTATCAGAAAGAAAAAAAAGCTACTCTTTAACTATTGGTAGATTTAACACCATTGTAGTACCGTGATCTTCTGGGTGTTTATCTTTTTCTTTTGATTCAACTCTTATATCACCATTAAATTTATTTAAATAGAGTTTAACTAAAGGCATTCCAAATCCAGTACCTTTTTCTCCTCCGGTTCCATCACGAGTTGTTTTTTCATTTGGATTAAAGAGTTTATCAATAAGCTCTTGAGGAATCCCAATTCCTTGGTCTTTTACGCTTATCATAATCTGGTCGCCATCAACCCATCCCTTTATTTCAATACTCTTATCTCTAGGAGTAAATTTAATTGCGTTGGAAAGTAGGTTGCTTATAACACTGTTTTTAAAACTAGTTGGTTCAATTTTAAGAAAGGTTTCACTTGGTATTTCATTTATAAAAATGAGTTTGATATCTTTTTCTTCGGCCTTGTCTTGAAACATGAACATGGTATGATTAATGATATCATCAAAGGGTACATCTTCTAATTCAAATTCTTTCTTACCATTTTTAATGGCCTCATAATCTTTAATAGAAGTAACAAGTTCGTTAACATTATCAATCGCTCTTTCAATCTTATCCATTGTAGGTGGAAATTTAGGGTGTGGATGTTCGCCCATCTTTCTAATCAACTTAATGCTGTTTTTGATAATGCCAATACTATTATTCAGGTCATGGCAAAGGACCATGACGAGTTTTTTGTATTCATTATCATCATCTGAGCTATTCATATACCTGAGCTTTTCGGATCATTTGAATCAGAATTTAGGTAAAAAGCGTACTTTAATCTTTGGTCATGGTGTGCTATAAACATGGCATGTTGAGTCATAGAAGGTGGTTATTTCACCCATTGTCTGTATTTATATTCTCTATTTTGGCCCTAGTTGCCTCATTATATATCTATATTCACTGGTATTTTAAGCTCTATCAAACTGTGGACAAATTAATCCTTAAATTTAATTTAGATCCTTCGGCCATTTCTTCAAAAGAAAACTGGATTGTGATTATTACATTGGCCGTTCTTGTTGCTTGTATAATTGCAGGTCTGATAATAATTTTTGTTTATTATAGTAAATGGGTGTCGCTTTATAGAAAACAACAAAATTTTTTTAATGGCTTTACTCATGAACTTAAAACGCCCATTACCTCCTTGAAATTGTTTCTCAATACTATGGAAAAACATAATTTACCAAGAGAAAAACAATTAGAGTATCTTGGGTTCATGGGAAGAGATGTGGAGAGGCTATCATCTAACGTTGAAAGTATTCTTAATTTTTCTCGAGTAGATGAAAGTAAAAAGGCATTCGCCTTAAGGCCTACAGATGTTAAAAAGATATTAAAAGAAGTATTAGATAAAAACTCGACACTTTTAGATGAAGCAGAAGTGGAGATAATAGATGGTGATGATCAAAAGATCTTTCTAAATTTAAACCCAAGTCTTTTTGATATTATGGTTTCTAATCTTCTTAGTAACAGTATTTTTCACAATGATAAGGGAAAATCGAAAATTAAAATATTTCTAGATCAAACAGGAAAAAGAGTAACTTTAAAAATTCAAGATAATGGGAATGGGCTGAAAAAACATGAATTAAAGGATATCTTTCAAAAGTTTTACCAAGGTAAAAACTCTGCACGAGGAAGTGGTCTAGGGCTTTACCTAGTTAAGGCCATCGCTAAAATTCATAAAGGAAAAATAAAGGCCGAAAGTGTAGGGGATGGTGAAGGAGCTATTTTTACCCTTTCTTTCCCTGCTGGGGATGTGCCTGGGAGATCTTATGACTAAAGTTCTTCTAATAGAAGATGAAACTCATATTGCTGAAGGGCTAAGGTTGAACTTAGAAATGGAAGGGTATGAATGCTATTTGGCCAAAAATGGAGTAGATGGGCTAGATCTTTATAACTCTATGCGTTGTGATATTGTTATCCTAGATCTTATGCTACCAAAATTAAGCGGGGAACATGTCCTTAAGTCAATTAGGGACGTCGATGAAGATATTCCCATTCTTGTTCTATCGGCAAAGGATATACAGGGATCTAAAAACAACTGCTTTAAAAACGGGGTAGATGATTACCTAACCAAGCCTTTTGACCTAGAAGAGTTATTGCTAAGGGTAAAAAGTTTATTAAAAAGAAGTGCAAAACTTAGTATCACCGAAGACTTTTCCTTTGGGCCTAATAAAGTTTGTCTTAAGACAGGAGCTGGAAAAACTGAAAAGGGGCCAATTAGGCTTACCGATCAAGAGACCAAACTTTTGAAATTCTTTTTTGAAAACCAGGGAGTTCCAGTCTCTAGACAGCGAATCATAAAAGACGCTATGGGTTATAATTCCGATATGTCCACAAGGACCGTGGATAATTTTATAGTCCGTTTTAGAAAATACTTTGAAAAAGACCCAAAAAATCCTATATATTTTAGAAGTTTGCGTTCTGTAGGTTATTTTTTTGATAAGGAGTCAAATGATGGCGGGATTACTTGAAGGAAAAAAAGCACTTATATTAGGTGTGGCAAATGATAAGTCCATAGCTTGGGGGATTGCCAAAGCTTTGAAAAAGCAAGGGGCGTCCATTGCTCTTAGCTATCTCAATGACCAGTTAAAAAAGAGAGTAATGCCACTATCCGAAGAAATCGCAGCAGATTTTGTTTTCGAACTGGATGTTACTAATGATGAGCATTATGACAAACTTAAAAGCATAGTTGAACAAAAATGGGGTAAGTTTGATATTTTAGTTCACTCTCTTGCCTTCGCTGATAAAAATGACCTTCAGTCTGATTTCTCGAAGACAACAAGAAAGGGCTTTGCCTTAGCATGTGATATATCTGCATTTTCCCTTATTGGAATTAGCAATCATCTTCAGAGCTTAATGAACCCAGGAGGCTCAATTATGGCCATGACTTATCATGGGTCTCAGAAGGTATTAGATGGTTATAATGTCATGGGAGTTGCAAAAGCTGCCCTTGAAGCTTCAATGAGATACCTCGCTAACGATTTAGGAAGATTGGGTATAAAAGTGAATTGCATCTCTTCTGGGCCCATCAAGACTTTGGCCTCATCAGCGGTCAAGGGAGTTAGAGGTTTAACAGCAACCGTTGAAGAAAGGGCACCACTTAGAACAAATGTTTCTCCTGATGACATTGGAGGGACTGCGGTTTATCTAGCTTCTAATCTTTCTAATAATGTAACCGGACAAGTCCTGTACGTAGACTCCGGAATTTCAATTATTGGAATGTAAAAAGTTTTAGTACGGTCTAGAGCTGATTAAAGAGGATTTTGCTTCTTCAATTTTAGCATAAAGCTGAGGAAGAAAGTGACGGCCAATGTCGGTGACTAGGTATTGGTCATTATTTTTGACGAGCAGTCCATGTTTTAAGAATTCAAGGAAATCATCTCCGTCCCACTTAAATTTCCCATTCATAAAAATGGTTTTATATAAAGCTTCTAGTTCTATTTCGGATGCTCTTCTAAAATGTCCTAGTGGAAAATGCTTCTTTTCTTTATGTTCTTGAAACAGGTATTTTTCCAATATCTTATGGTTTCGTACATACATATCTTTTGAGTAAGAAATTGATGAAACTCCTAAACCAATTAAGGTTGTGCTTAATTCAGATGCCACATCACATATGTTACGATCTAGTAAAGAATTGTTTTTTATTGTTGTGTACTTACTAAGGAAAACATTAAAACCAAGGTTTTTATAACCATTTTTGAGTAGATCTGAAGCGCCTAGGTCATAGAGGATATTTTTTTGTTTTTGAGGAATTAGTTCAAATTGTCCATATGCTCTTTGCCTTGCTTCTTGCCAAGGGACGGGGGCAAGAGGGTAAAAATGAATTAAATCAGGTTCGATTTCTAGAATCTGCCTCAATGTCTCTTTTATTGATTGTTGGTTTTGAAAAGGAAGGCCATAGATAAGGTCAGTGGCAATTTCACCTAAGTTATATTTTCTAGAAAAGTAAATAGCTTCATGCACTTTACTCAAGCTTTGAGTCCTATTTACATTATCTAATACCTTTTTATTAAAATCCTGAATCCCAAAAGTTACTCTTTTAATATTGAACGACGAAAGGGCCTTTGCTTGGGACTCATTAAAAAGTTGAGGTGATAATTCAATATAGATATTTTGAGCATTAAATGTCTCAAGTAATCGAGAGATGTTTTTTTCACTTAAAGCGTTTGGTGTCCCTCCTCCAATGAAGAGGTTTTTAACAGTATTATTGGGATGTTCTTTTTGATAGAAACTCCACTCCTGAAGAACTTTATCAATATATACACCTTCTTGCTCATGTCCCTGTGCTGTTTTTATATTACATCCACAAAATGTACAAATACTCTTGCAAAAGGGGATATGAATATAGACATCCCATGGATGACGGTCGTCTATCTTTTCCATCCAGTGAAGATTGGGAACGTCTCTCTGTTTCCACAAAGATGAACTAGGATTGAGAGCGAACCTTTTTCCCGTTGAAGGAAAAAGATCCATTAGTTCACTAATTAAAAACTTTTGACCGTCATTTAATTGAGGCATTTTAATACTTAAAATTCCTATGAATATAGACAT
>JAURDE010000122.1 GCA_030828105.1 Bdellovibrionota bacterium | reverse complement strand
TTGGATCGGAATTAGCGAAAGGAAGTACTAAAAATCAATGTATTAAAGGTTGCAGTGAAGGAGCTTCTGCAGGAGCAGCTATTGGTGCAATGATTGGTGGAGGTGCTGGCGTTGTACCGGGAACCATTGGGGGTTGTATTGGTGGATGTCTTGCAGAAATTAATAATGGAAAGCAATGTAAAGAAGGTGAACCCGACTGCAAAGGGTCATCAGGAGACTATGTAAATCCCTACTTTGATGAATACGGGGATACTCCTGTTCTTGGTGGAACCTTTCAAGATCCTCACGCTCCTCGAGTAATTAACACTCATTTCTAGATCTCAAATTCCTGGGTGGCCCTAGGTCACCCTTTTCTAGCTTAATTAGTAAGACCTAATTATCTATTTTAAATACACGTACTCCATCCCAAACTTTAGCATCACATGGAGGATTAAGCGCTTTTTATTGAGTAAGTCCAGAGGATAGGAGTGAGATATTTCATAAATAAGCTTAAGTAAAACCTCATCTACACATATAAGATCTTACTAAACAAATCACCTAAAGTGCTTCATAAGTTAGGGCAATACTAGCTTTCCATTGGGATATAACTACATGAGATAGAGGCAACATTTAGGTTGAAAGATTTCAAGATCAGTTTAAACTTAAGCTATGAAAATATTTATTACATTATGCTTATTGAGTTTTAACCTTCACGCTATCGGTGTTGGGCAATCTGTTCAAATTAATCAAAAGTCTTGTACTGTAGGTCAAGAGATCGGTCGAGGGGCCTATGGAAAAGTTCATGAGCTTCCAAATTGCCCCGAATATGTCCTTAAAGATTATTTAGATAAAAGAGATGTTGTAGAAAAGATCAAAGAAGAAGTATGGGTCCATGAAGTCCTTTCCCATTATAAGATCAATACGGTTGAGGCCTTTCATCGCCAAATCAATAATGATCATTTTCAAATTAAAACTCGAATTGTAGGAAAAACCATTAGAGAAATTATCTCCGAGGGACTTCTTACAAAAAATAGTATTTATGAAAAAACTCTTTTTCCCCTTATTCAACAAATCATGGCATCCGGTCTTCTTGTAACAGAGCTCAATCAGCTCAATGTCATGTTTGATGAAGTAAAAAAGAGATGGGTTGTTGTTGATGCAGCTTTTTATAAAACTCCAGTAGGTACTAGTCCCAACGTAATGCCTTGGATTAAGCCTGAAGATAGCTCAAAGTTAATCCTCTTTAATGCCTACATATGGGGTGAAATTGCCGGCATGAAAAAGAACCCCACTGCTTTAAATAACTTTAATCGTTTCCAAGAAGATGTTTTAAAAGAATTAAAGGAAAAAATCTTAAACTTTAGTAACACACTTAGAAAAGATCCCCCTCCAGGAAGAGCTATAACTCAGCTGCCACGCTATATCCGATAGACTCTTTGATAAGGAAAATTGAGATATATAATATTTTTTACTTTGATTAAATTTCAGAATAGAACCACTACCTTAAATAATTTCAACTAGTTAAAGGAAGCATTCTAAATAGGTTTTTTGCAGAAATAGAAAACTAAATATTAAAAATAGTTGACAATGTCACATATTTATGACATAAGAGAGGAGTTAAGGTGAATAAGAGAATTATAATTCTGGATTCATGCTTAAAAGAGTTAAAAAAGTTACCATTAAACTTACAAAAAGATTTTCAAGTTATTGCTGTAGAACTAAACAAAGGAATAAAATTATCACTACCTTTATCAAGACCGATGCCATCAATAGGCAAAGGTGTTCACGAATTAAGACTAAATGACGGAAGCGGTCAATATAGAATCATTTACTACCTCCAAGCGAAAGCAAATGATATTTATTTTCTGCATGCATTTAAGAAAAAAACTCAGACCACTTCTAAGAAGAATTTAGACCTTGCAAAGAGGCGGCTAAAGGGGATCCAATGAAAAAACATATTATAAAAAACACAAAAGAATTAGGAAAACTATTAGGGCTATCTGAAGCGGATGCTATCGAAGCTGAGATTAAATCCGATATGATGGGTAAAATAAGAGAGCTTATTACGAAAGAAGGGCTTACTCATCAAGAAGTTGCTGATAGGTCTGGAGTAGGTCGTACTGTCATCACTCAGATCGTTAATTGCAGTATTCAACGAATCACCATTGATCGATTAATCAGAGTCCTCGTATCTCTAGATACACACCCAGTCATTAAATATAAAAATCTTGCCTCTTAAAAGATAACATTTGACCTTGAGTATCATTCAATAAAAGAATTGATTGGTGCGTCCATAATTTGATATTGATCCTTTTTATCTGGGAGAATAATTGTGCCTATTGAAAAAGCTAGTGTTGATGAGATCTCTAAAGAGCTGGGTTTAAAAGCTGCGAGTGTTTCTAAAGTATTAGAGTTACTGCTTGAAGAGAAATGTACCATTCCTTTTATTTCAAGATATCGAAAAGAAGCGACCGGAGGACTGGATGAAGTTCAAGTCGGTGCGATTGAAGAAAATTATAATAAATACGTTGAGCGAGAAAAAAGAAGAAGCTTTATTCTCGATACCATTAAAGAGCAAGGAAAACTGACTAAAGACCTTGAGGGTAAGATTATAGCTGCTTGCACTATTCATGAACTCGAAGACCTTTATGCGCCATACAAAAGCAAAAGAAAAACAAAAGGACAAAAGGCCCTTGAAGCTGGCCTTGGCCCTATGAGTGAGCTCATTAAATCAAGCAAGAACAACTTGGAAAATATTTTAAAAGAACATAGTAAAAAGTATTTTAATGATGAAATAAAATCCGAACAAGATATCATCGATGGAGTCCGATCCATCATCTCTGAAGAAGTATCCCATACTGCTGAGATAAAAGATGAGCTTCGAAAAAGATTCTGGGAATCCGCCACAATTGTATCCTCAAAGAAAAAAGATGCTGAAAACATCAAAGACTATCATAAATACGAAGACTATTTTGAATTTGAACAAAAGATCTCAGAGCTTAAAAACCCTAAAACTGCTCACCGCTTCTTGGCCCTTCGAAGAGGGTATATGCAAGACATCTTAAAACTCTCCGTTAGCTATGATGAAGATAAGGCCATCGACTTTATTTCAAAGACTCTATTTGATTTAAAGACTCTCGGCTGCGCTGACTTTCTCACTGAGTGCTGTAAAAGGGCCTACAAAGTTTCCCTTCATAGCTCACTGGATACGGAGATTAAGATGGACCTCAAACTCTTCTCCGATGAAAAGGCCATAGAAGTCTTTGGTGTGAATCTTAGAAATCTTCTTCTCCAACCCTATCTAGGGCAAAAGTCTGTTCTAGGTATTGATCCTGGAATTAGAACGGGTTGCAAGGTCGCTGCTATTGATAAGAATGGATCGTTTCTTGTAGATACCGTGATCTATCCTGAAAGAGATGAAAAAGGATCTAAAGAAGTTATTGAAAAACTCATCAGTCATTATGATATTAAGTATATCGCTATAGGTAACGGAACCTATGGAAGAGAGACTCTACAGTTTATCAAAGATCATGTGCCTTCGGTGAAAAAAGGATCCGTTAAGGCCATGCTTGTTAACGAAGATGGGGCCTCGATTTATTCGGCCAGTGAAATTGCCCGAAAAGAGTTTCCCGATAAAGACTTAACCGTAAGAGGGGCCATTAGTATTGCTAGAAGGTTTCAGGATCCTCTTGCTGAGCTTGTAAAAATTGATGCTAAATCTATTGGTGTTGGTCAATACCAGCACGATGTGGACCAATCGAGATTAAAAAAGTCTCTCACTGGCGTGGTTGAGAATTGTGTAAATTATGTTGGAGTTGATCTAAATACGGCCAGTGCTCCTTTATTATCTTTTATATCAGGCATAGGGCCTACTCTTGCTCAAAATATTGTGAAGTATCGCTCCAAGGCCGGTGGAATGAAAAACAGAGAAGAGCTTTTAAAAGTTTCTCGTTTTAGTCCAAAAGTGTTTGAACAGTCCGCTGGATTTTTACGTATCTACGGTGGAGAGAGTCCTCTTGATGGGACCTTTATCCACCCTGAACGATATGAAGTGCTAAAGAAGTGGTGTAAGCAGCACAATGAATCACTAGAGTCTCTTATTGGAAATAAAGATCTTGTTCAAAAACTTAAAAGTGATTCTCAACTAAAGCAGGAGCTTGGTGAGTTCACTCTTGAAGATATTTGTAAGTCTCTTCTGGCCCCCTCTCAGGATCCAAGAACAGAGTTTGTCTCTTTTGAATACAGAAGTGATGCCACGGACATTAATAGTATTAAAGTGGGACAATACTATCCAGGTATTGTAACTAATATCACTCAATTTGGTGCCTTTGTAGATATTGGCATTAAAGAAAATGGCCTTATTCATATTAGTCAGATTGCCGATCAATTTGTCGATGATCCCCTTAAACACCTTAAAGTTGGGCAAGAGGTAAAAGCAAGAGTTCTCAGTATTGATATGGCCAGAAAAAGAATTGCTCTTACTCTAAAATCAGAAGCTGCCCCTCAAAAAAAGGCTCCACCCAAAAAAGAAGTTAAAAAGAATGCATTCAGTGGGCTATCAAAATTAAAACTTTAATCTTGAGTTTTTCAAATAGGCCTTAAAAGGTGGTCTAAGACCACCTCTGAATTTAAAGAACAGGTGCCAGGAAATCTTCTATTCCCTCACCTTTTTCATCAGGGAAAACATAACCTTCATTGATTTTCTTTCCATCTTTATAAAGAATAAAATAAGGACTGCTTTTTACGCCTTGTTCTTGAGAAAGATTATTTAACTCAGTATAAGACTCACTTTTAGGATTCCACCAAAGTTTAAATACATCTATTTGATCACCATATTTAGCATCTACTGCAGGAATAGATCCTAGGTTTTCAAGAAGTAAACAATGCACACAATAAGTTAAACCAAACTTAACAAGAACTGGTCTGCTATAAGAGGCCTCGATAACTCTTCTTTCAAAGTCATCTTTAGAGTTAATCGTATGAGCAGAGTTCCATGGGTTGTTATGATCAATTTCAAACATGGCCCTTGGTTGGTACTTATATCCGCCTTGACCTAGGTTTATTATTTCTCTTTTTAGAAGAGCTAGCTTTTGAAGCATTTTCCAAGAAGATAGTCTGGCATCGGCGGGAGTATTTTTTTGAAGATGGTTAGCATAAGTATTCACCTCTTTATCCATAACAGAATCTAGTTCTGTTAAATTAAAGAAACCATCTCTGTTTCCTTTAGTGGTATCGTTATACCAAGAAAGGGCCTTAAAGAATCTCTCTCCAGCATGACTTGATTCTGGAGCATAAGGATTTTTAATAGCAGCGATCATAGAAGGTACATGAGTTCTTGGATTTGGTGATTTAATGAGAGCTTGAAAAAGATCTACGAGTTCAGAGTCCGTAAAGCCTTCTGATTTACATTCGCTATGGAGTTCAGTGAATGATTTGGCCTGAGCACTTATTGATCCTAATAAAAAAGTAAGGGCAAGCGTGGTTAAAAATGTTATTTTTTTCATATGTTCCTCTCAATTTTTAATCTAAAACAGTGTTGGATATACTACGTGCAATGCATAATTTAAACTTAGGCCCTGCTTTAACACCGTAAATTTTACACAAGTAATTATAATAATTTCAGGTATTTAAATGCATGTTGCAAATAAGGCCAATTGAGTCACAACACTTTTTAAATTTGAGCGGCAAGATTGGTAAAAATACAAACTTAAGTTTTCATGTAAATACTTAATCCCATCAGGTATTTTAAAGATATCGTTTTTAATGCAAAGGAATAAAAATGCTTAACTCCTTGTCCGTGATTCTTTCAAGAAAAAGATGGACCAAACGACTAACCAAACCATGGATGCCAAAAATGGCCCATAAAAAAATCTTTAATAGGATGAATTTTCACTACGATCCTAGAGATATGAAAGGCCCCTCTTTTCACTTTGGGCATGATCTTGAAAAAGGATTTCTAAATTACGAAGAAACTTCTAAAAAAGAACTTCTCGAGCTAATCCCAAAAGAAGGACACTTTCTAGATGTAGGCGCCAATATTGGTATGTATAGCGTCTATATGGCCTTAAACCGAGATGATATCACCCTCAATTGTTTTGAGCCCGATAATACCGTCTACTCTTGCCTTGCCAAAAACATGGCCCAGTTTAATGATAATAAAGTACAGATTTTTAAAATGGGACTTGGGGAAGAGAAAGAAGAAAAAACTCTTTATAAGCACCCTTTAAATGATGGTGGCCATAGCTTTATAGAGGATTCAAATTCCTCTGAATCAGAAAGTGTACAAGTTGCTGTCTTTGATGAGCTGGTGCAACAGAAGTTAGTAAAGTTACCTGATGCTATTAAAATCGATGTAGAAGGGTTTGAGCTTCACGTATTAAGAGGAATGAGAAAAAGTATTGCATTAAAAAGACCTGTTTTATTTATAGAGTCAGATAATGTGGACCTTTCCCAAAAAGGCGCGTTATGGCAGGAGCTTGCCTCTTATAAGGATGAGGGAATCTATGCCAGAAGGCCTGGAAGGGATATCAAAATGAGTATGGATGAGCTGGCAGAAGAAGCTGCATCAGAAGTTCAAAAAGGAATTACTGTCACTAATTATTTCTTTCAATTTTAAAGATGAACGAAGTTCAATATAGACGCTTAAGCTTATTTTTAACGATAACCGCTGCTTTTTTCAGTGTAGGTTTTTTACATCCTGATGAGCAGTATTACGCTATAGACTTTTCTGCTTTTAAGCTGGGAATGCTCTCTGAATTAAAAAGCTGGGAATATGACACTCAGCTTAGACCTTGGTCTCTTCCTTTTATTTTTATGCCTTTTTTAAAACTCTTTGATTTATTAAAGATGGATCCCTTTCAAATGAGTTTTGCTTTAAGGCTTATAAGTGCTCTTTTTTCTTTTATGGCCCTGAATGTTTTTATAAAGCAAGCAAGAAAAGGTTTTTCTCAAATTGGAGGGACCGCTTTATTTTATGCCCTCCACTTTGGTTTTATTTTCAAACTCATGATGGTTCGAACCAATTCAGAAAACTGGGCCACAGGCCTTTTTCTGATTGCCTTCACTTATGCTTTAAGAAAAAATCTCGTTTGGACTTCCTTTTTTGCAGGACTCTCTTTTCTAGTACGTCATCAATTAGGCCTTATGGTTCTTCCTTTAGGACTTTATTTTTTAATTGTAGAACGAACCAAAATCAAACAATGGGTTTTGCAATTTTGCTTTCCCATGGTGATCGTTATTGGAGCGGGGTTCCTTATTGACTCCTGGGGATATGGCGAGCTTTCTTTTTCTCCTTGGAATTATCTCTATCAAAATATCATCCTAGGAAAAGTAAATACCTTTGGAGAGCACCCTCTTTATTACTATCTTTATAAAGGAGTCTCTAAAACTCTTCCCTGGTTTCTCCTAATGATCTTAGGCTGGATTTATTATGGGCTCCATAAAAGAAGAGACCTTGCTTTTTGGAGTGTGACTCTTTTTATTATTACCCATCATTTAATTGCTCATAAAGAGCTTAGATTCTTATATCCTGTTGCTCCTTTATTGGTTTATATGGGAATCAAATGTTTAGATGAAAAAGGACTATTACAAAAAAGATGGGTTAAGGCCTTATGGGGTTTAAATATTGTCATTTTACCTTTTGTCTTATTTAAGCCAGCCTACACGCCGCTTAAGTTTTATAAATTTATTTATAACCAAGATTTTAAAGAAATTAATGTCGTTAAAGATGCCCATAATAGATATCCAAGTCTTGAGATGAATTTCTATAAAAGAAAGGGCCTAAAGCTTATTCAAAAAGATGAGTCTTTGGAACAAATCCAAGGTCTGGTCTTCACCACCAAATATCAAGAATTCAAGGTTCTAAAAAACAGAGAAAACTGCACTATCCTTTATACTTCCTATCCTCAGTGGTTATTTAGATTCAATTACTTCAACTGGCTCAAACGCTCTAATATCTGGGCCTTATCTCAATGTGGACCTATCTAATATTTCCATTATAAATTGAAGTGGGGTCAAATTGCACTTCTTGACGCTTTGATTTACACATTCTATGTTGCTTCCAACAAGGAGATACTATGAAAACATTATTACTACTTTTATCACTTACTTTTAGCTCACTAACATTTGCCTCTGTTAATTGTCGAAGCGTTGAACTTCTAGGAAACGCTGGTAGCAACTACATT
>JAURDE010000236.1 GCA_030828105.1 Bdellovibrionota bacterium | reverse complement strand
TGCTGATATTTGGGAAATAAAAAAGCTTATTAAAAAAGATCCAAACCGACCTCTTATCCTTATTGAGTATGCACATGCTATGGGAAATAGCCTTGGAAACTTTAAAAAGTATTGGGACCTTTTTGAGGACCCAAACTACCCAACGGCCCAAGGTGGTTTTATTTGGGATTGGGTAGATCAGGGTATCAGAAAGAAAAATGAGCAAGGTGAAGAGTTCTTCGCTTATGGTGGTGATTTCGGAGAAAAAAAGCATGACGGTACCTTTTGTCTTAATGGACTTGTACTGCCGGATCGAACGGTTTCACCTGAGCTACTAGAGGTTAAAAAGGTTCATCAATTTATTGAAATAAAAAAGGCAGGTTTGGCCTCTTTTATGATTAAAAACAAATTTTTCTTTAAGAATCTTGATGAATTTGAAACTCATTGGGAACTTCTTGAAAATGGTATTCAAATAGAAAAAGGAGTTTTACCCAAAATAGATCTTAAACCACAAAATTATTCTATTTTCTATCTTAAGCTTCCCTATCTAAAAGATGGCAAAGAATATTTTATTAATTTTTATACCCGATTAAAACAAGATAACCTCTACGCTTCTCAAGGATTTGAGGTTGCCAAAAATCAAATCCCTCTTAGAAAGTGGAATAGTAGGAAAAGTGCCACTAATAAAAATCTCAAAGTAAATGAGATGAACCAAACGATTCAAATATCATCGGATAAGTGGAATATTTTAATAGATAAAAGAAATGCACAATTAAAGTCCTTAAATGACCTTAAAATTGTCGGCCCTCGTATTCATCTCTTTAGGGCCCCAACGGATAACGATAGAGGTAATGGTTTTCGAAATTCTGATGGTAGAGTCGGAAGCTTTTATAGAAGTTGGGTAAAATACCAATTGAATGAACTCAAAATTAAAAAGATAAAGCTTTTAAAAGCAGATAAAACTGGTGTCCATTTTGTAGGAAAATTAAAAGGAGTACGTAGATCTATTCCATTTAAATTATCCTATCAAATACTAAAAAATGACGAATTAGAAATAAATGTAGAGGTTATAAATAATTTATCTCTTAAATCCCTACCAAGAGTGGGTATTCAACTGGAGCTGCCAAGGTCATTTGACCAGATGAGCTGGTATGGAAGAGGGCCTCATCACAGTTACTCTGATAAGAAGGAGTCTGCATTTGTTGGTATTTATAAAAACAAAGTTTGGGACAATTATTTTCCTTATATCTCACCTCAAGAAAACGGAAATAAAACTGATGTACGCTGGATTAAACTAAGTAATGATAAAGGAATAGGACTTAGGGTTAGCTCCTCCAAATTATTTAGCGCTAGTGCCCATCACTATTTAGAAGAGAAGCTCCTATTAGCAAAACACACAGTTGATGTAGTGGATAATAACAAAACCTATCTAAACCTAGATTATGCTCAGATGGGAGTTGGCGGTGATGACTCTTGGTTTCCAAGAGTCCATAAAGAGTTTAGATTAAACGATAAGGTTTACCGATTTAAATTTAGACTAAAACTAGAGTAGTCCTTTAAATAAATGTTTTAAAAATAAAACTGAAAGGGCATCACCAAAGTTTTCAGGTTTTTTAAACTCTCTTATTTCTTTCATCTTAAGTTTTTTAGAAAGCTTTATATCATTTTCAAAATGAATATAGAGTTCCTTGGCCAACTCTTGTCCTTCAAAAATAATGGCCGTTTCGGCATTGTTTTCACTAGAGGCCGTAATATTATAGGACCCGATGATACTCACCTTTTTATCTACTACCATAAATTTAGTATGATAAAGACCTCTAATCATATCCTGCCCTGGGATATTTCCTTGAAACTCAAAAAGCTCTATGTTTTTTCTTAGAAGCTCTTTATTATAACCTTCTACTCTTTTTCCCTCATAAAAATCTAAATAATGAGTTCTGCCTACTACGGCATGGATGGGTTTATCGTTACTTTTTTTAGAGTTCGTTAAAATTTTGATTTTAACACCTCTGTTTGCTGCTTCTATAATTACTTTTTTAAAGCTTTCAAATGGTACAAAAAAAGCATTTGGAATAATAATTTCTGATTTAGCTCTTTTAATCATTTCAAGATAAGTCGGAAGGATTTGTTTTTCACCTTCTTCTGGTCTCATAAAGATATATTTTGCTCTTTTAGAAAGCTCAAAATCCATAGGGTTAATAACTCTTTGCCCTTCTAAAGTCTCTGAAGTTAGAGCAAGCCCATTAGCAATATTATCAATATTTTTGAGAACGATTTTATTAAGTTCTTTGCGTCTGTCATCTTTTTCATCATAAAAAGGTTTGAGATGCTTATTTTTAAAATCTAAGTATTTTT
>JAURDE010000175.1 GCA_030828105.1 Bdellovibrionota bacterium | reverse complement strand
TCATCTTTATCATTATAGATGGCACCATTATCACCTACATATTCTGTAACGGTTATGGTGTAAGGAACATAAACGAGTTCATCATTGATATATATATACTTATAGTGAACCTCTTCAACATCATAGGTATGAACAATCTCAACAACAAGATCATCGTTGAGGTGATTGTTGAAGAAGCTTAGGGCATCTAAATTGGAATCTTGGTAACTTTCGATATCTACAGCAAATATTTTTTCATCTATAGCGTTTTTTATGACGATATATTCGTCATTGGGGCGAGCTCCCTCACATTTAACCACTTTAAAGTTATAGTTAGGGTTTGAGTTTATTTGGTTAAGAAAATCTTCTATCGCTCTTTTTCTTCCACAAGAAAGTAATAGAAAAAAAGAAAGTAACAACACGATTTTCACGAGCGCCTCATTTTAACTAGATTGAATTTGAAAATTGGCCCGATCTTATACCCCCGCGTAACTTTAAGTCAAATGCCATGGCCATATTTCGTGAAAAGACCTTGCCTTTTTCTGTTAATAAATAAAGACTTCCTTTCTTTTGCAGTAAATCATCCCGTTCAAACTCGGCGATCTTTTCAATAAGGGCCTTTAACTTCTCGCACTTATAGACATCGGCCACAGAGCGGAGGTCAAATTCTTGGTGGCAAAAAAGAGATTGTATCGTATCTCTGATCGTTTTTTCTTCGAGAGTTAGTTGGTGTCCATTTTCTAGAGCAAGTTTTCCTTGATTGATAGAGTTTTGATAATCAGAGACTGATTTCATGTTTTGAATATAGCAATTACTGGCATCAGAAATACTGGTACAACCAATTCCAATTAAAGTTTTTGAGCAGGCGGTGGTATAGCCCATAAAGTTTCTTTGTAAGCTTTTTTGTTGATAGGCCTGATAGAGAGGATCAAATGGTTTTACGAAATGATCTAACCCTAAATGAATATAACCACTTTCCACTAACCTCCTTTCGCCTCTGATCTTAAGAAGGTATTTTTCCCTACCTTGAGATAAAGGGTATTTCTCTAGGGCCTTTTGATGTTTTATTTTCCATGGGACATGAGCGTAACTAAAGAAGGCCACAGTATCGGGTGATAGCTCTTGAACTTTATCAAAGCTATCGTCGATCGTTTCTTGAGTTTGTAGAGGAAGTCCATAAATAATATCAAAATTAACACTTTGATATCCCCATTTTCTGGCCATAGTTATGGCCTCGGTAACCATAGAATAAGGCTGAGTACGACCTATCGCCTTTTGAACATTTTCTGAAAAATCTTGAATGCCAAAGCTCACTCTATCTAGTCCATAGTCAGCGAGAACTCGGTAGTGATCTTCTTGAGTGACTCTGGGGTCTGCCTCAAAGGAGCCGCTGAAGTGAGCTCCTTTAGAGACGAGTTTAAAAAGTTTATTTAGAAACCAATCAAAGTTTTCTGCACTAATAAAAGTTGGCGTTCCTCCACCAAAGTGAAGGTTATTGACTTTAATATGACCTAAGTTTCGCTTATAAATCTCAATTTCCTTGAGTAAAAGCTTGAGGTAGGGTCTTTCAAGTTCATGATTTTTAGTGATTTGTCTATTGCATCCACAATAAAGGCATAGTTTTTCGCAGTAAGGAATATGGATATAGAGATCTATCTCTGGATTGGCCCCAATATTATCAAACCACTCTTTTTCAGTGGGCGGGCCTTCCCAGTGAGGATAGGAGGGATAGCTGGTATACCTTGGCGCTGCTACGGCATATTTATCTATTAGATTTCGCATAGTTAAATCACTTTATTGCTTCCAATCCTAAGATAATTGTGTAAAAAGAAAATGATTTAAATCAGAGTGTTGAAATTAATTCTAGGACTGGTAAGTTTTGAAAAAAGGTAAATCATATGAAGTTATTAAAAGCTCTTAGTTTTGTTCTAATTACGTTTTCTCTTGAGGCGAAAATTACTCTAGAGCAAAGACAAAATCTAAATGATCCCCTACCAGTTATGATTGTGGCCGATAACCAATTCACCAACCTATTGGCCTACCCTCACCTCATTAGAACAAAGATGATAGATAAAATTATCAGTGTTTCCATAAGACCACCTCAACTTGATCTGTTTTCAAAAGATATGTTTGAATATGCTATAAAAAACCACTCTCAAGGTAAGCACCTTATTCACCTTGGGGATGCCTTAAATCTAGGCTGTAAAAATGAATGGAAAACCTTTACTAAGGTTATTAACTCTCATTCTGACACCCATAAAGGCTGGGTTATGGCCCCAGGGAACCATGATTTTTTCTTCTATGGAAATGGAGGAGGATCTAGGGCCTTTAAGAAAACAAACCTTAAAAACCTATGGGAAAAGATCTGTCAAACGGACTACCCTGTCAAAAAACCTAAAAAATATAAAACTCACCTTCTCTCAAAAGATGTTTTTGTAGAGTACTATGTTGATGAGCTCGAAAAACAAAACTTTGGTTTTAGTAGAGAAAAAATGAAATGCCATTTGAGAAGGGCCAAAAAAGATCGTCACGAGCCAGACACAGAGCTTAAGGTTTGTTTCTATGAAGCAGAAGATAAGAGCTCTTTTTTACAAAAGGTCTACACCGTTATTCCAACGTCAAATGATCTTAGAGTTTCTTATAAGGCCCTCATACTTCAAGAACTCAATCTTGGTTCTGCTAAAGGACAACCATCGATTAAGGCCATCCTTATGGATTCTACGGACTATCCCGAAAGTCCACTATTACCAGCTTTTAGATTATCTAATGGAAGAAGTTTTGTAACAGCTTCTCAAAATGCAGGACAGGTGGGTTCCTTTAGAGAAACTCAGCTTAGTGTTGTTAAAGATTGGATTGAAAATTCTCCCAATACAACTTACTTATTAATGGCCCATCATCCTGTCGATACTTTTAACAAACAGTCTAAAGAAGGGTTAGATAAAATTACGGCCCAATATCCTAACACATTATATGTTTCGGCCCACACTCATGGCGGTCATACAAAGGAATTTGATCATTTTAATGAACTCAATCTAGGTTCTATGACTGACTTTCAACCACAGTACATCAAACTTGAGTATAAGAAAAAAGGTACTCTCAGTTTTAAGAGAAAGACATTTACTGTTGAAGATATTCAAGACCCTCTTCTGTGTTCTGATACATATAATATGACAGATAAGGAGTTTGGATATACTGCTTATAAAAAAGCACGTAATGGTGCTAAAAGAATGTATGACTTTACTCTATCAACTATAGAGCGTTCCTTGATACAGGTATTTGAGGCCATTGTTCCAGGTTATCTTGATACACCATCTCTAGAGGTGGGACCAACTTACTGTAGAGGTAAAAAGTGTCGTATAGAAAAACTTACGAGAGTAAAAAACCTTATGAAAGAAGATGACCAAGTCCTAAGACATAAAGATTACCTTTCACAAAGGCTTCGTTATGGGTCTTGTCAGGTTCTGTGGTCAAGCGCTGCCGAAAGTGCTCTTTCTGGTAAAGATTAAGTTATAGCAACTTTCATTTCTTGAGAGGTATTTTTTCTCAAAATGAGTTCTACCTTGAGTTGCAAGAGATTGTTCTTTGAGCTCAAGCTTCCAAACCCTTTGGAAAAATTCTATACACTCCTGCTTGTATTGAAGATCATTGGTTGCCAAAATGATTTCACCATCTGATTTTAATGTTCTTAAAATCTCTTCCATAAATGGCATAGCGTAAAAGCGCTTATTTTGATCATTCTTTTTAGGATAAGGGTTAGGATAAAGAATAAAATATTTATCAACCTGATTATTACCAATAAGATGAGTGATCACTGATATGGCATCCTCATGAAGAGCGATACAATTTTTAATTTGGGGATGATTTTCTAACCTTCGTTGAAATCTTTCAAACTTACTACGAGTTCTTTCAATGGCCAGAACTTGATGATCAGGAAATTGCTGAGAATAACTAATGGGATGTAGCCCTACTCCGGCCCCTATTTCAACGATAAGAGGACCTTCATTAAAGTTTAGTGAGCTTAACTTAGGTAAAGGAACTTTTTGGCGATCAAAAGATCTCATCCTATGCCTAAAAGATTCTTTCTTACCCTTTTCATTGTTGCTGAGGCCTTCTCTCTTGCCTTTTCTCCGCCCTGCTTTAGCAAAGAATCAATATGAGCAGGATCATTAACAAGTTCATTATACTTTTCTCTCATTGCCTTTAGTTGATCATTCACAACTTCAAAAAGCTCGGCCTTGGCCTCTCCCCAACTTATTCCTTTTTCTAGTTGTGCTCTAAAGTTTTTAAGTTGCTCAGGATTGGAAAAGTATTTGTAAAACTCATAGACGTAAGACGAATCTGGATCTTTAGGTTGATCTGGCCCAGTAGAGTCAGAAGTAATTTTATTAATCAGCTTCTTTAACTTCTTCTCAGGACAAAACAAAGGAATGGTATTGTTATAGGATTTTGACATTTTTCGGCCATCGAGTCCTATAATGGTTGCTACATTTTCTTCTATCACTTCTTGAGGCTCTACAAGAACTTCTGTTTTGTAGTATTGATTTATTCTTTTCGCTATTGAGCGTGCTATTTCAACGTGTTGAATTTGATCTTTACCCACAGGAACAAGATTAGCATCAAAAAGAAGTATATCGGCACTCATTAAAAGAGGATAAGTATATAGGCCCATATTAACACCATGGTCTGGGTCCTTATTTCCCTTTTGCTCATTTTCTTGGACTAAGGCCTTATAGGCATGGGCCCTATTAAGGTCTCCCTTAGGAGTATGACAGGCAAGAAGCCAGTTTAATTCAAAAAGCTCTGGCACATCTAACTGTCTATAGAAAACGACTTTTTCTGGATCTAGTCCACAGGCCAACCAAGTTGCGGCCAGTTCAATTACGTACTGACGAAACAGCTTAGGATCTTTAACAGATGTATGGGCATGGTAATCT
>JAURDE010000183.1 GCA_030828105.1 Bdellovibrionota bacterium | reverse complement strand
TTTTAAAACTTATTGAATGTTCTCTATCGATAGCAATTTTTAAAAGCTTTTCCTGCTTTTTCTTGATTGATTTTGCATCACTCTCAAGCTTTGATAGCTTATCCAACTCTTTTTTAAGGTTCTTAACATCTTTTTGATTAGAACTATAAGCTACTTTGACCGATTGGAAGCGTGCTAAGGACGTCAGAGCACTAATTTCATCTAGTTTTTTCTGGGCCTGTTGTCGTTCACCTAATGCTATCAGCCCTGTTCTTAGTGAGTTCACAGAATACATAATCAAAAATAATACGGATAAGAGCATAAATAAATCGCTCAGAGACGTAAAATCCATTATTTTAGGCACTCGTTTTCTTTTCATAAAGAAGACCTCACATCTCTATAAGATTAACACTTAAGTCTAATTTTTCTGAGCTTTTAAAATATAATGATTCTAGTTCAATGAATTTTATTGGCTGTTTTTTTGGATATTACTAATTACATTTACTTATAATCTTCTTCTCAACAAATTTTATTCTATCTGAGTTAAGGTCTTCTTGAGTTAAGAGGAGGTCAGCAAATCTTTTAGAAGGAGTGACATATTTAATATGCATAGGCTCAACCTGTGACTCAAACTGTTTCTTAACGCCCTTCTCAGTTCGTCCTCGCTCTCTCATATCCCTTAGTAGCCTCCTACCAAATCGAGTCTCGTAGTCAGCTTCGAGATAAATCTTATAATCAAATAAATCCCTAATATAGCTATGGTGAAATATCAAAGTTCCATCAATTAAAATAAATTTTATTGGATCAAATGATATTGTTTCTTCTTTTCTTGAATGCTTAACAAAGTCATATTGAGGAACGTCTATCCTTTGGTTATCTTTTAGAGATTTTAAATGCAACTCTAATAACTTCCAATCAAGACTATTAGGATGATCAAAATTAACACTTCCACCATCACCATCAAATTTTTTAGATTGATCAATATAGTAATTATCTTGAAATAAAATATGGCAAACATCCGTTCCTAAGGAATCTAGTATTGCTCTGGCCAAGGTTGTTTTTCCCGAGCAACTTCCACCTGCAATACCAATTAATTTTGATTTCATTCTGAGGACCTAATTATTATAAAGCCGTGACCCAACATCCCCAATCCCGGGAACTAATAAACCTGTTTTATCAATAGCTTCTTCAATAGATACTGCAAAAACTGATACATCAGGGTGAAAATGAAATAACTTTTCGATTCCTGTTTGGGCCACAGTAATAGTTAAAATATATATTTTTTTAATGCCATACTGCTTTAACCGATCGACGGCCGCCACGATTGTATCAGCAGTCGCTATTACCGGGTCAAGTAAGATTGCTTCTTTTCCCTCACAATCTTTAGGGATCCTGAAATAATACTCTACTGTATTATTTATAAACTTATCTCGATAAATTCCTATATGTCCCGCCTGGGCACCAGTTAGAACAGAAAGAACTCCATCTAACATTCCATTACCTGCTCTTAATATCGAAATAACCATAGGAAAATTTCTTACTCGTTGAAATGAATCTTTAGAAAGTGGGGTTTCAATTTCTACTGAGTCTGTTTCAAGCTCTTGTGTTGCCTCAAACGCCAAATAACGAGAGATTTCAGACATAAGGTTTCTAAATTCAGATGAATGACAATTTTTATCACGGAGTCTAGAAAGCTTATCCAAAATAATCGGGTGTCTTACCAAAATAAGTCTATTTTCCATTTTTATACCTCAAAAAATTGTTCCATCTCTAATAATATCAATAGGGGGTAGACCATTTCTTAATTTGTTTGCTAGTTCTCTCCCGGCCTTCCAGGTTCCACCTTCCAAAGTCCTCACTAATGGATATGCTTCCTTACTGAGCCCTATTTTTTCTCTTATTGATTCATGAAGCTTATCCAATAAAACAAGAGTAATCGCCCGCCATTCTATAATTATCTCTGAGTCGGCCTTCCATTTAATATTTATATCGACATTTGGCTTCTGAATAAGAAATCCACTATCTATAAACAGTCCCCCATTCCTATATTCAGCAAGCCCAGTTAAACCGGAGATATTATTAATAATATATTTATTTTCAATTAATAGTTCAAAAATGGAATAAGTTAACCATTGGGCCAGTTTATGAAAAGGAATATAGGCATCAATATCATTGCGTTCACCGAAGGGACGGTAATACCATACATCTCCAAGCCCTTGATCATTAATTTTATCCCCTTGAGGCCAAATATCTTTAAGTTCAATAAGTATAAGATGAAGAAACTCTGGTGCATCTATAATTGGTGATGCTAATGACATCAGAATTCCACTAGGTCTATTATTAGTAAAACTTTTATTTTTTATTAAAACTTCCCCAAGCCGTTTTAATAGCTCAAGCCTTCCTTCTAATCCTTCCAAAGGATTCATTTCACTTACCTGAAGCCCATTGGAGAGATCTTCTATGGTTAATTCTTTAAGTACATCACCTTTGACCTCAAAAGGTGCTCCAAAAAGTCCATTTTCAAACATCTCAAGAGAAGCAAGAGCAAGACCTTCACTTCTTCCATAAGCAATATTCTCTTTTTTATATCTATATTTCCATTCGGCCCCTGCACCTGCATCCAATAGAACACTGATAAAGCAGAGATCTAACATAGACTCGATACTTTGATCATGAACTTTATTCAGTCTTTGCTTACCGATATCAAAATGCCTCCAACGGCTATGAAAAGGGATTTTTAAATCAGGATAGTTTTTATTCATTTCCTTCCAAACAATATCTACTGTTTGGTCCCACTTATTTTCGTTTATTAAAAAATGAGTTTTTCCTTCTTCTAAAGAATCAAAAATTCGCTTGGCCTGATCACGAATAGTACTTGGCCATAAAAGCCAATCAATTCCATTATTCAAACTTGCGACCTTTTACTTTTTCTAGGTATTTCTCATCTCTTGTTTTCTCATCACCACTAAAATAACCTCTTGCCTTTTTGGCCTCTATTTCTACCATGGCATCCTCTGGAATAAGCTCTTCGGGAATAGTCACACGATTTTCTATCTCAATACCACTATTAACTATAGCGTTATATTTCATATCACTCATAGACATAAAATGATGTATCTTTTGGATACCAAACCAATGAAGTATATCTGGCATAAACTCCTGAAAGCGAGCATCTTCCACACCCGCAACACATTCAGTTCTGTAAAAATAATTCTTTGCAGTATCTCCACCTGGTTGCTTTTTTCTAGCGTTATATACAAGAAACTTTGTCACTTCCCCAAGTGCCCTTCCCTCCTTTCTAAAATATACAACGAGTCCAACTCCTCCAGCTTGCGCCCTTCTTACTGCTTCCTCTAAACCATAAGTTAAATAAGGTCTACAAGTACATATATCAGAGCCAAAAACATCACTACCATTACACTCATCATGCACTCTACAGGAGAGGGGAATCTTTTTATTGGCCAAATCATTTGGGTCACCAAAAATATAAGCAGTCGAACTACCAATCGGAGGTAGTAACACTTTAAGGTCATGCCGTGTAACAAGTTCAGGAAACATACCACCTGTTTCTTCAAACAGCACTTTTCGGAGATGCCCTTCATCAATTCCGAAGCGTTTTGCTATTCCTGGTAAATACCATACTGGCTCAATAGCTACTTTTGAGCACTTAATAAGGCCATCTTCTTTTACAATGTTTCCATCTTTAACTAACCTTCCCTGCTCAACTGATTGTTTTAGTTCTGGAATATCAAGATGGGCCTCAGTCATTGCAATACTTGGTTGAATATTAACACCCTTACTAATTAATCCTTTATAATGACGGATAACATCTGCTCCCCATGGATCTATAGAGATAATCTTCTCAGGATCAAACCATGAAGGATGAGGCCCTATGCTAAAACTTCCTTGGGTATTTTTCAGATCTGGCATATGGTCCTTATCAAAGCTTCCTTGCGCCATGGAAAGGGCCCTATATACTGTATAGCTACCACTGTGAGTACCAATTACATTTCTGTGTTCTCTGGAGTTTAATGTCCCCACAATAGGTCCTCTTGAAATAGGATCCTTATTACCCCAGTCTAAATGTATTGTTTCGTTATAAATTTGCTTGTGATGAGTAGCTAAAATAATATGCGAGGATTTTTTGTAATCTTCCATGAATCTTCCTTGATCTTTTTATTTTAGAACGCCGCTTCTGTTTTTGTGTAGCCCGATTGCGTTATTAATTGGAAATCATATACAATAGTATTATGTTGATAACTTTTATTATTTTATTTTTTTC
>JAURDE010000144.1 GCA_030828105.1 Bdellovibrionota bacterium | reverse complement strand
TGAATTTATTAGGAGATACAACTTATGGTAAGGGAAAAATTAACCATTTCTTTAGAGATCATTTTGGACTTGGGAGAATTTTTCTACATAGCTCTAGACTAGAGTTTATTCATCCTTTCACTCATGAAAAAATAAAAATACATTCGGAACTAAGTGAAGATCTAAAAAAATCCTTAAAAGAAATCTACCTTAACTATGATGGTCTTTTATCAACATAGGGATACCTGAAACAGTAAAAAAAACTTTATTAGCAAAATTGGCCACCATTTTATTTGCAATTCCAACAAAGTCCCTATATTTTCTTGATCTTTCGTTTTCAGGAAGAGTTCCTAATCCTATTTCATTGGTTACAAATACAACAGTCCCATCAAAAGACTTTACCGCCTCAAAGGTCTTTTCTAAAAATGGATTTAGGTCTTCTTCCTTGATTGCTGGCATTTTATAAATAATATTATCAACCCAAAAGGTCAGACAATCGACAAGAATGACATTATGAGTACTTGCCGTAAATACTTCTGCAATACTGATTTCTTCTTCAACCGTATCCCATACTTCAGGATTTCTTCCTGCCTTATGTTTCTGTACCCTAACCTCCATCTCTTCATTAAGAACTGGTGCTGTAGCTAGAAACAATTTTTTACCGGTGATTTTTTCACAGTTTTTTCGGGCCAAATCACTTTTTCCTGAGCGACATCCTCCCGTATACAGAATGACATAGGCCATTTCTCCTCCTTAAGAATTTTAGCCAATCCAATTAAAATTATACGCTAAAGCTTTTGCTCTAACCAGCTTTTTAAATCACCGTTATCGATTAGTTCAAAAACTTTATTGATATCTGCATCTGCGCTTCCCCCACCTTGAGCAAAATGAGGTTTCCCGCCTCCTTTACCACCGATAGGGCCAAGAATTTGTTTAAGAATATCTCCGGCCTTTATTTTTTTACTAAGGTCTTGCTTAAGCCAAACAAAAGCACGAATACTGCCCTCATCTCGACCAACCAAGGCCACTATATCCTCATGTCCTCTATCAAGTCGCTGATCACCATAATTTTTTAAGTGGTCTTTGTCTGAGTCAATTCTAGCAAGAACAAACTTCTTGCCTTTTACTTCGAATATTTTTTCTTCACTAGGTTTTTCTACATTAGATGTAGTGGTGGCCTTACCTTGTTTTTTAAGATCACTGAATTTCTTTTGAAGCTTATCAATATTTTCAGGAAGTGAACTAATCTTAGAGTTAAGTAGATGAGAAGCTTCTCTTAGAACACTATTTCTTTCCTGAACATAACGAATGGCCTTTTCCCCTGTTATGGCCTCTATTCTTCTTATCCCTTTTGCCACACTAGTTTCAGAAACGATTAACATTAATCCAATCTCACCGGTAGACTCAACATGGATTCCACCACAAAGCTCTTTAGAGTCCTCACCAAAATTTACAACTCTAACTTTATCACCATAGTTCTCACCAAAAAGTCCGAGTGCACCTTCATCTAAAGCTTCTGCATAAGGTAATTCTCTTGTTATTCCAGTGTTATTATCTCTTATCCACTGATTTGCTAAAATCTCAATTTTTTCTAGCTGCTCTTCTGTCAATGGCCCATTATTTTGAAAATCAAACCTAAGCCTTTCTGGTGTGACCTGACTTCCTTTTTGAAGAGCATGTTTACCGACAACCTCTCTTAAGGCCGCATGAAGAAGATGGGTTGCTGAATGGTTTCTTCTTGTCTTTAGTCTTGTTTCGTTATTTACAATGAGGTCAATAGGGTCACCTTTTTTAAGATACCCTTTTTGGAGTTTTGCCACATGATAAAAAACATCACCAGCTTTTTGAGTATCTCTAATGAGTCCTTGCACTGAAGAGGTTTTGAATTCACCCTTATCACCAACCTGTCCACCTGACTCAGCATAAAAAGGTGTTTGTGCCACAGCAAAAAAGAACTCATCCCCTTCTTGGACCTGATCAACAACTTGGTTATTTTTTATTAGTGTAAGGATACTGGAGTTATCCTTCATTCTCTCATAGCCTGTAAAAATCGTTGCTTGGGTATCTTTAAAAAGGTCCTCTAACGAAACACCGGAATCGGAGCTTCCATAACTAACAACCCTCGAGATTTTCTTATGCTCTTGTTGGCATTTTTCATATTCTTTTTCATTGAGTTCAGTATTTTGTTTTTCCAGCTCTGAATAAATGACATCCAAAGGAAGGCCGTGGGTAGTATTTAAAATAAAGGCCTGTCTTCCGGAGAATTCTTTCTTACCTTTGTTAGGAAGTGAGATTATTTCATTTTCAGGAATATCAAAAAGCGCAACTCCATCGCTTAAATTAAATACAGCATTGATATGAGAAATCCCTTTTTTAACAACAGGAAGAAACTCATCAATTTCTAGCTTGATTTGATTTAAAATAAAATCCTTGTTTTGTTTAAGCGAAGGATAATACTCACCCATTAACTCCTCCACCTTATTTACAAATATGGAAAAATCGGGGTTATCATGGCCAGCACTAACAACAGCACCCAAACACTTTCTTAATAAACGCCTTGGAATATAACCTTGACCTTCGTTACCTGGGGAAATACCCTCGGATAGCATCATTGAAGAAGATCTCAAATGATCCGTCATCATATATCTGCTTTTTTCATCAAGATTTGGATATTGCGATGTAACCAACTCAAGAATTGGTCTCATGAGATCAGTTTGATACACGCTATCGTATCCATTCATGATCATCTCCATCCTTTCTAGTCCAGATCCGGTATCAACAGACTTTAGTGGAAGAGGTGAAAATTTTCCTTCTTTTGATTTATCAAACTCCATGAACACACCAGCGTTCCAGATTTCAATATATCTTTTAGTGGTGTCAAACTCGTCACCTGGGTTCCATTTAGGGCCAAACTTTTCACCACAATCATAAAAAACTTCGGTACAAGGCCCACAAGGTCCGCTATCACCAGCTGGCCCCCAAAAGTTATCTACACCTAAGAAAATAATCTGATCTTTTGGAATTCCGACTTTTTCCCAGGCCTTGGCCGAAACATCATCTGCTGGAATTCCAGATTCTTTATCTCCTTCATAGCAGGTGACATAAAGTTTTTGTTTATCAAAGCCAAGCTCATTAACAAGAAGGTTATAAGCGAGTTCAACGGCCTTTTCTTTGTAATAATCACCAATGGACCAACTTCCTAACATTTCGAACATGGTCAGATGGTGTCTATCTCCTACGTCATCAACGTCTTTTGTTCTTATACATGGCTGATAATTGGTAAGTCTTGGACATGGAGGGGTATCTTTTCCAAGAAAATATTTTTTTAAAGGGGCCATTCCTGAGTTAATAAACAACAAAGTTGGGTCGTTATGGGGAACGATCGAGGATGCATTAATTTTTAAATGGTCGTTGTTTTGAAAAAACTGAAGAAACTTCTCTCTTATTTCTTTTGATCCTAATGGTTTCATTATGGTTCCTTTTCTATTTGGCCAATATAAAATATTTTTTCCATATGATAAAGGGCGTAAGCATGCTTACTCGTCGCGTTACGATTTGATTTCTGCTACAACTTCGTTAAAATTTAAGTACATGAAAAAGAACTTATTTCCAAGCGGTTGGTACTATATGGCCGACTCCAAAACAATCAAAAAAGGAAAAATTAAGCCTTTTAAATATTTTGATATGGATTTGGCCCTCGGAAGAACTTCAACTGGAAAAATTCAACTCTTTAAGGCCCATTGTCCACACTTAGGCGCCCACATTGGACTTGGTGGAAAGTTTGATGGCGAGCAAGTCGTTTGTCCATTTCATGGATGGAAGCATACATTAGATAAAATGTGCGATAAGGGCCTTAAAATCAGCTCTCTTCCTGTCCAAGAAAATTGGGGAAAAGTATTTATGTGGTACTCGAATGATCATAGAGCGCCAGATTATGATGTTGTTCCATTAGACCAACTAGGTAAAGGTCACTTTACCCTTCACACCAATACTTTAATCATAAAGGCCCCTCTTGTTGAAATCTGTGAAAATATGCCAGATCTAGATCACTATGTTTATGTTCATGGTATGAAAGATACTAAATTCACTAAAATGGATATCAAGAAGAATACCTTTGAGTTCAACTTTAAAATTGATACTTCCGCTACTATCACCAAAGACTTAAAATCTGAATGTCAAAATACATTTTATGGGCCTGGCATTATGTGGGTTAATTTAACTCATGTTTTTCAAATGAAATCTTCTGTTACTTTAACACCTATTGATGCCAATACTACCTATATGCATCAACAAATTCATATTCCTAAACTATTTAATCCTTTGAAGTTATTAAGCCTTTACCTTCCCCTTTGTTTTATTTACAAGAAAGAGATGAAAAAAGACACCGTATTATGGGAAAACAAAATTGTAGGTGGAAACAAATATCAACTTTTACAAGAATCTCATATTTTCAAATTGAGAAACTGGATTAATAGTTTGGTTACACCTCCCTAAGGAGAATTTATGTTTGATAGAATTAACACTGATATAAAAGACGCTATGAAAAAAAAGGAAAAAGATAGACTCGAGGTGCTTCGCTATCTTAAGGCCATGCTCATTGAAAATAAGACATCTAAATCTCCTAAGGCCGAGCTTGATGTGATTATCGCTCATCATAAAAAACTCAAAGACTCTATTGAAATATATCCAGAAGGAAGTGATCAAAGACAGAAAATTGCAGCTGAAGTGGAGTTTCTAAAACCATATCTTCCAGTGCAGATGAGTGAAGAAGATGTCCAAAAACTTATCGATGATATTGGTTCCAAGCTTGATTCTCCCAATATGGGGGCCATCATGAAAGACCTCTCTCCTCAAATTAAAGGTAAATTTGACGGAAAAAAGGCCTCTCAAATGGTTCAAGCTTTTCTAAAGAAATAACTAGCTTCTAGAAGGGTAAATCCCTTGAAGACAAATAATATAATTAACCGTTGTGTAAGGTTGCATATTATTTAAGCTACCATTTCTATTATTGTAAGGAACAAGAAGATTGATAGGAGTTGTATTTCCTTTTTGGTTTACATCAATCGTCTGAGTCTTAATTGGTAAAATATTATTAACGTTAACGTTCTCTCTTCCAGATTTTTGACCAAGCCTTTTTTCAGCTAATCCTGGCCCTCTTCCTTCGTGAATGGCAACTCTTCCTCTCATATCCGGAAGAGCAAAAGTTGTTCTACCGTCTCCCCCATAAGTCGTTCCTAGGATAGAAAAAAGAGCTGAGTTTTGGTTAATAGAAAGAAGTTGTCCATCGGCAAAGGCCCAATTTCTTGGGGCAAAGTTTCCAGCAAACATCTTCATTTCACCAAGCATACAATCACTAGCAAAAGATGTAGAAATAGCGCTTAGCGCAAAAACAATCGAAATTAACTTTTTCATCAAGGTTCCTTTATTCTTTAGTTTTGAGCTCCTGCTCATTATCATTGATGAATTCTAATATATCGTCCTTTTTGTCAAGTAACCTCAACCACTGCTCTTTATACAACGTCACGGGAAAGCGACCTAGTCCATAAACAGAAAGAGCACCCTTCTGACTTACCTTAAAGGTAATCTCTTTTGTTTTTTTCTTATCCGCCTTAAGTTTGTCATTTTCAGCACGAAGCCTTTCAAGCTCTGCTTGCATTTCAGCATCAGTCATCATTATTCTCCTATATTAAATTGAAATAAAAAATCTAACCCACATCCAAGATAAAACTACCAAACCTACTGTAAAAGCTAATAGTCTATGATTTACATTGTTATAAGTAATATGAATTAATGAGTGAACAATTCTAGACCCAACAAAGGCCCAAGATAGATTTACATAAAGAGGATCAACCTTACCTAATATAAATATAAAAATAGTTATAACATAGAATAAAACAGGTAGCTCCAAGAGGTTTATATAGTTTCTACTATGCACTTGTATAATTTCAGGTACATCACCCATATAATGCCTAAAATAGCTCATTCGAATGCTTTTAGTTTTTATCGCCGCGACTCTGACAGTAAAAGACTTAATTAGAATAAGCACAGTCCAAATAAACAGCATAAAACATGGAAAAAGAATTGTTTTAGGTTCCATTAATCTACTCCCTTAGATCTTTTCTTAAAATTTTCCCTACATTTGATTTGGGAAGGTCTTTTCTGAACTCTATATATTTTGGTCTTTTGTAACCTGTTAAATTTTCTTTAGAAAAATTAAAAAGCTCTTGATCAGTTAGATCCTCTTCTTTTTTAACGACAAAAAGTTTAACGACCTCACCACTTTTTTCATCTGGTATACCAATGGCAGCACATTCAAATACTTTCGGATGAGTGGCCATGACATCTTCGATTTCATTTGGATAAACATTAAAACCAGAAACAAGAATCATATCTTTTTTGCGATCAACTATTTGAAAATAGCCTTTGTCATCCATGAAACCCATATCCCCAGTTTTAAGAAAACCATCGGCAGTCATCACTTTGGCCGTTTCTTCAGGACGGTTCCAGTAACCTTGCATCACTTGAGGGCCTTTAATACATATTTCCCCTACTTCACCGACCTCGAGTTCTTTTTCCTCTTCATCTCTAATTTCAACAATTGTACTCGGAATAGGCAGCCCTATTTTCCCATTATAATCGCTAAGGCTTATGGGATTAACACAAGCAGCAGGACTTGTTTCAGTTAAACCGTAAGCTTCTATCAAAGGTTGACCTGTAACTTCTTTCCACTTTTCGGCCACGGCCTTCTGAACCGCCATTCCTCCTCCAAGCGTTGCCCTTAACCTTGAAAAGTCACATTCTTTAAATTGTTCGTTGTTTACCAAAGAATTAAATAAGGTATTAACCCCCGTAAAGGCGGTAAACTTAAACTTTTTAATTTCACCTATAAAGCGCTCTGTATCTCTTGGGTTTGTTATAAGAACATTAAGGGCCCCTATAGCAAAAAAGATAAAGCAATTC
>JAURDE010000069.1 GCA_030828105.1 Bdellovibrionota bacterium | reverse complement strand
TTGGGCAATAAACAAACGGTATTATTTTGGGCCCATAAAGCGAAAAGGGCCACTATGCTTTTGTAGTTTGAAGAGCATCTTAGGGCGACGATATCTGAGCTAACAGGAATATTGAGTTTTGCGACGTCATTATAAAATTCATCGAAAGTAATGGCATTACCTTCGTTGACAATGAAAACGTCAGGCCTTCTTTTTTGAATAATGGATTTTAAAGTCACTTTCATAATAGCTTTAATTGAGTATTTTCACTGCCAAAGAAAACCCCTATGCCTAAAAGTCTTATGGGCCTTTTTCCTCTTTCATAGGCCATGAGCAGCAATTTTTCAAGCTCTTCTTTAAGCTCTTGATATCTTAATGAAGTGGGGTCTATCTTCGAGTTAAATGATGATTGAGATGTTACACATCTAAAGTCATTAAACTTTAATTTAACAAAAAGCCCCTTGGTCTGGTGAGGATAATCTTTGCTAGTAATGTATTTCAAAAGCCTTTTCTGGAAGATGGGGAAGAGGGTTTTGATCATTTGTTTCATCTCAGTGATTGTAATAAGGTCTTGATTAAACGTTCGCTCTGTACTTAATGACTTCCTTTCTGTGCGTGCATGGACCTCAGAATCATCTTTTCCGCAACTAAGCTCATAGAGCCTTTGTCCATACTTTCCTAAATTTATCATGAGTTTTTCTTGTCCATATTTTTTAATATCTTCACAAGTATAAAGACCTAGGTTTTTAAGCTTTTGAGCGGTTACCTTCCCAACACCATTAATCTTTTCTACCTTAAGTCCTTTTAAAAAAAGATCAACATCATCGGGGTGAATGACAAAAAGACCATCTGGTTTATTCCAATCACTAGCTATTTTGGCCAGAAATTTATTTGGAGCAACTCCTGCAGAAGCAGTAAGTTTAGTATTATGATAAATCCTTTTTTTTATTTCCTTTGCTAAAAGAGTTGCACTTCCCTTAAACAATTTAGAGTCACTCACATCCAGATAGGCCTCATCTAGACCGAGTGGTTGAATTTTATCAGTGTAATCTGAAAGTATTTTTAGAATGTTTTTAGATTCGTAACGATATTTTTCCATATTAACAGGAACGATTTCTAGACTAGGACATAGTTTTTTTGCGTATACAGAGCTCATAGCACTTCTTACACCAAATTTACGGGCCAGATAGTTACATGTTGTTAAAACACTACGTGGGCCAGTCCCTCCTACTGCCAAAGGTATATTTCTAAGTTTTGGTAAATCTCTCATCTCAACAGCTGCATAAAAGCAGTCCATATCGATATGAATAATTTTTTTAGGCATAGGACCTGAAAAGAGAATGGAGAACACCAGCTATATTAAAGTTCTCATCGGGATAAACTATAATGGGATCGAAATTTGAGTTTGCAGGTTTTAGTATAATTCTATCCATTTCAGGATGATAGTATTTTAATGTTGCTTCATTATTAACAATAGCAACGATTATATCACCCCTATTGGCGATAGTTTGTGCTTTAGCAATGATGAGGTCTTGATTTTTAATACCTTCTTCAATCATTGAATCCCCATTGACCTTTAAGGCGAAAAATTTCCCATTTTTGGGTACCATAAAATGGGGGACATCTATGCTTTCTGTAGGGTTTTCTATAGCGGCCAATGGGTTTCCCGCAGCTATATTTCCTAGTAAAGGAACTTCAACGACAGAGAAGCTTTTGGGATTACTTTCTTCAAGATCAACTTGAGGGAATATTCCTCTTCGTTGGTTCCATTCTGTAACGATATAGCCACTTTCTTTGAGGTATTTTAAATACTGCTGAACTGATCCAAGGGATCGTAATCCAAAATGTTCTTTGATCTCTGTTTGAGTGGGAGGTACGCCTTTGGCGTAATAGTATTGGTAGATATATTTATAAACTTGGTTTTGTTTTTTGGTTAAGCTCATAAAAAAATACTATACGTAAGTTATGCGTAGGTCAATTGGGCGGTGTGCTAATGATCCTCTAGATAATGAAGAGTTCCTAGGCCATGAAGGGTCTTATATTTAAACCCTTTGTATTGGGTGATTCTTCTTAAAGTTCTTATACCAACTTTTGACTCAAATGTAGAACTAACGACAAGAGGTGTTTTTAGTTTATCTATGAGCTTAAATGTATTGTGTATACCAGGTAATAGGTTTGGCTTTATGATTAAGGCCTTTAAAAAAGTTAAGTCATGATCTAAATAATCTACAAAGTCTTCATCTAAGGCCATAGGTATCCCATCCTTGGCCAATTCGACCCATTTTGAAGAGAAAGGAAAAGGATCTTCAAAATAATCGATTTTCTCACCAAGGGCCTCCCAATAATCTCTAACCATTTTTGCGCTTATGCTCTTATTACTATCTAGTCTTAACTGACCTGGAAGGTTTCTTAAAAAGTCGATCTCATCATTAAAATGCAATTTTCCGATTTTTATTTTATTGATACGAGAAAGTTTTTTTGGAAGAGGCCTTCCTGGAATAATAAGGGCCTGTATCTCAGGTTGTGAATCATGAAAGAGGGAAGATCCCACCATTAAATCTAGTAACGCTCCTTCAACACAAAATAATAACCTTGGGTCGATATCTTGTATTACAACAAGATTAAATAGAGGAGAGTGAGGACAAAATTTTTCAAATTGTAATGTTTGGTTCAGAAATTGATCGGCAACATATTCAATTTCATTTTTAAGTGCTTTTGCATCGTGAGGGTGTAGCCCTCTATATGTTGAAAGTTCACCAATTCCTTTTTTTCCTGTATCCGTTTCACATACAAAATAAAACCCCTCTTTGTATGGATCTTGCCCAAGAATAGGTTCTTTGAACGGTATCTTAAAATGTTGAATATAGGCCTTTTTAATTTTCATAGCGACAAGTGCATACCTAGGGATAGAAGAAGACCATAAATGAACATATACTTACCAATATTGGCCAAAATAAGATTAAGAGAAGAGTCGATATTAAAACTAAAGATATTTAACCAGGTTTGTTTAAATAATAGAAATGGTAGAATTGATACAAGAACAGCAAAAGGAAGCCCCTTAAAAACTAAATAAAAAGGAACAATGAGAGAGCCTAATAAAATACAAATAAATGGAATAAAACGAGCGGTTTGAATAGAAAAGATATTGGCCAATGTTTTTTTTCCTGAAGCGAGGTCATCTTTCCTATCTCGTAAATTATTGATGGCCATAAGGGCCGCTGCTAGAAAACCTGTTGAGGTACCAAGAATAATAACATCAGGGTTAAAATTTAAATTTTGTAAATAGTAAGTTCCAAAAACTGCAACTGGCCCAAAGAAAAGGAAGGCCAGTATTTCTCCTAACCCAAAATAGGCCAATGGCAATGGGCCACCGGTATACAGGTAGGCCATAGCTAATGAGCTTAAACCTAAAATAATAATAACTTTTCCACCAATCATCATGAGGTATAGACCTACGAGAAATGATAAAAATAAACAGCTTCGGTATGCCATTTTGACTTCTTTTTCAGAAAGCAGTTTTTCTTGCGTAACTCTGATAGGTCCTGATTTTCTATTTTTATCGACACCTTTTTTGTAATCAAAATAATCATTAACAAGGTTTGTTCCCATTTGCATCAAGAGAGTACAAAGAAGGGTTAAAGCAGCGATTAGAATATTGATAGTCTTATGTACATAAAAAGAGTAACTGAGTCCGATAATAACGGGGGTGACTCCAGCAGTTAATGTCCTTGGCCTTATGGCCATCCAATAATATTGATACTTTTTATTCATAGTTTTATGGTTTTTAATTTCTGGTAAATTTCAAAGTTGTTCTTTCGATCAATTTTCACCTCAATGATTGAAGCCTTATTCTGTTTTATTTTTAATAAATATTGTTCGATTAATGTTTTTACATCAGTCACACAAATATGCTCAATTCCTAGGCCGTGGCATATAGGCCCAAAATTTATTTCATGAGGGCTTGTGAGGTATGGAATAACCTTTGTATCTTTTTGTATAGGTAACTGTTCAAAAATACCTCCCCCGAAGTCATTTACAATGATGCCGACGTAAGGGTGAGAAACTTTGGTGAGGTATAATAGGGAGTTAAGGTCGTGGTAAAATGAGACGTCGCCAAGGACCAAAGTTGTCGGGCCTTTTATAGAACTGCTTGCAGCAACAAAACCTTCTATTCCACTAACGCCTCTGTGGGAAAAGATATTAAAGTCTTTTGTTAGATCTTCACTACTAAAAGAATCAAAACTTCGAATCGTTGTTGAATTTCCAAGATAAAAATTTACTGATGGTGGAGCGCTTTCTATTAAGGTTTTTGAAAGTTGTGGAAATGTTAATGGGCCTGACTCAATGAGTGCTCTTTTCCTCTGAACAAAAGAAATTAAGTTACTCCATTGCCGCTGATCAATAAAAGCTTCTTTATGAATTGATTTTATCGCTTGATCTGGGCAAGTTTTAAGTTTTTTCATCCTAAACGAAGGATCTGTCTTTTGGTTAAGATTATTTATTTGGTAAATATATTTACTCTTTGAGTTCTCTAAGAACCTATAATAAAACTTTGAGACAACACGTCCACCAAGATGAAGAATAAAATCTGGGTTGAAGTTTTCTAGGTAGCGGTATACTTCTGGATGATCCAAGCTAGGTAGGGTATAGTTTTCAAGATTAAAGTTGAATTTTAAACCTGAAGTAACATCAATATATTTTAAACCATTAAAGTTTTTAAGGAATTGTGTGATATTATCTTTTGGTGCTTTAGATGGCATTTCTGCAATGACGACTAAAGGCCTGTGTGCTTTTTCTAGTTGTTTTTGAATTTCAAAGGGAAGTGATGAATAATTACACGGAAGACTACTTGTAGGACCTTTTAAAAATAATTCCATCTCATTATTGAAGCTAAAATCAATAGTAGTAGAATCAAGTGGTTCTTCAAAAGGAATGTTAAAGTGAGCTGGGCCACCTTCTTTGATCGCGTGATGAACTCCTTCATCAATCATTTCTCTATTAAAAATATTATCAGAGAGAAGAGAATAGCTTTTTAATGAAAAACCTTGATAGATCCTATATTGTTCGATCGTTTGGTTGTCACCGCCTAAAACCTTTTTATAAGGCCTATCAGCACTCAATATAACAAGAGGGATTTCACTTTTATAGGCCTCAATAACAGCGGGATAATAGTTGGCCAATGCTGTGCCGGAAGTACAAATAAGACAGGCCGGACTTTGATTATCTTTAGAATAACCTAATGCTTTATAGGCATGGGCCCGTTCATCCATGCCTATTTCAATAACTGCATCTGGATGAGACTCTAGAGCGGCCAATAAAGGAGCATTACGCATTCCTGGAGAAATAAAGAATGTTTTGATTTCATTTTTTATAAGCTCATCAACAATATGGGAGGCCTTATAGAGGGAAGGGTTGTTTGTAAGTGGGAAACTCATTTAGCGCCACCACTTATTATATTTTCAAAATTTTTCATTTTGTTCTCTATTTCATTCCATTCACCCTCTTCATCTGAGCCTTTTACAATTCCTGCACCTGCATAAATATGCACTCTATCAATCGTAAAAAGTGCTGATCTTATGGCCACACTAAAATCACTATAATCTTTGGAGTAAATTCCAACTGGAGAGGCGTATAATCCTCTATTTAATGACTCATTTTTTATTAAAAAGGATTTCGCCTTTTTCCATGGAGTGCCACCAACAGCAGGTGTAGGGTGTAACTTTCTTATTATTTTAAAAAAATTTGGTCTAGAGCTACATTGTACTCTAAGTCTAGAGTAGAGGTGCTGAATATACTTTAGTTGTAGAATTTCTTCCTCAACCTCCCACTGTAATGAGTTAGAGTATTCGGAAAGGTTGTCTTCCAGGTTTTTTCGTACGAATCGATGTTCTGAAATTTCTTTGTAAGAGCTTTTTAGGTCGTTAATAAAATCCTCATTCTCCTCATCTGATCCACCCATTGGTCTTGTGCCAGCTATTGCTTCTGTAACGATCTCATTACCTTCAATTTTAATTAACCTTTCTGGTGTATTAGATACAAAATATGCTTTTTTATTCAAACAAAACTTGATGAGGTATGAGTTGGGGTTAAGGCCCTCAAGAGAGTTCAAGACTAACCCTAAATTAACAGGCTTTTTTAGTTCAAATACTTTTTTTCGTGCAAGAACTATTTTATGAAAAGATTCGTCAACTATGTTTTGCATTCCTTTACGAAAAATCTTTGCCCAAGAAAGTTTGTTCGGGTTTAATTTTATACTTTTTATATCGACCTGATTATTTAGAGTATCATCGTCCTCTAGTTTAAAGTTTTCATCTAGAGAATCAATCCATCTGGCCTGAGAAATTTTATCATTATAAATTGTCCTCGGAAAGTGGACGATGAATCTAACAACTCCACTTTTTTTTCGGATCTCCAAATAAGGTAGTATAAATAGTCCCGGTCTGAGATCGGCCCACTCTAATTCACCATTTTTATCAAAGTCAAAATTGAAACCTCCAAGGAAGTAGAGTTCCTTATTTTGTAAGGATAAGGATTCCATCTTTTGAATCTCATCGTGGGTAGAAAAGCTAGCTTGTACTCCAATGAAAATACTCTCTAAGTCATCTTCTTTGTTTTTAAAGTATGAAGTAGAATCATATTTAAGAGACTTAAGTAATTGGTATAAATCAAATGAGGGCCTTTCTATTATGAGTGAGTGGTATTCACTTTGGTCACTTTGAGGAATAGACCATTTTTGTATAATTTCTTTTAATAAGTCTGACTTTAGATGACCTAGATTCATTAAATCTTTTTTCCAATATATAAGCTAGCAATTCCAAAAGTTAAGGGCACAATCCTTATCTCTTTAAAGCCCGCATTTTCCATCATGTCGGTAAACTCTTTTCCATATGGAAAATCCTCAACGGTTTTATTTAAATATGTGTAGGCATCTTTATGTTTACTTACGAGATTACCTACAAAAGGAAGTAAGTTTCTAAAGTAAAATAAGTAAAACATCTTGATTAGTGGATTCTTAGGCAAAGAAAACTCCATAATCATGGCCAATCCGTTCTTCTTAAGTACTCTATGGATATTTATTAACGCTTTTTGAGGGTCATAAAAGTTTCTTATTCCAAAGGCCAATGTAACTATATCCTGACTCTCATCTTCTTCAGGTATAACTACTCCATCACCAATTTTTAAGTCGATAAGTTTTTGGAGACCTTGATTAGTAACCTTTTTCTTTCCAATTTCAATCATTCCCTCTGACATATCAAGGCCAATGACCTTTGCTACCTTACGGTCCTTTCCAAGAGTAAGAGCTACATCACCTGTTCCAGTAGCTAAATCTAAAACTTCCAGGCCATTTCTTTTGGGTAGATTTTTGATGAAATTTTTTCTCCACTTAACATCTATACCAAAGGAAAGGGCACGATTTAATAAGTCATAAGTTTTCGCAATATCGTTAAAAATTTTAAATGATTCTTTCTTTCTCGATGTGTCAATTGATGTCATTTATTACCTCTTTTTCGGATGCTTTTTTACCGTTTTTTATGCCTAGTTTCAAGTTTGTCTCTTATCAAAAGGTTTTAATTTACATCTAAAGTGCAGGTGTGTTAAAACCTTCGCACTATACAACGTTGGAATATTTAATGCTTCAGACTTTTATAGAATCATTGCCTCCTGAGGTACTTAGCACATTGAGCGACTTAAACCTCGATATAAAGTCTCCTGACTGTAATGCGAAGATAAATCAACTACTTAAAAACTCTGTGCTTGTTGGTGGAAAAAGGTTGCGCCCATTACTTACCTTTATAATGGGCCATCTTCTTGAGATCGATTCTAAAAAGCTTATTCCTTATGCTCGCTCTGTTGAACTTGTTCATGCAGCGAGTCTTTCCCATGACGATGTTATAGACAATGCTACGACAAGAAGAGGCGTTCCTTCGATTAATATTCAAGGTGATAATAAAATGGCCGTATTGGCCGGTGACTTTCTTTTGGCAGATGTAATTGTTGATCTTTGTCAGAATGGTAAGCTTGAATTGGTTCAGGAGATGGCACAAGTCATACAGGCATTGGCAGAAGGCGAGTGGATTCAGCATGAGGCCAGTAAAAATAAGGCCTATTCTCGTGAAATTATAGAAGAAATCGCTATTAAGAAAACTGCGAGTGTAATGAGTTATTGTTGTGTTGCCCCTTCAATACTAAAAAATCTTCCTGCTGGAGTAATAGAAGTCGCAAGGGAGTTTGGTTGTAACTTAGGGATTGCTTTTCAATTAATTGATGACACACTCGATTTTAGCAATCATTCTAACAAAGATATGCTTTTAGACCTCGATAATGGTGTGGTTAATTCGGTTGTCTTTGAATGGTTAGAGCATAATCCTAATTTAAAGAAACGATTTGAAGATGGTGGTGATCTTAGAGAAATTTTTACCACTGATCATCTTGATGAATCTATCCAAAAGGTTCGTGCCAAGGCCTTATCTCATCTCGAAAGAGCAAAAGAGGCCTTATCTGTACTCATCAGTGAAAGTGAAATCAGCGCCGAGCATGCCGAAGAGGCCAAGAAGCCGCTTTTGAATATTCTCTCTTTCCTCGCAAATCGAGAAATTTAGACTGTACTTTTGTTTGCTTAATTTTTTTTGATAGGCCTAAATCTATTTTGTTAATTAACGAATAAGTTATTAAACCTAGTCCCATCAGAAGAAAATAATAAAAGGTTAGCGGTAGTAGAAGGTGTTTCATTACAATACTCCTTAATTGTATTAAGACCATCCTGGTCACATTTTAAATTGCATTATGTGGGCCAAATTCGTTATTAAGATTTCAATGATTTAATGACTTAGTGGTGTCATTTTGAGGGCGTCTTTTGAAGGTGGACTAATGTTTCAAAATGAGGTGTTTGGGGAAACTGATCCATGAGTGAAACATCTTTTATGGCCCAGTTACTTTTTATTAAGCTTCTAATGTCTTTACATAAGGTATCACTGTCGCAACTTATGTAGAGTATATCTTGAATCTGTGGGTTTGACTTTATAAAGATTTCTAAGTTTTTAAATCCTAAACGAGGTGGATCCAGTAGGAGTGTATCATAACCCTGTGGAATATTCGGAAGGTCTTTAAATAGGTTTATTACACTCGCCTTACATTCAAAAAGGTCTAGTTTGTTGAGCTGAGATATTGATTCTTTAGAGCCCTCATAAGCTAAAATAGGCCTTTGGAATTGGTCTGAGATAATTTGAGTAAAATTTCCACTACCACAAAATAATTCTACTATACCATTGGGCATGATTATCTTGAGGTTTTTGATTATCCACTTTTTCATTTCTTCATTGATTGCTGTATTGGCCTGTCGAAAAGGAATTTTCTGATTTAAATAAATTGTATCTGAGCGATCGTCCCATTCGATAAGGGAAAATTTATATTTCTTTGGTGGATGGTAAGATGGGTTGGGTAAAGTGGCCCAAGTCTTTTTCAATAAAGTGTTACAATGTTTATTTGCAACTAGGCAGCTTTCTATAGGAGTTAGAATATGAGTGCCCTTACTAAGCATTCCGATTCTCTTTCCATCTGTCTTGAGAGACAACCTATTTCTATAACCAAGCTGTTGGGGTGATGCTATTAAGTTTATTTTATTTAAAACGGTATCTGCAAATTTTGAAAAGCTAAACATAAGTCTTTTCATTTTTTGTTCACATTGCGATTTATAATTAACAAATATCCAGGAGCATGACTGGCAGTTACCAGCTTCTGTTCCCCAGTAAGGGCAGGGATTATCTACCCTGTCTTTTGAGCTGCATTCGAGCTCGATAAGATCGGCATAACCAAACATTTTATTTGGGTGCTTTTGCTGGTTGGTTTTAAATAAACCTTTGTCTCCAGGCCAAACCCCAAAAACAAAATACTTTTTATTCGATGGACCTTCTACTATCCCAGATCCATCTTTTGAAATACCTATAACTTCAGCTTTAAATTGCATGGGCCAAAGATAACCTCTAAAGGCAAGTTTGGACAGCCAAGTTGAAAAAAATCTATTGAATTAAAAATAGTTTTCCGTCTTTAATAAGAACGGCCTGCCTAAGTCCTTCATAATAGGCCGAGATGCCAGTATCTAGTCTTACGACTTTGCCATCACAGCTGCTATTAATTCCCTCAGTCTGAACGGTATGGCCCACAAACATAATTTGGGCATCTAGAAGTTTGAGAGACTTTTTTAACATTCGACATTCTTTTTTCCCTGTATCATCGGAAAAATGTCTCGACCAAAGGGGGCCATCACTATCTTTTACCCAATCTGGTCTTGGCCCTAGGTTTGACATCCATTGAGTCATTTCCTTGTTTAACCTTGAGATGCCTTTTTTCGCGTATTCCGGAAGAATACCCCCATGGACAAAAACATATGGCCCTATTTTTAAAATGGCCTTTCTTCTAGATAGAATTTTAGCGTATTCGCCACCAGGATAAAAGGCGTGTGCTCTACCTCTTTGATAGGATGGATAGCGCAAAACATAATTATTAGGTGCAGGAGAGCTATAGTTATCAAAACTAAAAAATGCTTCATCAGGGAATACATATTTAAAGTTTCCGTAAACATTCATGGCCTCATGGTTTCCTATTAATGAGTGAACCTCTCCACCTTCTAGGGAAGCCTGTTGAGCAAGTTTTTCGAATAAATCTATGATTTCTTTATCATAAGCGCCCCTATCAATTTGGTCTCCTGTTTGGACTAAAATAGTGTCTTTACCAATCCAATTTTGATTTTCATCAATTATTGAGGCCTTTTTAAGAACTTCAACCGTTGCGTGGAGGTCACCATGAAGATCACCTAGAGCAACAATGTTTTTGGCCGAGGATAATAAGGGAAATAGCAGGGCGAAGGTATAAATTAGTTTTCTCATATCCTCTCAATACCTGAAAAAGATCAAACTGTATTGTTAAGATATTGTTAGACGTTTATTAGAGCGTATTTTCATATTAATATCATCTGCACTATCAACAGCATGATCCCAACCGGTATAAATTTGCTTTTTGGACCCTGCTCTTAAGTCTCCGGCCACGTAAAGGTTTGAAATGTTTGACTCGCCCTTTGAGTTTGTTAAGATAAATCCTCTTTTATCAACAGCAGCTCCGCAGTCTAAGGCCAATTTATTATAGACAATCATCCCTAGTGAAACAAAGGCAAAGTTAGTCTCATGTATTGTACCATCCTCTAACTTAAACCCTTCTAGTAGGGGAGGACTGCATTTTGTATCACCAATGATTTCAACCAGTTCACCTGAAGATACTTTGATATTGTATTTATTGATAAGTTTTTGCGTATCTTCGGAAAACTCAGAATCTTTACCGTTTGTTAAAATACTCATCTCTGGACAGTTATATCTTTCCTTTAGCATGATTGCGACCCAGGCAGCTCCAGAGTCATGGCCAATAATAGAGACATTTTTATTAATAGTATGATGTCCATCACATCTTAAACAGTAATCGATGATTTGGGCATTGGCATAAGGAAAAACGGGCTCTATTTTTCCACCTATTTGAGGCTGAACATCCATAACTCCTGTGCAAAGGATAACATAATCTGCTTCATGTATTTTTCCTTTATTATCTTCAAGGAAAAATACATTGCCTTCTCTTTTCAAAGAAGAAATACTTGTGTTCTTAAATAAATGAAGATTTTCTTTAAAAGGAGAGTTTTCAATCCATTTAAGGGTTTCTTTATTAGGCTCTTCAATGCCTTTTTTATAGTGAGCAAATCCAGGGATATTTTCAACCTTACTTACCCAAAAGGCACGAGATCTTTTTTTATCTTTTCCTGTACCTGGAAATAGTAGGCATTGATCATTGTTAAGCACACATCTTAGTGCGGCCATGATACCCGCGGAACCACCGCCTATTACCGCAATTTTATTTTTGCTCATTAAAATAACCTTTTAATTGATGGATGTATGGGATATTTTTCATTCCAACTAAAACATGGTCTACACCCCAATCAAAATATTGTTCAATACAAAGTTGGGTGAGGGAAAGCTCAGGTCGAATTGGAAGCTCGTTTTTTTCTTCAAGTTTACGTCTCAAAATCTTTGCCTTTTGATCCATACTTCGTCGAGAGAACTTTTCACTAAATTCGTATAGTTGATAGAAAGGGGTAGACTCTTTGGGTGTTAATCCATTTTTACCCCAAATCTGAGCAACAAGAGGAAAGAAGTGTTGAAAATAAACCTGTTGGCAAGCATCTGGAGTGGGCAATTCGTCCCATGTATCTATGAACTGTTTGATGATTGGTAAGGATAAAAGTTCTATAGTGAGGTTATTTTCCTTTACCTTTTTAGTTAAAATATTTATGCATTCCTCAAATTTTGCATGGGCCTTTTTTTCATCTATTTCGTATTCATACTCAGCAAGTCTAAAAAAACCTGAACTTGTAAAAGCGTTGAAGGGACGATTAGCTATAGTAAGAAGCCCGTAATCTTTGGCCTTTTCAATAAGGTTGGTTTTTCCGTAGTTTTGATTGAGAGCACCTTTTTCAAATAAATTAAGTGGGAACTGTATAACCCTAAAACTATTTTTTGAGCTTACTTCATTTGCAGCATCACATACTCTTGTTAGATCTGTTCTTTTCGCGGAGTCTAAGTTTTGAACGAAGGTGTTTGAACTGATTCCATATGATTTGATTTTTCCTTTTTTGACCATTTCCTCTAGAAACTCAAATGCATTTTTAATCCTTCTATAATAAACATCTGTATCTTCATTTTTTTCAAAGTAATATTCAGGGTTATGTAGTAAAAACACATCGATTTTATCACATCTTAATCTTCCAAGAGATTGTTCTAGTTGATGAGCTAGAAAATCAGGATGTATACTATGCTTTAAATTCTCTTGAATATCGACAAGTTCATCATTTTGATACTTAGACTTATCTTCGAGTGCTAGACCTTGTATATAACCGGCCTTTGTTATTACCTCAGGTTTATACGGAGAGTTTTCTAAAACCTTTCCTATCAATAGTTCAGAGTCTCCATTGGTATAGTTGCTAGATGTATCAATTAAGGTGCAATTAGATTTGAGGGCCTCTTGAAGAACTTTTTCATGGGATTTTGATTTTACGGACATCCTGTAGGTCCCAAGACCTACAGGTGAGATTTTTTTATTGGTCATTTATCTACTTTTTTTCTTTTTGGCCTTTTTCTTTGCGACTTTTTTCTTGGTCGTTTTCTTTGTGGCCTTTTTCTTAGCCGTTTTTTTCTTAGCGGCCTTTTTCTTTGTCGTTTTTTTCTTAGCGGCCTTTTTCTTCGTCGTTTTTTTCTTGGCGGCTTTTTTCTTCGTCGTTTTTTTCTTGGCAGACTCTTTTAGCGTTTTTTCTGCCCTTTTGGCCACTTTTTGTATATTTGATTTTGTTTTTTTAATAATTGGGTCAGCTTTATCTTTGAATGACTTTAATTCATCGATGAGTTGTCCATAAAACCCAAGTAGTTTCTTTTTTTGGACGTTGACGTGGTTGAACTTTGAGTGAAATAGTTTTGATAACTCCAAGTATCTCTGTTCATTAAAGTTCTTAATCTCTCCTAAAACATTTAAACATTTTTGTCTAAAATCATTTTTAGGCTTAGATTTTTTTTTGTGATTCTCTTCTTTATTCTTGAAAAAGTTGGGTAATGACATAATCACTCCTCATTGCTTCGCATAATTGCGTATATTCTCGTTTTCATTGAGCTTTACCTCTGTTATCATTCGGCATCTTAGAAAAAAACAAAAGGGTCAATATGAAAAAATAT
>JAURDE010000201.1 GCA_030828105.1 Bdellovibrionota bacterium | reverse complement strand
TAGTTTTTGATATAAGTTCTTTTAATTGACCAAGCTCCTCATTAAGAACATTCAGATCAGTATTAATCAATTCTGTGTTTTCTTTAAGCTTTTTTATATCTACTTTATTTCTTTTATTGCTTAAATCCCAAAGTTTTCTAACCTCTTTATCTAAAAACTGTAGTGAGGCACTTATACCAGTCATTGAGTCAGTATTGTTTTCATCTGCAAGACTTAACTGCTCTTCTAATAAAGCTATGCGCTCATCTAGAATTACTATCGCTTTATTTTTTTTATCCACTTCAGAGTTTTGCCATAAAGCCAATGCCAAGATGGACATAAGAACCACCACATAAATCAAACCAATAAACAAGCCTCCACTATTGGAATGTTTAAGATATGAAGGTGATGGTTTATCTACTTTGATCTCTGAATTCATATTTTTTAAAAAAAAATTTATGTTCTATAATCTTATTTTACATTAACTAATTAGTAATTATGAATTTAGATTTTTCAGACGATCAAAAATACTTAAAAGAAGAAGCTAGAAAATTTTTTAAAAAAGAAAATACATTAAAAGCTACAAGAAATACTTTAGAAGATAAGTCATTTATAGATCAAGATCTATGGAATAAAGTTGTTGCATTGGGCTGGACTGGAATAACAATACCAGAAGAATATGATGGGCTTGGTTTAGGACATCTAGAACTTTGCGTGCTCGCTGAAGAAATGGGTAAAGTACTTGCCCCAATACCCTTCTCTTCATCTGTTTACTTATTTACCGAGGCAATAAATAAATTCGCTAGCGAAGATATAAAAAAAGAAATTCTACCTAAATTGGTAACAGGAGAAATTGTAGGCACATTATGTGTAACGGAGGATTTACACGCTCCAACGGAAGAAAATATAGTAACTTCTTCAAATAAAGGACAGATTAATGGAAAAAAAATTGCTGTACCAGATGCAAAGGCAGCTACGCATTCAATAGTTGTTTCAAAATCTTCTACCGGAATAGACTTAAGGCTTGTTTGTCATGAATCCAATGGTGTAAGTATTAACCATATGGATTCTATTGATGAAAGCAGAGGGCACTTTTCTATAGATTTTAAAGATGTTGATAGCAAGCTTATTGGCGAAGAAGGTAATGGGTGGGAATGTTATCAAAGTCTTATAGATCAAGCAGCTGTTTTATTTAGCTTTGAGCAAATTGGTGGCGCTCAAGCTTCTTTAGATATGGCTCTTGAATATGCTAAAGAAAGATATGCATTTGGCAGGAAAATTGGCTCTTTTCAAGCTATTAAACATAAATTAGCTGATATGTATGTATCTATTACATTAGCTAAATCAAATTCATATTATGCAGCATGGGCCTTGTCGACTGACTCATCAGACCTTCCGGTTGCATCGGCGACTGCGAGGGTTAGTGCGACTAAAGCATTTCAATTTTGCTCAAAAGAAAATATACAGACTCACGGGGGAAATGGTTTTACATGGGAATATGATTGCCATTTATTTTATAGAAGGTCTAAGTTGTTATCACTCAATCTTGGGTCTTTATCAAACTGGAAAAATAGACTTGTAACTGGTCTAGAAAAATCAAATATTAATTAGGAAAAAAAATGGATTTTAATGATACAAAAGAACAAGCAATATTTAGAAAAAAATGTCGTGATTGGCTCGAAGCAAATGCAACTATAAAATCAGAAAGCTCAACAAACTCTTTCAGTGAAGATAAGAGCTATATAGATACATCTAGAGAATGGCAGAAAAAAAAGTTTGATGCTGGGTGGGCAATGCTGCATTGGCCAAAAGAATATGGAGGTATTGCTGCAACACCTATTGAAAGAATTATATGGAATTCAGAAGAAGCGAAATTTGATGTCCCGAGGGGTATATATGATATTGGATTAGGTATGTGCGGGCCTGTGATGATGCAATATGCAACTGAAGAACAAAAACAAAGATATCTTCCTGCTATGGCTGAGGGTAAAGAAATCTGGTGTCAGCTTTTTTCAGAACCATCGGCAGGATCTGATGTGGCTGGGCTCAGAACAAAAGCAGAAAAAAAAGGAGATAAATGGATTATAAATGGACAAAAAGTTTGGACATCTGGTGCTCACTACAGTGATTTTGGAATTTTAGTTGTAAGACATGATCCTAATCTTCCAAAACATAAAGGCATGACATTCTTTTTTGTTGATATGAAATCCCCAGGAATTGATATAAAACCTATTAAACAGATTACTGGAGGGTCAAACTTTAATGAAGTCTATTTTAATGATGTTGAGATACCTGATAGCCAAAGATTGGGTGACGTAGGAGATGGTTGGAAAGTAGCTATAACTACCCTTATGAATGAAAGGTTGGCTGTGGGTGACGCAAGTGGAGCAGATGTAAATGAAGCTTTTAAATGGGCAAAAGGACAAGATGACATGGGTGGAAAGCTTATAGATAACATGGCAGCAAGAGAATCGATCGCAGATTGGTATTGTGAGGCTAATGGTTTAAAAAATACAAAACTTAGAACTATGTCAGCATTATCAAAAGGTGATACTCCTGGCCCAGAGGCATCTATTACTAAAATAGTGAGTGCAAATAAATTACAAGCTATTGGTAATTTTGGGATTGACTCTGCAGACATGGCAGGCATGCTAGTTAATGAAAATAATGAAATAGATGATTTTCAATCTGCATGGCTGGGTGCTCCGGGACTTAGAATTGCAGGTGGAACTGATGAAATTTTAAGAAATATTATTGCTGAAAGAGTCCTTGGACTTCCTGAGGATCAAAGAGTAGATAAAGATATTCCATACAAAGACATACCCTCAGGAAAATAGCAACCAACCTTTCTTCAGGCAAAAAAAAACAGAGCTTAGCTCTGTCTTAGTTCGAGTTCCTTTGGGGTCTAAAGTGAGAATTTACTTTAGCTCCTTGGAAATTTTTCTCTTATTTCCTTGGTGGGTCTCTAAGCTCTTTTTTAACGTCGACTCTTAGAAACGCTTTTCTCCCTCTGGTCTCTTCCTTCTGATTCTCTCTAACTTCTGTCTGCATTTAGTTGTTAGTCGGTCTCAGCAGGTAAAGTTAATATTACTCTTCTTATTAAGAATGTCAACACCTTTGTGTAAAAAAAGTTAAATTATTTAAATGAACTTAAAAATCTTAAAAAATTGACTTCGCTCCCTTCTACTTTTATATCTCCAGAAGCAATTAAAC
>JAURDE010000142.1 GCA_030828105.1 Bdellovibrionota bacterium | reverse complement strand
CTTTTTAATTTTATGTTTACAATATAATATAGGCATGAAAAAAGGAATTTGGAATGCTTTCCACTGATTATGTATCACAGCTCTTTTTTATATTTTTTATTGTTATATTTTTCCTTCTTATCTTTTACTTTAATAAACTTTGGAGGATGAATAGAAAGGGAGATAGGGACTTAAAACAAAGGCTTGAGTTAGAGCTAAAGCAATTCAAGGAGAATAATGGTGAATTATGAATCAGTCCTTTTTATTTATATAATTGTAGGAGTTTTACTCTTTTCTATTCCTTTTTTAAGAGCGAAAAGAGCGAGTGATAAGAATCGAGACATGTGAACAATGATTTAGGGCCCCTTTCTTTATGACTTCGACTTCGGCCTTTTTAATAAGTTCAAATTCGGATAAGATATGTAGGGTTTCAAGACCTACAGTTTCAATAAGATCATAATTTTTATCTTTAAAAAAATCTATTAACCTTTGCTCAATTTCTTCATAATTTAAAGTGTGTTCTAATTTGTCTTGGGTTGGATCAGGTACTTCTACAGATATATTAAGGAATAAAGGACGAGCTTTTTCTTTTTCCCAATCATAATGGCCAATTGTAGTAAGGATTTCAAGTTCACAGAGACGGATAAACATTATTCAACTTTTTCTAAAAATTTTATGAAGTCAGCGTAATCGTCGATAGAGGCATTTTTAAAATCACTTATTTTGTAATATTTATAAAGCGAGTTCTTTTTACCTTCTCTTCTAAGATACCTTCTTAGCCCATTGGAGAGTTTTGAATAGACTTCATTTTTTAAATTTCTCTTAACTAGTAGGGGATCATTAGGTATTTGTCCAGAAATTTGAATAACTTTGAGTTTTTCAAGAACATCAGGGTGCTCGTCTATAATGAGTTCTCGTCCATCCTTAACACCTTGGCTACTTGTGTCGTCGTAGAATGTGGCCCCAGCATCGTATTGTTTTAGGTAGACGAGTTTTACGACAGTTTGATGTTCATGAGCAAAGGCGGTTTCTCTTAAGAGGATATTTCTACTTTTTAGAAGATGAGAAGGGACGATGAAGCCTGAGCTAGAGTCATGGTTAGTAAAGACAAATGACTTGTCTTGTAAGTCATCAATGCTATTAATTCCTGAGTCAACATGGGCCATGATTCCACTCTTATACGAAGTCCTACCATAGCGAACTGAAATAAGCTTTGGATCGAAGTCAAGTTCGTTTCTATGTTTGATAAATGTATGCGTTGAAGAAATTATGGCATGTAAATTATTATTTTTTGTAAAATAGGTGAGGTCTTCAGACGAATCGGTAAAGTAAAACTTGATATTTAAATCATATTCTTTGGCCAGAAAAACCTCTAAATCTGACAAGTCTAGCGAGCCCTTATGAACTGTAGAGTAGCTCGCAATTCCAAAATTAAGTGGTTTCTTTATTGAACCGACTTCTGGCTCAAAAAAATTACAGGACTGAAGTAAGATAGTGAGGAGTAAGAGTAATACTTTCATTACTGTCTATTCTAAAGGAAAGAATAAAAAAGTATAACTAAAATTTAGGAGATAAAAAAAGTCAGATAGTGCCACAATTTGTTAAAACTATTGAGTTAATTTAATATGAATTAAGAGGTAATTTTGAATACTATACTTATTATTGAAAGTAATCCCCATCTTGAGGCCATTTGGACATTAAATTTGAGAATTTATATGCATGTAGAGGCCGTGTGCAAACAGCTGGGTGAATTTGGTATTAAGTATTTAGAAGAAGTTGAAACACCTCCCCTGGCAATTATCACAAGAAAAGATCATAAGTCTGAGCAAACATATGAAACAATCAAGAAGTTTCTCAACAAATCTAAATTTGATATACCCATTGTTGTAATTCATCCCAAAAAAATGGAAGGTCTTAGAAAAAAAGATAAGCAAGTAAAAAATTGTCTTGATCTTAATACTATAATGAAATCTACTTCAAAACTGGTTGGAATAACGGCAGTAGATATGGCCAGTAAAGTAGTAGAAAATTATTACCCCATACCAATAAACTTTTTTAAGAATCTTAGTTATTTGGTATGTCCAATTTATATTAATGATATTGACGACCCTGAAAAATATATTGTTAAATTTAGTTCCGGTGAAAAACTTGATTCTGAAGCTATCTCAAAGTTAATCGAAGATGGGTATAGCAATCTCTATGTACTTAAATTTGATAGGTTAAGAATTACGAATTCCATTTCAGAAGAGATCATAGTTAAATTAGATGCTGGTGAACTTAGCACGGAGGAAAAGCTTGTTTATTCCGATAAAATGCTCGGAAGCTTAGGAAAGAATCTACTTAGACAAGGTTTTGATCCTCAATCCATTATTCAGGCCAAAAACCTAATGGATCAAGTAAAAAAAGTTTCCGCTAAAGAAGGTAAATTAAGAAAGCTTCTAAACTCTATGCTATCAAATGATGCTAGTTATAGATTTAAACATGTTCAGTTGATAACTCTTCTAGGCCTAAAAGTTATAGGAAAATCAGATTGGGGAAATGATACACAGGAAGAAAAATTTATATTTGCCGCCACGATGCATGATATTACGTTAACAAAGGACTCATGGGCCAAGATTCATAGTATTAAAGAACTAGATAATGCAAAGCTCAGTGAAAAGGACAGAAATAGAGTTCTCAATCATGCTAATGATGCCGCAAATCTCATTCAAGATTTTCCCAAAGCGCCAATGGGGGTTGAAAACATTATTTTAAAGCATCATGGGGCTATTAATGGAAAAGGCTTTGCGGACTATCCTTCAACAAATTTAACTCCTTTAGAACTGACTTTTTATGTTGTTGAAGAGTATGCTCGAATTATTCTTTCCAGACCAATTAAGGACCTAGACCAAGAATCGGCCATAAAAGAGCTTGAAGAAAAGTTTCCAACCTCAAGATTTAAAAAGATTACTGAAATTCTCGCATTAGTTAAGATTGATTAATTAAATTCTTTTGGATATTAAAAACCTTATGAATACAGAAAGGATCATTGAAAACCTTCCTATTGAAATTGTATGTGAAACCTTTAAAGAGCTACTAAAAAAAGAGTATTTTCTCTTTAAACTAGTTAAGGAAAAAGGCCTCATTTTAGGCGACCCCTCATGTCCTTACTTTTTATTTTTTGGAAATTATTTCCAAAAAATAGGGCAAATAGAAACAATGAAAATAAAGTTTTCAGAGTCTCGTATGAGGAAAATTCTATTTAAGTATTTCGACTCTAAAGATAAGCTTGAAAATCTCATGGAAGAAAAAAATAAAGAGTTTATTTATATAAAACTAGAACTGGCCAATTTAGCACGAAAATCATTTCGTTTGTTGGATAAGGAATAGATATGAAGATCATTGGACATAGAGGGGCCAAAGGCGAAAGAGCTGAAAATACAATTGAGGGGTTTGAGTATTCTTTTAAAAATAATGTTGGAGGAATAGAGCTAGATATCCATTGCACTAAAGATAATCATCTTGTCGTCATTCACGACGATACTCTAGATAGAACAACCAATATGAAGGGAAAAGTCTCTGAAATGAACTTGGAAGACATAAGCTCTGCAGATGCTGGTGGAGGACAAAAAATTCCTCTTTTGACCGAAATATTTGATTTTTACAGAAATAAAGATCAAGAAATAATGGTTGAAATAAAGTCTTCTCATTGTGAGCAACTCCTTTTAAAAACAATTTCTCACTACAAAAACGAACAGAAAATAATCATTAAAAGCTTTAATCATCGCTTTTTACAAACAGTACGTTCTTTTAATAAGAGTATAAGGATATTTCCTCTTCTTTATGCTCTTCCTCTTGATCCCGTCTCGATTATAAAGAGTGTTGATGGGCAAGGGCTATCTATCAGCTTAGGTACCGTCGATAAGCAATTGATAGAACAATGTCAAAAAGCTGGTTATCAAGTTGCTGTATGGAATGCTAATACAGAGCAAGACTTGGAGAAACTAAAGAGCTGGTCTGTAGATTATATTTGTACGGACTTTCCTGGGGTTATCAAGTTATAAGGAAATAATGACCTCTTTTAATATTGAAATAGAGATTTAACGTATAATTTCTACATGTCTTTAGTTATTGCAATAAACGGCTCATTTAAACCTTACCAGTACAAAGAAAAACCTTCGTTAAAAAGCGTTGTAAAAAGTCATAAAAGTGATGTTGTTGAAGAGTTTTCAAAGGACGCAAAACCTTCACGGCCTTATTCAAAGAAATTGGTTTCTTCCTATAATTCCCAAGAAAATCTTAAGCAAAGAGATAAAGAGATTCCTAGAGTCTATGCTTATCAAATAATGTCTTCTCCAGTTATTTCTATTGAGGGTGAACAAACAGTTCAAATGGCCAAAATATTGATGAGTGAAAGAAGAATAAGGCATCTTCCCGTCGTAGAAAATGGATTGATTAGAGGGATTATCTCTAACGAAGATATACTCATGTCTAGTGATGATAAAAAAGTAAATGAGATTATGAAAACAGAAGTATTAATGGCCTATGAGAATGCTCCCATTGATCTATTAAGTCGTATCTTAATTCAAAATAGAGTGGGTGCCATACCGATTATTGATCACAACAAACAACTCAAAGGCATTGTGACAACAATTGATATATTAAAGTATGTTCAAGAGTCTTTTCCTCTAAGAATTAATATCTAGTCTTTACTGGCAGCAGGCTTTTCGGCCCTTTTTCCTCCACCAAAAATATCGATCATATAGGAAAAACCGATGACAAATTCTTTAACTTTCAACGTAGAGGGTTTATCAACTTCAATAACATTATTAGGTAAAAATCTTCTTTCTTTAGTATAAAGTAAATTTTTAAATTCAAAGTTTAATGTGAGAGAATCATCTAAGAGACGGCCTATACCAACAACCTGCCCTGTACCCAGGTGTTGAATTTGATTTTCACCACCCTTTTGTCGTAATTCTGTTTGAAAAAGATAAGTGACATAGATTCGCCAATCAATAAACGTCTTATTAATAAAAAAACCGATATCTTCTTTTTCATACTTTAATGTACTTCGACCAGTTTCATCATCTATTTGTAAAACACTTTGTCCCTTAGAGTAATCGCCTCCAAACTGAAGGGAAAATAGTGAAAGTCCGGCCCTGGCACCATAAAAGACAGTGTTATACTCATATTTTTTGATATTTCCATTTTCCTTGGTTTCTTCTCCATATCCGGCCAAATTAAAATTTAAATAGGGCTCAAGAAAAATGAGGGCCTTAGCATTATTTGCCGTTAGTAAAAGAATGAAAGTAAAAATAAACTTCATAAGCGTCTTAAGGAGTTGAATATTCTTAGGCCAAACCTTTAAGCATTCCTTTCCAATAAAGAATCGGAAGAAGGTATTTTTTCATTAGATACATACTGTATCTTTCTTTTGCTTGATCAAAAGGGAAACTTTCTACCGGGTTGCCATCATAATCAAACTCCGCAAGTATGAGCTTTCCATAACCACTAACTATAGGACATGAAGTATATCCATTATATTTATCAACTAAAGGCTCTCCTTGATCATAGTTAATAAGGTTATTTACAAGGACAGGGGCCTGTTTTCGTATGCCCGCACCTGTCTTGCCAGTAGGAAGGCTAGAGCTATCCCCAAGAGAAAATATATTATGATACTTAGGAGACTGAAGAGTAAATTTATCAACGATGACCTCACCAAGCTCATTGCATATTGAGTTACCATGTAGAAAGTCAGGAGGAGACATATATGGTGTAACATGAAGAAATGAATAGGGAATCTCTTCTACCTCAGAAGTCTTGTTGTCTTTAAATACAGCAATTTTTTGCTCTGCTTTTACTTCGATTAGGTCTTTAAAATAATGAGTATGTATATTTCTTTCTTCAACCATCTTTTGAAGTACGGTTTTATATTTTTGAACACCAAAAATTCCATCTGCTGATTTATAAAAGTGAAAATGAGTTTGATTAAGTAAACCTCTTTTTTTCATATAGTCCTGGGCCAACCACATGATTTTTTGAGGAGCACCAGCACATTTAAGGGGACCTGAGGGGTGAGTAAAAACCAAATTCCCACCATTGGTATTTTGCAGAAACTCCCAAGTCTTATCGCAATAATCGTAGGAGTAGTTACTACAAACACCATTTTTTCCAATAGATTCTTTTAATCCTTTGATTTTTTCCCATCGTAAAACAAGACCAGGGCAAACAATTAGATATTTATATTTTATATTTATACCGCTTTCGGTTTTAACAAGACTCTTTCTACCTAGTATATCAACGGCCTTTTCTCTAATCCAACTAACACCTTCAGGAATAAGACTTTCCTCAGGTCTTTCAGTTTCCTCTTTATCGACTTCGCCCCCTCCAACGAGAGTCCAAAGGGGTTGGTAATAATGTTTTGTATTTGGTTCTAGAATTGTTATTTTTTTAAAATACTTCTTTCTTACTAGCCGAGAGGCCGTCGTAATACCTGCGGTTCCTCCACCAACAATAAGAACTTCTGTATCCATAAAAGACTCCAGTTATGTTACCAAGTCTTTTCATTATAAGAATTTAACTTTGAAATTAAAAGACCGGTCATGGTAGACCGGTCTTAAGAAGGGTATATTAAAGATTATTAATAAATTCTTCTGGTGATTGCTCAAGCATAAGATCAGAAATGAGCCCTTTGATGTTTTCAGGGTTTGCTTGGTTAAACGTCGCTACTTTATTTATAAGATCATCGTAAGTCTCAGCATTAGTAGTCGCTTCAGTAAGTGCTTTTTGGGCCGTTTTAAAGTTCATACCAGATACCTGCTTAGCAAAAAGATCAAGATCTTCGCGTGTTAGATTTCTCGTTTTTGCCTTATTATGGGTATAAAGGAGAATTCCTGAAAGTTCTTTGGCCCTATCTTCAGAAAGACCATATTTAGCATAAAGAGCAGTTTCAACTTTTTGCTTCTGTACCGCTTCAATCATACCACCAATGGACTCAAGGTCTCTTGAACCAGAGTTAGTCGTTTCAAAGGTGTTTGAACTAAAGCCATTGAACCAGTCGTAATCACCATCGTACCAGCCATCATCATAGCCACCGTCATAACCATCATCGTAACCATCATCATAACCAACACTACATTCATGTGAGTATCCATAATAACCATCGAAATACCCGTCATCAT
>JAURDE010000172.1 GCA_030828105.1 Bdellovibrionota bacterium | reverse complement strand
GAGAAATAGGAGTATTAAATTCGCGGTTGATTTCTTTATAGATATTAACTAGTGAAGGAGGCACTTTAACGCCAGGCTTAACTGAAAAACTAAGACCATGTGCCTGATTTGGCCCATGATAAGGATCTTGCCCAATAATGACAACTTTGACTTGATCAAAAGGCGTATAATTTAAGGCACTAAAGATTTCATCTCGGGCAGGATAAATCGTTTTTCCTTTTTTTTCCTCTTCTTGAAGGAAATTTCTTAGCCTTATCATATAGGGGCTTTCAATTTCTTCTTTAAGGTATTTGGACCAGCCCTTTTCAAGTTTAATATTCGTCATAACTCTTTCTATCAAATTAAAAGCTGAAGTCAATTTACTTAATATTTATCCTCACTTATTCTACCTTAAAACAAATTAAAATAAGGAGTCATAATGTCTTGCGTATATTTAAAAGGTGAAAAAACAGATCTTTACGGTAACTCTCCAGTGGTTGGAGACGTTATTTCTGATTTTACACTTATTGACACTACTCTACAGGAAGTAAAGCTTTCAGATTTCTCAGATAAGAAAAAAATATTAAGTATTTTTCCTAGCGTCGATACCCCTGTCTGTCATAAATCAGTAATTAAATTCGGGCACGAATCTATTAAGTTTAATTCTAATGTTAAGATGATTAATATATCAGCTGATCTTCCTTTTGCTCAAAAGAGATTTGCAGAACAAAATGATATCTCTAACCTCATGCTCTCTACTTATAGAAATCCAAACTTTGGAAAAGATATAGGACTAGAAATCAGTAGTGGCCCCTTAAAAGGACTTCTTACAAGATGTGTGGTTGTTCTCGATGAAAATAACAAAGTTCTTTACTGTGAACTTGTCGAAGATATCTCTCATGAGCCTAATTACGATAATGTCCTTTCTGCTCTTGAGTTATGAAATTATTCATAAATAATAATGCTTTTTTAAGCCCCTCACTAGCTGCGGGGCTTATTCCCTTATTCATTTCGAATTGATTTGCATATATTCCTAATAAATAAAGCTGTGGTTTCTTATTATAGAGTTTTTCTGTTAAGGCCAAAACAGACTGCGGTTTTAATGAATGAGTCGTAAAGGAATTATCATATTGAGGTCCTAGTTTTTCAAAAATAAAAGGAGTCTTTATATTTTTGATTGCATCGACAACAATAATACGATCATACTTAGAAAAAAGTTCTGCATCTTCAATATTTAACTGAAATTGAAAATATTTATCAAAAGGTAATGTACAATTTTCTAGAAAGGCCTCTCCTAAACCGTCATCGCCTCTGAGAGAGTTTCCTATACCATAAAGAAGGGTGTTCATTTTTTTCTACCAAAAAGTTCATGGCCTCTACTGTCTAGAACCTTTACATCTAAGGGCATCTCTCCCATAGCATGGGTGGCACAGCTCAAACAAGGGTCATAGGCCCTAATGGCCACTTCAATTTCGTTTAGCATAGGTTCAGATATTTTTTCTTGCCCTTCCAAAGATTTTTTCGCTACGAGCTCTACGGCCTTATTCATGGCCATATTATTATGAGTAGTAGACACAATAAGATTACACCTTGTAATCTCATCTTTTTCACTTACCTCATAGTGGTGGATTAATGTTCCTCTTGGCGCTTCTATAACACCTATACCAGTTTTTTGCCTTTTCCCTGTGACTATTAAATTATTGGATTGGAGGTCTGAATCATGAAGAAGGGTCTCTATCATTTCTAAACAATGAAGCATCTCTATAAGTCTGGCCCAATGGTAATAGAGGCTTTTATTGATGATCTTCTCACCTGCAAACTTACGATATTGTTCTAAACGCTCGTTGGCCAAGGGAGTATTTATATGATCGCAAATATTTAATCTTGCTAATGGGCCAACTCTACTCCAACCATTTTGTGGGCCATGCTTTTTAAGATAGGGGAATTTTAAGTAAGTCCACTCTTTTACATCTTCTTCAAAATGATCTAGATAATCTGTGTAATCTATGTCATTGAGAATAGCTCTTCCTTTTGAGTCCAAGGCCCTTAAGTTTCCATGATAAAGCTCCAAAGCACCATCTTCACCAATAAGTCCCAAGTGGTTAGAGTCAAAAACTGAAAAAGAATCAATCCATGATTTATTTTTTTTATGATAATCAATCATAAAATCAATAACTTCTTGATTCCAATCTATACAGTCTTTTAAAGAAGCAAGCTCACTACTACCATTAATAAAAAGGTCACATTCTTTTCGTGAAAGGTTTTTATGAATTCCACCGGGTACTGCACTGATACCATGAATTTTCTTACCTGCTGTGGCCTTAATTATTTCTTGTCCATACTTTCGAAGTTTAATTCCCTTAAGAGCTAGATCTTTGTGCTGTTGAATAACTCCTACAATATTTCTTTGTTCAACGGGCCCATCAACGCCAAATAAAAGATCTGGTGCGGCCAAGTAGAAAAAATGAAGAGCATGAGACTGCAGAACCTGTCCGTAATGCATAAGACGTCTCATTTTCTCACCAACAGCGCTTAGTTGATGGGCCCCAACTATTTGGTCTATGGCCTTAGCTGCTGCAAGATGATGACTAACAGGACAAATCCCACAAAGCCGCTGGACTAATACGGGGGCCTCCCAATAGGGTCTGCCTTGAATAAATTTTTCAAAGCCCCTGAATTCAACAATGTGAAATCTTGCTTCTTCTACTTTTTGATTGTCATCCATGTGAATGGTTACTTTACCATGCCCCTCAACTCGGGTGACTGGATCAATCACAATTTTATTAGTCATAACTCATGACTCCCGCAAGTTGAGGTTCTTTACCTTTAATTAGTGCCTCTAGTGCAATCCATATTGAATCAGCACTTGGTGGGCAGCCAGGGATAAAATAATCTATTTTAACAACTTCGTGGCAAGGGTAAACTTTATCTAAAATTTTAGGTATATCTTCGTGATGAGGTATTATATTTTGTGAATGAGGGGTCGTTGGAACTCGAAGATAGGCTTCTTCTAAACAATCTTTAAGTGGGATATTATTTCTAAGGGCAGGAAGCCCTCCCATAATAGCACACTCTCCTAGAGATATGAGGATATCACAATTTTCACGAAAGCTTTTTAAGACTTCCACATTCTCATCATTGCAGACGCCACCTTCAATCAAACCAATATCAACTCTTTTTTCAAAACCTTTTATATCTGTAAGTGGAGATTTATGAATTTCTACAAGTTCAACAAGATCGACGAAACGTTCATCGATATCACAAAACGACATATGACAACCGAAACAACCGGCCAATGAAATTGTGGCCACACTTTTTTTATTCGTCATATTTTCTTTTTCCTATAGGGCGGTCAAAGCCTTTTCCCTTTTTCAAAATAGCACCAACCGGACAGAGCTCAACAACTTGATCTACAAGTTCTTCACTTAATCCATTGGCCCTTTCGATATTCATTTCAACACTAAGATTCGACCCTTTTCCTTTAAAGGCAAAAACTCTTTCTCCATTGTCGTCTTCAAATTTGTGTGTACACCTTTTACAAAGGATACATCTATTGTGTTCAAACAAAATTTTATCTGCATCAAAGTTTATGGACCTATTATTAAATCTATAATGAAAGCGAGGAACGGTCATTTCAAGCTTAAGGCCTAAATGCTGAAGATCACAATCACCACTTTTTTCACAACTTGGGCAAAAGTGATTTCCTTCTACAAACAATAGTTCAATCAAGGCCTTTCGAAGGTCTTTAAGATCTTCTGTTTCAATCGTCAGATCCATTCCTTCTTCGGCCTTAAGGGTACAGGCCGAAACATGGTGACGCTTCCACCTAATTGTGCACACTCTACAAGTCCCTAGACACTCACCCATTCCCTCATAATAACAAAGAACAGGAATATCGATTCCATGACGTTTTGCCAGCTCAACAATATTTTCTCCTTCTTGGGCCTCGACTTCTTTCCCATCAAGAAGGATGTTAATTTTTTTCGTATTCTTCGATAATTTGTTCATAATCTTTTGTTTTTTCGTGAACATCAAAATGTCTAAAAAGCGACTCATGTTCATTTACTTTGTTCTCATAAATATCTGGAAATGCTTCTAGAGAGCTTGTTATAGGATTGGCACACGTTTGCCCTAACCCACAACGTGAAGAAGCACTAATAATATGAGACCAGCTTTTGATTCTATCAAGATCAATTTTTGAAGCTTTATCAGATATAATAAAATCCATCTGCTCACTAAGAACGATATTTCCTGCCCGACAAGGTAAACAACAACCACATGATTCATTTTTAAAAAACTCGGTAAAGTTTTTTACCACTCCTAACAAGTCTCTTTTATTATTAAAGACCATCATCGACCCACCTGTAGCTAGATCCTCAAAGGCAATCATTCTATTCGAATCAGCAGCAACCATTTTTCCTGATGGCCCTCCAACTTGAACGGCGTAGGCATCGTCAGCTTTTACCATTTGGCAAAATTCTTTAACAGTCATACCCCATTCAATTTCGTAAATACCTTCTTTACAATCACCAGAGACGCTAAGAAGTTTTGATCCTGGAGATTCTTCAGTTCCAAATTTTCGATACCACTTATGATCGTGTTTAATTATTTTTGTTACACAAGCAAAAGTTTCAACATTATTAACTATAGTTGGCTTACCTAAATATCCACTTTCTACAGGGAAAGGAGGTCTTATTCTTGGCTCTCCTCTTCTTCCTTCTAAACTTTCAAGTAAGGCCGTTTCTTCTCCAACCACATAAGCTCCTGCTCCAAGCTGTATACGGATATCAAAGTCAAAATCTTTTATAACTTTAGTAAGATGATCATAGAGATACTTATACTCTGCTCTGAGATAGATAAGACCTTTTTTTGCCTTTATGGCCTTTGCGGCAAGGCACATACCTTCAATAACCATGTGGGCATGGTTTGTTAATAAGTAACGGTCTTTAAAGGTTCCTGGCTCTCCTTCATCAGCATTACAGACAACATATTTAACTTCTTCTTTTTGTTGCTGACAAAGCTTCCATTTCAAACCTGTTCTAAATCCGGCCCCTCCCCTACCTCTGATACCGGCCTTTGATACTTCATCGATGATTTGATCGGGAGACAGGTTTTTCTC
>JAURDE010000226.1 GCA_030828105.1 Bdellovibrionota bacterium | reverse complement strand
TATGTACTTGCCTTCCCTAAAACAGGAAGACAGCATCAAATTAGAGTTCATGCACAAACTAAGGGTCTGCCCTTACTTGGAGATAAACTCTACCTCGGCAATTATAAAATGTTTCAGCGATTCAAAGATGGATATGCTACTCATGAGGACCATGAATTTATGGAAATACCTCACCAGGCCCTCCATTCCATCGGTATATCTCTTCCTTATAAAGGCGGTAAATATTTTATGGCACCACTACCAAAAGATCTTAAAGATTATTTGGTTAACCACCTCAATTTCAGTGAGAGTCAAGAAAACGAGCTTTATCAAACTTTAGAAGAGTTTCTTAAAAAGTAAAGAACACCTTTAGCTCCCTCTTTATCTTTTCCCTCTAAAATGTATTTGGGCCTAAATTTAAGTTGATCTAAGTAAGTTGAAATATTACTCACCCCTACTGATTCGGGAAACTCCCGAAACATTCCTTGATCATTAGGAGCATCTCCAAAGTAAATAGTATCCTTGGGTAAAACATCATTCATTTGACAAAAATCTAAAGAGGCCCTTTGCTTTGATATATCCCCTAGCCAGAAATTAAGGTGAACATTTGAGTAGCTAAAATGACATTTTCCCTTCAAAAACTTTTTAACCTCATCAAGAAGGTTAAGCTCCTCTAATAGACTTAATTCAATGGCCCTATCGCACAAGCGACCAAAGGAGTCTGCTGATAAGGAAATTTCAGGAAAGTTATTTAAAAGTTCTTCACTAAGATCATCTAATTTTGTTAGGTCCTCATCTGAGCTAAAGACTCTTAAGTTTAAATCTTCAAAAACTATAACCCCACCCCCTTCTGCTATAACTGCGTGAATTGGATAATGGGTGAGTAAAAAATGGGCCCATGATAGTGAACGGCCAGTTACAATAACTATTTTAATCTTTTTTTCTTGTAAAAGAGAAAGGACCTGTAAAAACTCAGGTCCTATCATATTTTCGTTGGTAAGCGTCCCATCAAAATCGGACAGAACGTACTTCATAGTATGACCTAATTAATAGGAAAATGAATGGCCATGTAAAGGCCAGAATAACTATCTTTTATGTTAAGAGTACCTTCCACTGAGGCCGTAAGGTGCTTTAAGCTCTCATAAGGAATTTTACCGGACATACCTAGAGATAATTTAAGAAAGGTATCATAACTTTTATTATTTTTATCTAAACTTACGCCCATCGGAATTGAAGCATAAGGATAGGCCTCTTGACCCCAAAAATTAAAGCCTTTACTAAACACAGGTATTACACCAATTATATTTTTTCTTTGCCCATCTTCAGCGGAGTTTTCAAAGAAGGCCTTAGCTGAAATCCTTGGTTGTCTTTGGTAATCAGGAAAAATTTCATAATCTATACTAGCAAAAATTCGTCCTGTTCTTTCGCCTCCAGAAAACCCCAACCCAGCATCAACAATAGTTGATTGGTTAATTTTTTGAGTATATCTCCCTTGAAATCCAAGACCACCATTTGTAGAAAAATCTCCGGTAAATTCTGTTGATAAGAATTTATTATCCATAAGCATTGGATAAGTTGAGACACCTGTTCCCCAGTAGCCGTAACTATTTAAAAAGGGTGCCATAAGCATAGAAATAAAAATTATTGATCTTTTCATAAAATATCCTCAAACAAAGGTTTAATCTTCTTTTAGTATAATGACTTAGGGAGTAAGTCGTCAAAAGTAAGAGTTAAACTTTATTAGTTGATCAAATTAGTTCTTTAACTGCCTGCAAGTTTTGTTAAAATAGAGCAGAAAGGAGTCATAGATGAAAACTTTTTTATTATTATGTTTTATATCCCTTAATGCTTATGGACTTATTTCTTACCAATTCGAAGGAATAAAGCTACATCGCATTGTTGAGATAAATCCAGCAGATTATGGACTAACAATACAGCAAATTACTACTGGCCTTAAAGAATACTCAAAGCAAGTCGCATTTTGCTCTAAGGTTAGTAAGCTAAGGTCTGAATATATAAACAAAGTCGCTCATGACTCTGATCTCATTTGCACAGGAGACAAGTTTATACTTAATAAAAAGGGAACCGCGCTTCCTGTCTACGTAATAGTAAGTGATATGTATGCTTCAAGGGGAGGCTCTCAAATTCGTCTACAAGTTATAAATAGCAAGCTCAATGGTTACCCTCCTGGGCATGTATTTAACCTCCCTCTTTATATAGATAAGCGTAAAGAGGAGCAAATTGAGTTTTCCAAGGTTGAAAATGTAGGAAGCCTATCTCAAAAGGTTCTTCAGGTATGCGCTACCAAAAGCTCTTCTTGCAAATATAAAGACTTGGGTATAATGTAGCGCGTAATACCATTTAAAGGTTTGACGAATAATATCCTTAATCTTATAAAAGCATTTCATTGTGGTGACCGTAGTTCAGTTGGTAGAGCGCCAGATTGTGATTCTGGTTGTCGCCGGTTCGAGCCCGGTCGGTCACCCCATTT
>JAURDE010000252.1 GCA_030828105.1 Bdellovibrionota bacterium | reverse complement strand
TGACGTCCTTTGAACTTTACAGTTTAGTTTACCCATCGCCTGGGCTTTTTCAGCGGTGAAAGCTAAGGTTGGCATGAGTTAAAGAGCCAAAGTTATTAATTTCATTATAAGTCCCCTTTTGCGACTCTATCGGTAGAGATGACTAAAAATTAAATTTATTGATCAAGATTATAGCTAGATTGAGAAAATGCCAGTAAGGCCAAAGAAAATCTTGGATGGGAAGCTACAGTTAAAGAGCATTAATTGTGGATGGAGTTTTTCAATACAATCGTTGCCAATATTTTAAGTAATTTTTTCGTATCTAGAAAATAGTTTGGATAGGCAACTTGAAGCTTTTCTATACTTTCTATATTTACAAAAACAATATTTCTTCCATCCCCTTCTTTGAAGGAAAGTTCTTTTTTTGTATATTCCTCTATGGCCTTATCTATTTCCTTTTTAGGAAAAATTTCAATACACGTTATATTACTCTTATAATCAAGCTCGAGAAGGGCATATTTACCTGATCTACCCTTTCCTCTTTTATTGATGATCGTTTCGGTATTATTTGCTACTGCATTCAATCTTTCAATAACATGGAGGTTTAATATATATTTTTTAATCTTCTTAATAATTTTTTTCTCATTTAATTTTTCATGTTCTTTTAGACATGGGGAAAATTCTTGCAATGCTAAATAAGAGCTTAGGTACTTAAAAAATTCACCCCAATCCTCATGACCTTCTCCCGTCTTAAAGGATACTTTTTGAAGGGTTCCGTATACCTCAACAGCAGTTGCCCAAATATGCTCTAATTCAGTTCTCAGCTGAATTTCAATTGTTCTTGATTTTGAAGATTGAAGAACGAAATGAATCCCTCTATACCCATCCTCTTTAGGTCGAGCATGGTAGTCATCAAGTCTTTTAATTTTATTAGTATTTTCAGCATTTCTAATAGCAATCGCTGCTCTTTCCAATTTCTCTTTATCCTTTAATATAACTCTCAACCCAGCAATATCTTGCAAGGTACTAAGTCTCATGGTGCGAAATCTTTCTAATTTAATTTTAATGGATTCGATTCTTTTGATTCTTTTGGCTACAGCGATTCGACTATCTTCATGAATGATTTCTTTTAATTTCTTATGATAGTAATCCATCGTAGGAGAGAATGAGTTTCTCCATTGGATTAAATTTTGATACTCATCCTTCGTGAGCTTGTTTCCTTCTCTAAGTTTTTCCCCTATTTGGTCAATTTGTCTGTTACTAGTCATTGTCATAACTTACCATATTTACTTTTTTTTATGTAGTAAAAAAAGCGAATATTTATGTAAGTTATTGTAATTACATTATAATTAGGGATTTATTCTATTTTAAAAGATAAAAATAATTTAGAAAGAGAAGCTAGGGTGTGGAAGAACTGGTGAGGTTCACGATGAGGTCATATATTAATAATTTAAATTATTTATAAGCTTTATTGCTTTTGCTCGATTAGACTATATGTGCCAAAGGATTACGTATGAAATTATTTAAATTATTAGCTCCCCTATTTCTTTTTATTAGTTGTTCGTCTTTGGCGCCTTGGAAGTCGTCCTTTGAGGTTCCAAAGTCTGAGGTGGGCAAAGGTTATAGAGCACTTGTTGTGACCACTTCGCAAAAGACTCTTGATATTATTGATAAAGAGACGGGAGAGGTTATTGAAGTGGGAGATAAGACAGGTGTCTATGCAGCTGAACTGACTGAGCCTTATTATGTCTTTTCTGATTCAGCTATGAAAGTGGATGTTGCCTCTATTAAGGGAGGAGAAATTCCCATTGAAAGCTTTTCTCTGAATTGGTTTATAAGAACAGATTATGATGATCGCTATTTAGAAGATGAAGCTTTTAAAGAAAAAGTGAAGAATTCTTTAAAAATAGATGATGTAGATTTTAATGATTATGACATTATCTTTTTTGCAGGTGGTTGGGGTGCTGCTTATGATCTTGGACAGTCAGAAGTGCTGGGAAACAAAGTTTCTAGTGCATATAAAAATAAGAAAGTTCTA
>JAURDE010000015.1 GCA_030828105.1 Bdellovibrionota bacterium | reverse complement strand
TTTTAAAGTGGGTGAGGGCCGTTTTACCTTCCAGAGAATCAAAGGGGTAAGAGCGGATGACAACTGCTCTCATACCTTGTTCTTTTGGGCCAAGTCTCGTATTAACCTTAAACTCTGTTTGCCCTTTATAAAGGCCATGGTCAATTTTAGATATAAAAAAATAGGCCTTTTTTACTTGATCACTATCAAAATATTCTCGAACAATTTTGGCAGTTTCAGAGTTTTTGCCTAAAAGGAGAATGCCGCTCGTTTCTCGATCAATTCTGTGCATACTATGAACTTTGACGCCTGTTTTAGATTCCAAAATGATAGTAGCGCAATTAAAGATATGACGACCTGTTGGATGAGTACACATAAAAGGAGGCTTAGAAATAACAACTAAATCATCATCTTGATAAACAATGGGAGGATCTGTTTCAAGCTCAACTTGCTTACCATCCCAGTATTCATCTTCGTGAGTTGTCTTAGGGATAACTAATTCTATGATTTCTTGATGGTGAACTTTGGTGCTAGGCCTGTGCGGGAATGGTCTTCCTAAAATTTTGACTTCTCCCATTTCAATTTTTTTCTTAAGTAACTGTCTGGAAAAGGTTTCATAATAATGTAAAAGGAATTGATCTAGACGAATACCGTCGTATTTTTCATCGACCTCTAGGACGACGTCATAGCGCTGCTGTGTGAAAGTCTTTTTTAGTATGGGCATCAGTATCTTTCTTTAATCAAATGCTGCAAAATGGCAAGGGCCCCTTGTTTAGAATATTGGTATTTATTGGTTAGATTCGTCAAAATGGATTGGATGGCCTCTCGGTCTTTATCTGACATAGGTGTTACTATAGACTCATCACGCTCAGTCTCCGCTTGAAAGAACACTAAGTTCTTGGAAATACTTTGGATAAGTTTTTTTTGCTCATTTCTAAAGCTTTCTTGAAGAGATTTCACAAGTTCAGGGAAGACATTAGTATATGTAAGTTGTTGTCCTGGGTTATCTAGGGCAAAAGCACCTAGTTTAGAAATGAGGTGAGAACGGAATTTTGTGGAATCTTCTTTTAAGTTTATGCTTGTTTCAAACTCTTTTATAAAATATTGATCAGGTTCCTCATATTTTTCGGTGATAGCGTTTTTAACTTTTTCCCCTTTAATTAGGGCATTTATATTGGTGATGTACTTTTTAATATAAGTTTCGTAAGAGCGCTCATCAACTAGCCCCAAACATTCTCTTAACTCTGAGTCGAAAATATTAATAAAATGATTTTTAATTAAATTAATAAATCGAATAGGATTATGATAATCCCCTTGAGGTGTCATATTAAGAAAATCAAAATCATTTTTCTTTAAAATAAGCTTTTCTAAAAAATCAAAAATTTCAATAAAGGTAATGTTATGATTTTCATAGCTAACTTGGTAAATAATATTTTTAATATCTCTCGGCGAAATACCAAATTTTCCTTCATAGAGATTTTCATTCTCAAACTCAGCAATAATTTGATTCTTGCCATTTCTTAAGGCCTGTTTAGATTCAGTATCCAGTCTTTCAGGAAGTATATCCTCAGCAAGAAGAAGAGATTTCTCTAAGGGGTTTAGATTTGAAATAATAGCTGAGAGTTTCTTATCCTCATAATTTTTACTTTGACAGGCCCGCAGCCTTGTCATCACGGAGAAAAGACATAAAGAAGCCAGAGCATGTGGCTCGAAATGAGAAACATCTTTAAGGCCGTTGATTTGCTTAGTATAGATTTTTTCTTCATCAATATAATTTAAAAGATAAGGAACACGGATAAAGTTAAACCGACCTTTAAATGAATTGAAGTCAGGGTGTTGTTTAAAACCGGCCAAATGTATTTCATTCGATGTTCCGATAAAGAAGACATCTAGGTCAGTAAGAATTCCTCCTAGATTTATATTAGAACTTTCCATCGTCATTAAAAGGTATTTAAAAGTATCTAATGGCCTTTTTAAAAGATCTGAATATTCTAAAACACCTCTGTTTGCCATAATAACCTCTCCTCTTAAAGAAAAAAGGTTGAGTGATTGGAGACTAGGCGGAAGTGAAGCGAGTCTTTTATCCATCGTAATTTGTTGCATTTGAGCATCAACATGAATTTGAGGCTCAATTGTGACGGCACCAGCCGAATATCTACGACTAATATTAAATCGCTCGACTCGAATATGTTTTAGTACTTCAGAGTGATTGCCTTTATAGTTTTTAAGAAGGGCCTCGTAAATCATTTGATTTCTTTTTGATAGAGCTCCTTTAAAAAAGTAAGAGCGTTCTAAGAAATTAAGATAATCCGGAGAATCTGCAAATGCCTCTCTTAATAAATTCTCTCTATACTTTTTAGGTATGAGAAGAAGAGGGTGATCTTTTAATTCTGAGTTTAAAATAGCGTTAATTTCTTTATCTTGAAGGTGAGCATAAGTTTCAAGGTCAGATTTGATCATTTCAGAGGTTAATCCAACAGAGCCCTTAACAAAAGTGTCGATGGGAAATATCCAGGAAAAAGTATGAAGGGCCCCTTGTTCTGTCTCTGAATAAATCTCTGCTCCTTTCATTATTTTTTTTACAATACTAGATTTTGCAGACCCGTTAGGCCCAACTAATAAAATAAATTTATTATTAAATCCTTCCTCTATAAAGTTTTTAAGGTTTCCCACAATTCCTTTTTCTGGACGATCTTGTCCATAGACAGCTGGGCAATCTAAGTCTTCTTTTGTGAATAGATTGAATTTTTCATTTTTTTCATCATGTCCAAAATAATTGAGCATATCTAGGATATATTTACTTGTTGGTCGACAGTACTGGAGAGGGTTATTTTCAAAATGATTCATGAATTCGATAAAAGACATAACCTCAGTATTAGATTCACTATCTTTATTTGCTTGTTCTATCCATTCCATGCTTTGTCCCTTATTTAATTAGTCTTCCATGTGTATTATATCTTTGGTTTAATTTAATGTCAGTCTAAGAAGAGAGGTTGATTTATTAAAAGGTTATACATTCTTGGAGCTATAATTATCGCTCTGATGGTTTGGTTGAAAATCTCCGACAGGAACAATCAGGAAAAGGCGAGTATTAGTGAGTATATGGAGGAAACCAAAAAAGTTATTCGAGTATGGAGGGATGGAGATTATCTTGGACAGTATCTCTCTGGACGATACAGTTGCCCAGCAATCCCACAGCTAAAAGAGGTTGGTAATACTTATCTTAAATGTAATAAGTTTTTTCTTCAATGCTTCATAAAAGAAACAAGTTTTAATTTAATAAAAATAGATAGTGTTGAAGTTTTAAAAAATGGTGATGTGACGATTGATGTTAATTTCAATGCTAAAACTAAAAAGCTTTTACTTAAGAATAATTGTCATGAAGTTAAGCTTCCGCAAAGATGGTACGGTTATGGAAGTTATCCCAAAGTAGGTGATGATATTGAATGGAATAACTTTGATAGAGATATTTATGTTGATAAATATCAAGTCAATATTCATGATGTATACATTTGGGATGAGTCTAGAGTTCCTGATTCTTTAAGAGAGGACACTTCGAAATGGCACTTACCGGCGACCTTTCTTCTAAAAGATGAGATGGTTAAGTATTGCTTAGATCATGGAAAGCAGATTATGAACGCTCTTATTTTTGATGCCCTATCATTTCACCCCATTGATTTAGATAAACCAGATAAAACTCCTGTATTTAGATCCCCTAATCCATGGACCGTTAAATATAAAAATACTTTCTTAAACCCTAAATTGAATTTACCCATTGATAAAAATAGTTGTGCACAAGCTTATGTAAAAGAATGTAAGAAGGACTTTCTCTATACTGATTATTTAAAAAACTCTGTATCTTGGAGTGGTGTTTTTCAAATTTTGGGTGGAGAAATGGAATTTATGAGAAATCCTATCGAACCCAATAAAAACTTATTTGTATCAAGCTCTTTATTTAGTCGCTATTCTGCTTTCCATAGTTCAGGATTAAGGTTTTTTTGGGATGGATTAGGGCATCGAAAGAAAAATTTTGATTTTTTAGATGTTGATAAGAATTTACCAGTGGCCTTTAGGTGTTTTAGATATGATTAGATGGTTTTTGTCGCTATTATTTACGTTTAATCTTTATGCTCAGACGGCAGAACAAGTACGTTATTTTTTGGCCTTTTCTGATTCTCATAAGGTTATTGCAAAAGATATCAATAACGTTATTGATAGACCATTTGGGGCCTGGAAGAACCTTATTGAATTTTATAACTCAAAAAGCAAAGAAAAGAAGTTATGTCTAATATATCGAGTGCCTTATAAAGATAAGATTAAGGGAGAACTTAACTTTATTGAAACGGGTGGAAATTGTATTGATAATAGAGGTAAAGGATGGGTTCTAGAGAATATAAGAAATCTTAAAATTAATCTTGGCCCAGATGAGGTAAAGGTAAGTTATGATAAGGGAGAGTTATTATTTAAGCTTTACAACCGTTCAAAAAGTTATTCTTGGGAATCGTCCAGAGAGGTGACATCTTTACCTTTAATGGATAAACCTCAATGGGATGAGTCTAGTTGGCGTTGCAGACAAGTTAATGATGATTGTCAGATAGTAGGCCAAGATAATTGCCATCTTTGCCCAACTTCTACCTATACAGTTCTAAGATCAAAGTGCCCTACCTTTCAGGATAAATATTGTGGAAAAGATCAATGTGGTCTTAAAAACTACCCTGCCTGTATTAGGCATATGTTTGCAGGGAATGAGTTTTTTAGAACAGGCTGTTTTCAAAAAACTGATATTGGTCTTTGCCAAAAAGGGTTAGTAACAATTTGTGATAAAGATAAAAATGTTATTTGTTATTAGTTTGAACTTCTTGTCCTAAAAACTTTGCTGGAACCTTTTGAAAACCTTTTTTCGCTAGGGCCCTCATCCTGTTTTTAAACTCCTCTCTTTCTTGAGGAGGTATATAACAATCTTCGGTGGCCGCAAAAAAATGATGGCATAGTTTTAGAGGCGGAAGAAGAGAACTCAACTGAGTGTTAAGCTTTTTAGTTTCATCATCATAGATAATTTTGGCCCTTCCCATGAACTGTCCATCTTTTGGAATGAGTAAAACGGCCTTAGATTTAATATGGCCATTACTAGCATGAGAAGAAGGAGAAATAATGATATCCCCAAAAAAAGGAGGCATTCGTGAAATAAACTCTTTTAATGGGTCTTTAGGAGGGCAGTTTATATCTGTGCCAGATGTATTTAAAGCTTTAGGTTTTCTTTTATAATCAGCATAGCATCTTGAAGGGGTGTTAATAACAATGATTGAAAAATCGACTTTTTTCTTTCTAAATTCATTTTTAAGATGCAATAAGCTAATAATAGGGTCTTGGACATAAATACCGTTAATGGTTGTATCGGGTCCTTTAAAGGTTTCTAGAAAAATTAAACCAAATTTTATACCTTTTTTTTCAATGATTTTATAAGGAGAGAGATAGGGCCGATCAATTCGGGTGCCAAGTTGAAGATCTATGATGTTTTCATTTAAGAAATTTAAGTTGAACTTAGGGACTTTGGTGGAACTACTAGTTAAGTAATTAAGCGCAAGAAAATCTTTTTTGGTAAATCCAATGGCATCATATTTAAGGTCTTCATAGTGTCTTAAGGTTTTTTCATTTTCATTAAAACTTGTTGAAGATTGAAAAATTTCACCTACATCAATAAGGATAAGTCCCTCACCATATTTTTTTTTGTAAATATTGATATAGCTTTTCATTACATGGCTTCCGCCAGTATGGAGGTTGTGATGGACTAACTTGTTATTAATAATCTCAGCATCTTTATATCTATCTAATTGTCCATGAACTTTCCCTTTAAAGCTGGATGTAACGGCCAAACTAAAGCTTAAGGGATGTGAATTCTCTTTCCACTCAGGATGAGAGTAAACCTGCTTTTGTAATTGATCACGTTTACAAGACAGAACAAAAAGTAAAAGGAGTAAACTAAAAGTTTTCAATTTTTGAAAGCTTTCCGTATGCTTTTTTTAGGGCCTTATAAATATGCTGATAACAGTCTTTTGTTGAGTGAGCACAGATGCTTATTCTAACAACCCCTCTACCAGCTGAATCATCAACTCCCATAGATCTCAAGACTCGACTAGTGACAGGGCTATTGTCAGAGCATGCTGAGCTTGTCGTTACAAATATGTTTTGTGACTCTAGTTCTATCTGAATGGCCTGGCCATGAATACCTGGGTAGGAAATATATGTTGTTCCAGGTAAACGAGGGGCATCTTGTCCAAAAATTATAGTATCAGGGAAGTCTTTTTGAATTTTCTTTTCAAACTCATCCCTTTTGTTTGAGAGATCATTGTATGCATCTCTTGATTTAACACAATCTTCAAGAGCAACGGCTATCGTCTCGTAGCCAAGATAATTTTGAGTACCACCACGATGACCTTTCTCTTGACCTCCACCTAAAATAAAAGGCTTAAAGGTGGAAGGGTCTTTGACGATAAGAGCACCTGCTCCAGTCATGGCCCCAATTTTATGGCCAGAAAGAACAGCGAAATCAAGAGCGCTATCTTTAAAATTAAATTCAGACTTTCCTAGAAATTGTGTTGTATCAGAAAAGAAAGGTATATTCTTTCCTTTGATTAGATCAGCTATTTCAGACAGAGGCTGAATAACACCTGTCTCATTATTAGCTGCCATTACTGTAAGAAGAGCAATTTTTCCTTCATACTTAGTAAGTAACTGACTTAGGTCTTCAAGGTCAATTTGGCCATTAGGTAGAGTTTTGATAACTTTAGTTTCAAATCCATCTTTTTCATAACGTGAGGCTACATTATAAATAGCAGAGTGTTCTATATCCGAAGTTATAATGATTGGTCTTTCTTGAGGATTCGTTTGAGAACAAACGGAATAGAAAACAGAGTTAATTCCCTCAGTTGATCCTGAGTTAAAAATAATTTGCTTTGGGATGGCGCCTAAATAACGAGCACAAACAGCACGAGCATTTTCCATGGCCATAAGAACTTTTTGTCCCATTTTGTGAATAGCATTAGGGTTAGCGAAGTGGTCACCATCAAGTCTTAGTCTTATGTAATCCCTTACTTCATTTGATAAAGGCCCGCTACCGTTATAATCGGCATAAATAGGCTTTTGGTTTTCTTCCATAAAAGTATCCATATTATCCATTTCTATATCTCCAGCATTCTATTGAGTGCCATTCTAGCATAGTGCTTATCTTCCTCTGCAACTTTGATAATGTTAAAAGCTCGACCTTCTTTAATGGCATTGAGGCTTGCTAATAACCATCTTGGCCTCACTCTATACATCGTTGTACAAAGACATTGATAGGGAGACAGCGATTTAATTGTTTTATTAGTGTATTTTTGGGCGAGTCGATTAACAAGATTTATTTCTGTACCCACCGCGAATTGTGTACCTGGTGCAGCTTTTTCAACTTGGTCGATTATATAAGCAGTAGAACCAGAGTCATCAGCATGTTGGACAACGTCAAAACTACATTCGGGGTGAACGATAACAATAGTATCGGGAGACTCTTTTTTAATATTAATAATATGTTCTTTGGTGAACCCTTGGTGAACAGAGCAAAACCCGTACCATAATATCACTTTGGCCTTTTGAATTTGCTCAGGGGTTAAGCCTCCGTTGACTTGATGAGGGTTATACACAACCATTTCATCGAGCTTAATCCCCAAATCATAGCAAGTGTTTCTACCGAGGTGTTGATCAGGGAAAAATAGAAGTTTTTGACCTTGCTCAAATGCCCATTTGATAATTTTTTGGGCATTAGAGGATGTACAAATTGTTCCATCATGTTTGCCCACAAAGGATTTAAGTTTTGCTGAGCAGTTTATATAAGTTATTGGTATTATTTTTTCCTTGGTGCATGACGTAAGATAATCATAAGCTTTATGAACCTCATCATCATTTGCCATATCGGCCATTGAGCAACCAGCATTTCTATCAGGTAAAATTATGTCTTGATCATCTCTGGTAAGAATATCTGCTGTTTCTGCCATAAAATGCACACCGCAAAATACAGTGTAGGGGTTATTAAGTTGGGCCGCTTTTTGGCTTAGTTTTAATGAATCCCCAGTTATATCAGCGTACTGAATAATGTCGTCACTTTGGTAATGATGCCCTAAGAGAATAACTTTATCCTGAAGTTCTTTTTTTAATTCCCAGATTTGATCGAGGACTTGTTGATCTGTACAATCCTGCTCAGAAATTTGAGGAAGATGGGAGTCAAAGGTGTTTTCATCAAAGAGATTAAGCATGGCCACTTACCCTTGTGTTATAGGATAACCTTTTTCCTTCCATGCTAGAATTCCACCTTCGAGGTTATATAGGTCTGTATATCCTTCATTAAGTAACATGAGTCCTACATCGAGACTTCTTTTTCCACTTCTGCATTGAAGAATTATTGTTGCATCCAAATCGGAAGGAAATTGATTCAGGCCTGCGGGAAGGGTACTTTTAGGGATGAGTGAAGCTCCTTCAATATGGGACTCATTCCATTCATCTTGTTCTCTAACATCTATAAGGTGGAATTTTTCCTTTTCAGTTATTTTGGCCATAAGCTGGTCTACATTTATCTCTTTGATCATTTGCGCATCCTGTTGAAATATGAATTTTACCAATGTTTCTAACACAGCTATCGGAGTAAATCCATATGAAGCGGCGTATATAAATAAGTGATTTTGACGGAGTGAATTCCCTAAGGATAAAATTCTTATGGATAACATTGAATCTAAGGAAGGAGTCATCAATGGAAATAATCACTATTGCCAACAACAAAGGTGGTGTTGGTAAAACAATGCAATGCTTTCAATTGGTCTGCCATCTGGCCAACAAAGGACATAAGGTACTCGCTATAGATTTAGATTCTCAAGGTAATCTAAGCTCTACCTTAGGAGTACAGATTCAAAGAACCCTTATCCCTGAGTGGCTCATAGGTGATGTCTCCATTGAAGATGTAGTTGTTGAGACTGACGGAGAAGGTAAGTTTCATGAAAACTTAAAAATTATTCCTTCTTCAAGGCATTTGGCCAACTTATCTAAATTACTTATTTTAAGCGAAGGTGAAATTCGAAAAAATGCTGGCCGTAAAGAAAGGCTCTTAAGAATGAGGCTAGAGGAAATCAAGGATCAGTTTGATTATGTCGTTATTGATACGCCTCCTATGCTTGGGGATGAGCTTATTATGGCACTAGTGGCATCAGATAAAATATTAATTCCTACCCAGGCCCAAGACTATTCAATTGATGGGCTTGAAGAGCTAATGGATACATTTGAAATTATTAAAGAGACAGAAAATTCTAATTTAGAATTTATTGTCATTCCTTCTATGATTAATTCGAGAAGAAAAATTGAAAAACAGCGTCTAGAAGAATTGTCTCAATCCTTCAATATCACTCCTAAAGTGAGAAACTTGGTTCTTATGCAAGAGTCAATATCTACAAAAAAGCCCGTGTTTTTGTTAGGTAAAAAATCTAATGCTAATAAGGATTATCAAGAGTTGTGGGATTACTTGGGACTTTAAAAATTAGTTTTAATTTTCACAGGGAAGTGAGGATATTATGACAAAAAAATTTGCACCTAGAGTTTCAAAAAAACAAAGAAAAACTTTAGACTATCTTGATCGTGTCGATGTATCAGTTTTGAAAAAGTCAGATGAAAAGCTTCTTCAGGGAGCAAAATTAAATGACGTTGAACTTAAACAGATTACTGTAAAGGAGCAAGTTCGAACGAAGTTTAATGATAAGTCGATTAAGGAGCTTGCTGACAATATTGAGGCCAATGGTCTTATTCAACCTTTGGTTGTTCATAGGCAAGGATCAAAATACACGCTCATTTGTGGTGAAAGAAGATTTAGGGCCATGACTCTAATCAAGAAAAAGAAAGCTTCCTGCTTTGTTCTTGAAAATAAAACTCCAGAGGAGTTAATGGCCATTCAGTTTTCAGAGAACTCTTCTCGAGAGGAATTACATTGGATTGATAAGGCCGATGGTATCTTAAACTATCAGATAGCGACAAAGGCCTCGGAACGTACAATTGTTAAGGCCTTGGGGATTTCTAAATCAGAGGTTCATAGAAGTTTATTGATTGCTAAGCTCCCTAAAAAAATAAAAGAGGCGGCCAAAGTACATAATACTGAAAAATATGTTCTTTTAGAATTTGATGCTCTTGCCAAGGGTGCCCTTAGAACTAAGCTTCAAAAGCTGATTGTTGAAGGAAAAGTGGTAAAAAGAAGTGAGCTTAAAAAGCTTATTAAAGAGGGGGGAGTTATTAAGGCAAGCAAACGCAAGTCGGCCAGTCTTCCTAAAGGCCTTTCAGCTAATGCTTTTCTTAAGGCCCTTCAGACGAAATCTAAGAGCTTAAAAGTTGATAAAGAGACCAAGGCCCTGATCAATAGTTTGGTTGAAGAGACGAGGGACATTGTAGATATCTAGTAACCTATTGAAATTAAAGGCTTTTTTTACCCTGTAATTATTACATAAAAATTGTGCCTAGCGACATAGCCCCTTAAGATGGTCTTGCCACTAAAAGGGGTATTTTTATGAAAAAGCTATGGTCCACATTATTTATGTCTTTTGTGATCGTTCAATCACTGCAGGCCAAAGAATTGGCCTTCAAGCATCTTGGAAATAATAAAAGAGAATTGGCCAATTTTGTCGTAAGAGAAGATCTGCAGGAAAGCCTTTTACGTCCTAAAGACCTATATTTCTATCTCACTTTGGAAGATGACAGAGGCATTCTTAAACAAATGAAAAATCAGTTTAAGGGCTGGAAAAAGAACGAAGAATACGTAAAAAGTTGGAACCTAAATGGTTTTGCTAATTATAGTGTTGAGTCAACAGAAGGTAAAAAGAGCTACCTTTCCAAAATGATATTAAAATATTTAGATAAAAGAATTTCAGGAGAAATTAAAAGGGCCGAAGAGGGCACAACATTCCATAGAATCGGACAAGTACAAAAGGCCTTAAGCCCTTCAGCAACTTTGAAATTCTCAGATAAAGTTAAATTGAGATTTAAAGGTCGAATACTTGAAGGGAAGGGATCATTAATAATCGAAAACCCTTATATTCAAACACGAAGTGAATTTAATAAAGACGGAGAACTTAAAGTCGTTTTAAATAAAAGAGTTGAGGACCTAGGGTTAACTTATCATACAGATTATTACCCATTAGAGGGACAATATATCACAACCTTAAGTAAAAATATTCTTCCTCAGGTTATTGCAAGCTTAAGCTCTTCACAATCAGATAGAGAAATGCTGATGAGCAGCTCATCTAATAGAACCTTAAGCATGAAGTATCATAAAAGCTTCTAGTAAAAAATTTCCAAAATATTAACACTAAGTTATATTTAAGAGAAAAGAGTTAATATTTTGGAAAACCCTAAAATTTTTTAGTCAAATTATGAATAAATCAAAAAGAAATATACTTATAGTTATTTCTCTTTTAGCGTCTCTTGATGCTTTGTCGAAAATAAAAAAGTTTGATGTCACTTCCTCAAGACTATTTGAGTATTCCTTTAAAGAAGTTTGTCTAAGCTTTAAAAAAGAACCTCTTTTAATAACGGCAACAGATTCTTATAAACTCAATTGTATGGGCGAGAATATAGATACTAGAGAATTTTGTTCTAAAAAACTTAAAACGATTTCTCTACCTTTTCTTAGAGCTATTAATAAAGATCAAAAAGTTATATGTCAGGGAGGAAAAACGGCATCACTTTCATTAGACTGTGTTGGAAAATATAAAGGTCTATGCCGTAATAAACTCAAAAGCTGTCAAAGTTTAAAAGAATTTTATGCTAATGAGCTTGTCCTCTCTTTTGCAGGAGTCTCAGAAAAAGATCATGAATCTCTAAATTGTTATTACTTAGATACTGAGGGCCTGGATCAAATCTAGCTTCTCTTTTAAAGAGGCTTTACGGTTTTTGAGACACTTCTCAAGAGGACTAAGAGTAACTTTTCCATTTTTAAGAACAGTAACGACAGGGAAGTTTGCCTCGATAAGACTTTCAACTGCTAAATGTCCCATCTTAGTTGCTACGACCCTATCATAGACAGTGGGAGTTCCTCCTCTTTGAATATGACCTAAAATACAAACACCTGCCTTTATATCATGACTAAGTAAAAGTTCTTCTTGGATTTTATAACTTAGACCCGGAGTATCACTTTCTGCAACAATAATGATAGAAGACTTTTTTCCTCTTTTTCTCCCGAGCTTGTTTCTTTTTACAATTTGTTCAAGGTCATACTGACTGGAAACAACAACGTTTTCCGCCCCAGAACAGATGGCCACATTTAAGGCCAGAGATGCACTTTTTCTTCCCATGACTTCTACGAGAAAAGTTCGTTCATGACTTAAGGCCGTATCCCTAATTTTATCAACGGCCTCTACAGCTGTTTGAGATGCTGTATCAAAGCCAATCGTATAGTCAGTGCCTGACACATCATTATCTATAGTTCCAGGAATTCCAATTACAGGAATTTTATGCTCTTTCCATAAGGCCATAGCTCCGTTAAAAGAACCATTGCCACCAATAATAACAAGACCATTTATTTTTTTGGCCTTTAGGATTTGGGCGGCAGTTTTTCTTGTTTCTTTTTCATGAAATTCAGGGCATCGAGAACTACCTAGAATAGTTCCACCTCTTTGAATAATATTACCCACTGATGAAAGGTCCATTTCCTTAAACTTAGAGTGTATAAGTCCATCAAAACCTTTATGAATGCCATAAACTTTTAGGCCATGTCCATGGCCGGTTCGAACGACGGCCCTTATGGCAGCATTCATACCTGGAGAGTCACCACCACTACAAAGAACCGCAATATTTTTCATTCCCATTTTTATTCCTCTTGAAAAATTGGAATACCTTCAAATTGAGGAGGAATAGGTACTCCCATCATACTCAAAAGAGTAGGTGCTACATCCTTAAGAGCTCCCCCTTCTATTGATTTTAACTTAACTCCTTTAAGTTTGGGATGAAAAAGACAACATGGAACTTTGGCCTTGGTATGGGCCGTGTGGGGAGAACCATCAGGATGAACCATTTGGTCACTATTGCCATGGTCAGCTGTTAGAAGAAAAGATATAGAGTTTTCGTCACATTTTTTAATGAGCTCTCCTACACATTCATCTAGGACTTCTATACATTTTTTTGCCGCTTCATAATTGCCCGTATGGCCTACCATGTCGCTATTGGCATAATTGACTACATAAAGTCTGTATTCATCATCGTCTAGGGCCTCCATGAGTTTTTTTGTTACCTCGTGAGCACTCATTTCAGGTTTGAGATCATAGGTTGCTACTTCTCTAGGCGAGGGAACAAGTACTTGAGTTTCACCCTTGAATGGTTTCTTTTCACCACCATTAAAGAAATAAGTAACATGAGCATATTTTTCGGTTTCAGCGATTTTAAATTGATGGATTCCTTGTTCTGCGAGGTATTCTGATAAACCACCTTTAATTCTTTCTTTATCGAATAAGATAGGAAGTTTTACTTCATCATCGATATAAGGAGTCATACATAGGTAGAACTCTGGTCTAATAGGAACTTCGAATTCGGAGAAATGAGGATCATTTAAGCAAAGACTAATTTGAATGGCCCGATCAGGTCTAAAATTGATAAAGAAAAAAGCATCACCTGGTTGAATAGCAAATTCTTTATCAAATAACACTGGTGTAATGAATTCATCATAAATATTTGATTCGTATTGCCCTTTAAGGTATTCCTGTGGCGATAGGTTGGTAACGTCTCCTTGACCAGTAATGGTTTTATAACAATGTTCTATTTTTTCCCATCTCCTATCACGATCCATTCCAATGGAGCGACCCTGCATGGAAGCGAATTGAAACTTATCTTTAAAAGGGCCAAGCTCTTGAAGGTATTTAATACCATGATCAACAGGTGTGTCTCTTCCATCCATGAGGGCATGAAAGAAAAGTTTTAAATCCTTATGTTCAGAAAAAATATCTATCAAGGCCTTAATATGATCAATATGGGAATGAACAGCTCCATCGGAAAGCAGGCCCATCATATGAATTCGCTTAGTATGGTTTTGAGCAAAACTTATTAGTTTTTGGAGTTGGCCCATATTTTTTAATGAATTATTTTCTATGGCCTCATTTATTCTAATGAGGTCTTGTCGAACTGGTTTACCTGCCCCAAGGTTTAAGTGACCAACTTCCGAGTTTCCCATAACGCCATCTGGTAGACCGACGGCCGTTCCACAGGCTGAAATCGTTGTATAAGGATAATCGTTAAATAGACTATCTAGATTTGGTTTCTTAGCATCTCGTATGGCATTTTTGTTGGTATTGGGGTTAATGCCGAACCCATCAAGAATTATTAAAAGTGCTTTTTGAGATAAAGAGTTAACAGATGTCAAAAAGTCCTCCTCCATTAATAGGTATTATTTTGTCAAAATGTATAGCACTATAGGACGGGAGTTTAAAGGGAGTAAGATAGCATTATGCGTTATTTGGCGTTTTTTTCATGTCTTATGGCCAGTGTACTTTTAGGGTATCTGACTAAAGATCTAAAACAGATCAATGAGGATAAGCTATTTTTAGGCGCAAAAAATATCCAAGATTACGAAAGTTTTCAGGCCCTTATAAAGGAAAAGAGTCTTTTCATTATTTCTCTTAAAAAAGAAGCTACTGAGAAAAACTATAGTTACCTGAAAAAAGTGACAACCTTTTATCAAAAGTCCTATCCCGATATTGAGTTTCTTGACTTTAATAAGCTCTATTTTAAAAAGATAAAAGACTCAGGTTTTGGGCCTACATATGATTTTTGGATCAAAAATAAAAATAAACTTCAGTTAATGCTATGGCAAGATGATGCGATATCACTTTTAGCAACTTGGAACTCTAAAACGAGGCAAGATACCTTTATTAAGGATATTACCAAACGTCATCCAGAACTTAGCTTCTCGGGGCTTCCATATATAAATTTTTTATTAGATCAATATTCAGAGAGAATAAAAAACCAAGTTTTTCCACTCGTCTTTCTAGTAACATTTATCCTTATCCTTATTTTTACAAGAAACTTGATGCTTTCTGCTCTTTTATTTTTGCCATCATTAACATCTTTTCAACTTTCACTTTTTCTTATTCAAAATCTTTATGGGAGCTTAAATCTCATAACCTCCATTGTTCCCATACTCATATTTGTTATAGGAGTTTCTTTGATTTTCCATCTCTACTTTAGTTTTAGAGAGTCAATGAATATGAGAAAAACCTTTGAGGAAAAAGGCAGACCAGTGTCCATGATGATCATTACAACGGTCATTGGATTTGGGTCATTATATTTAAGTCCTATTGTTGTCATACAGCAGTTCGCTATAGCATGTGTTATAAGTATACTTGTATCGAGCTTGTTTCTTATTGTTTTCTTTACACTTTTTTCAAGTTCTTATCCAAAGGATATAAAAATTTGGGGATTTGAACCCAAATTACTAAAATACTCTCTTAAATTAAAGCATATTACATTATTGTGCTTTGTGATTGTTCTAACTTCTATAGCTGTGTTCCCACGTATTAAGGTTTTGACTAATGCGGTTGATTTTTTACCGTCAGAATCTCAAGGGCGGACAGATATATTAAAAATTGGAAAATCAGTTCTAGGGTTACCGCTATATGAAATTTTAATTAAGAAAAGAAATGGATTTCAGTTCAAAGACATAAAAGAAATTGCAAAAAAAGAAGCTGTAATAAAAAATGCATTTCCTGAATTTACTATTTTTTCTCTAAACACGTTTGTGAAAGAGGCCAATCACCTTTATTCAGATCAAGATGATTTACCTGATTTACCCATAAGCTATTTTACGCTTCGATCTCAGCTTCCACCTCAAATTAACCAGTCTTACCCTCTTGAAGAAACTTATCGAATAACTTTATTTGGCCGGCCTTTGGAAGCGAAAAGTTATGAAAAAAAACTTGAAAAATTAAAAGAAATTATTGGAAATGAATATGATTATACTTTTAATGGGCTTTATCATAATTTAATGAGAACACATGGTCATCTTATCTCAGTATTGGCCAAGAGCTTTTTATATACCCTTTTAATAATTTCCTTTTTATCACTTCTTTTATTTAGAGAATTAAAAGTATTTATTGTTTTTCTTTTGGTTAATTCGCTTCCTGTATCAACTACATTTATTTTTATTTACCTTTTTGATTTTACATTTAATATTGCCTCTGTGATGACCTTTAGTATCTCCTTAGGGCTTATTGTCGATAGTACTTTTCATTATATTTTTGTTCTTAAGGAAGGCAAAAGTTTTAGAACTTATTATCGAACAACTCTAATTCCCATAATAGCAAGTAGTTTAATATTAGCTATTTCTATTGGAATTTTAGGGATTGAATCTTTTCTACCCATAAAGCATTTTAGTTTAGCTTTAAGCTTTACTCTTATTATGGGGCTTTTGTTTGATTTGTTTATTTTACCAACAATAGTTGAAGGCAAAATAATGAGAAAATAAAAGCTTTATCTTTATTCTCAAGTATCCGATAAACCGTCGATGAGTAAAGATAGAAACAAAGTCTTTAATACTTTTAAGTATCGCTTTTATTTGGAAGGACAAAAAGAACCTATTTCTCATGAAGTCGTAATTTATGAAGATGGCCACAGTAGAGTAGATGATCCTGAAGAACTTGAGCTTTTTAAAAGCTTTACAGAGCTAGATAATAACAAATGTGAACATTGTCCGTTAAGTAACGAAGAGGTTAAGCATTGCCCAGCAGCTATGAACTTGGCATCTGTGATAAATACCTTTAAGGAAATTAAAACGAGCTCTGAAGTAACTATAGAAGTGGAGACTAATCAAAGGACTTATTCTTATAAGGGAGTTTTGACAAGAGGGCTTCATTCTCTTGTAGGTCTAGCAATGGCCTCCAGTGAGTGTCCCCATATGAAATTTCTTAGGCCAATGGCCATGTTTCATCTTCCTTATGCCGATGCTAATGAGACGATTATTCGATCCATGTCTTTTTGGCTACTTAAAAATTATTTAAAAAAACCTGAAGAGGCCATCGATTTTAATCCCTTATTTAAAAAGTACGGGGACGTAGAAAAAATTAATGCGGCCATGATGGAAAGAATCCGTACCTTCGAAGTTGATGATACAGGTATGCATGCCATAGTCATTCTCGATAGTTTCATCAGTATATTTGGTTTGAAATTTGAAGGAAATATGGATGAACTCAGAAAAATCTTAGATGATGAATAAAAGAATTTGATCTGATCTAAAATTGCCTTAAAATATACCCAATGACTTTTTAGGAGCACTTATGGCCAAGTATATTACTGATACTAAAGACGTTTTTTTTAACCTTTTTGAATACTTAAAAATTCATGAAAACGTAGAAGATCTGGGGGAAGATGATCTAAAAGAAGTTATTAGGGAATTTGATAAATTTGTAGAAAATGAAATATATCCTGCTCGTATTCCAGGAGACCTTGAAGGAGTGAAAATTGAGGATAAGCAAGTCAAAGTAACTCAAAGCTACCATAAGGCCCTCAAAGCTTATTATGAAAATGGATGGTTTGCTCTGGCCATGGAAGAAGATATTGGTGGAATGCCGGCACCAATGTCGATTTATTTTTTAATTAATTCTTTAGGTACCGGTGCTAATACGGCCTTTATGATGTACCCAGGTCTTTCAAAAGCAGCTCTAAACCTTTTACTTGCAAAAGGATCACAACAGCAAAAAGAAGCAATAACAGGACCTATGATGGAAGGTCGGTGGGGCGGAACTATGTGTCTTACTGAACCAGAGGCCGGAAGTGATGTAGGAAACTGTAAGACTATGGCGAGGCCATTAGACAATGGGAAATATAATATTAACGGCGTAAAGATTTTTATATCTGGAGGTGACAATGATCTTTATGAAAATATCATTCACCTGGTTCTAGCAAGAACGCCAGGGGCCCCGGAGGGTGTTAAGGGGCTCTCATTATTCTTGGTTTCCAAATACAAAATCAATGAAGACGGAGCACTTGGTGAGATAAATGATGTCATCTGTACTAAGATCGAAGAAAAAATGGGAATACATGGCTCTGCAACTTGTGAACTGAGCTTTGGTGAAAACAATAATTGTGAAGGAACACTTGTTGGAGAAGAATTTGAAGGAATTCAAAATATGTTTCTTATGATGAATGAGGCCAGGCTGATTTGTGGTATACAGGGCGAATCACAGGCCAATCTAGCTTATGAATTAACAAAACAATATGCTGAGGAAAGATCCCAGTTTGGAAAAAATCTCCTTGAACATCCCGATACTAAAAGGATGCTTTTAAAAATGAGATCGATGTCACGAGCTATGAGGGCCTTGTCTCTTTATACAGGAGATCTGTTTGATAAGGCCCAAAAAGATCCTAAGGTTGAAGAAGAGATAGCTCTTCTTACACCAGTATGTAAGGCCTATTGCTCGGACCGAGGGTTTGAAGTGAGTGTAGATGCTGTTCAGGTTCATGGAGGATATGGTTATTGTACAGAATATGGGATTGAACAATTTGTCAGAGACTCCAAAATAGCAACTATCTATGAAGGAACTAATGGAATTCAGGCCATTGATTTTGTAATGAGAAAGATTCTAAAAGATAATGGTGAGTCTATGAAAAACCTAATGGCCAAAATCACCAAAACACTTTCAAGCCCTTCTGCAGGTAATTGGTCAAATCAAGTCGGTCAAATTGGTAAAGTTCTTCAAAATGGCCAGGGTATTTTAGATAAATTTGGCAAAAGCGCTCAAAATAAAGATTTTGATAACATACTTCTCCATTCAACAGACTTTTTACGCTTTTGTGGTAATGTTATTTGCGCATGGCTACTTTTGGATCAGGCGATAGAAGCCGAATCAAAAGTAGGTAACGCGAGTGAAGAAGATAAAGAATATTATCAATCAAAAATTGATGATTTTATTACTTTTTGCAGACATTACCTCGTTGAGAACGATGGTTTGGCCACACTGATACTAGACGAAAGCAGTCAAGAACTAGGTATGAAAATTTAATCGTATTCAATAGATTCCCATTTTCATATAATACATTTATGGATTTGGAGCAGATTTTCCAAAAAATTGAAGAATTTAATCAAAACAAGCAGGGAAGTAGTGACCTGCATAGTGAAACTATATTTGTAAACGGAAATGGGCCAGAAAAGTTTGCACCACTTAAATGGTTAATCAAAAAACTCCCTCATCTTACCAACGGTGACGAGCTACTAGGTCATGGGTTTATTCTTGATTCGTATGGAATGTATGACGAAAAAAACTTTAAGCAATCATATGAAAGGCTTTTTCAGCGAAAATTAACTAAGGAGCAAGGACAAAAAACTATTATATATACAGCTCCAGATAATAAGGGGGTCTTTGACACGATAGAAAGTATTCATGACTCTTTTGAAAAACTGAGAAGCAAAAATATAATTCTTAATGGTAAAAATCTTCCAACACAAATTGGTGAGTGGTATGCAAGATGTATTTTTGGTCTCATTCAAAAGAAGTCTGCATCTCAAAGAGGGTTCGATTTTAAGCAAGGAAATGACCAAGTCGAGGTTAAAGTACACTGGAGTGATACATCCTCGCCAAAAGGTGTAAAAATTAAAAGGTCCCTTCTTCAGCTGAGTAAATATTTAGTGCTCATCTATCTCAGTAAAAACTTTATGATAAGAGAAGTTTGTTTTCTTGATAGTGAATTCGTCCTAAGAAAATTTGCAACCAAGGGGCATACCATTTTCTTAAAAGATCAGGATTTACAGGCCTATTTTTTTAGTAAATCCTCTAAGCATGATAATAAAGTGAAAAATCCCACGGCCTTACTAAAGTTTGCCAAACCGACTTTTGCTTTAAAGATTGCAGATCGTTTTTCTTAAAATTAGAAAGGGGAGCGTTTTAATTCGACCATTGAGTTTTTAAAGTTAATGGCCCTTTGAATAAGCTCCATGTAACTGTCAGCTCTATCGGGATCAAGATCACCTAACGTAAACCTTTTAACCCTCCATAAAGCAATAGAAAATAGTCCTAATATGATTGAATGATTCAAAAACTCTCTCTCTTCTAAAGGCAGAGGACGAATAGACTCATACCCACTCATGAAGGATTTTATAAGAGGCCTAATGATTCGTCCTTTTTCTAAGCATGTTCCTGAAATGGAAATGCCAATGTCAAAAATATAAGGCCCTAGACCCGATTGCTCAAAATCCAAAATGGCACTGAGGTTATTATTGTCGAAAAGAGTATTATCATAATAAAGGTCACCATGAATGAGACCTTTTTGAAAATTAATATCAAGAAACTCTTTCAACTGGTCCTCAAAAATACGATTAAAAAAAGACTTGAAGTCTTTAGGACATTCAGCAGAAGAGGAAAAATCAAGAATTTGTTGAGGCCCATAGCCAACCTCACTCTGATCCCTAATATCATCTACATATCCATTAAGATCAAGGCAATGAAGTGTGGCCAAACCTCGCCCTATTTCTTTACATGTATAATCACTTGGCCCAGGTGGAATACCCTCAACAAAAGGAAAGATGACCCCTATTTTATCCCCATGTTCATAAATCATTTTCCCTTCTTTTGTTTCTAAGCAGCAAATAGAGTAGGAAAAATTCAATTTCTTAAGTATTTTTAAAATGACTTGTTCTTTGTGAAGTTGCTCATGGTCCTTATCATTAGAGATTTTGAGGAGGTATTTCTCCTTTTTCCCCTGTCTATTAACTTCAACCTGATAGTTTGAATTTGAAATTCCGAGACTTAGAGGAACGAAATCGAGAAGCGTCCCGAGGTCATAAAATCCAACAATTTGATTAATTTCATCGAAATCAAGTTCGGTGTATACCGCCATATTCCTTATATTAACACTTTGTCTAATTGAAGCAACAAGTTATTGTCTTGTCCCCCCTTATTGAGGGTGGTATACGAGTTCCATTATTTTTAATTTGGAAGGAGATTAATATGGGTGATTATAAAGTGGCCGACATTGGACTTGCTGATTGGGGCCGTAAAGAAATTGAAATTGCTGAAAAAGAAATGCCCGGTCTTATGGCCATTAGAGAGGAATTTAAGTCTTCTCAACCACTTAAAGGCGCAAGAATAGCTGGTTGTATCCATATGACTATTCAAACCGCTGTTTTAATAGAGACTCTTGTTGATCTGGGCGCTGAAGTTCGCTGGTCATCATGTAATATATTTTCAACTCAAGATCATGCCGCCGCCGCTATAGCTGCTGCTGGATACCCTGTATTTGCTTGGAAAGGTGAAACAGAGGAAGAGTTTAACTGGTGTATTGAACAAACAATTAAATGGCCAGACGGAAAAGGGCCAAACATGATTCTTGATGATGGGGGAGACCTTACCCTTATGATGCATGAAGATTATCCAGAGCTTCTTAACGAAGTTAGAGGCCTTTCCGAAGAGACAACAACAGGTGTTCACAGATTAGCTGAAATGGTTAAAAAAGGTACGCTTAAAGTACCAGCTATCAATATTAATGACGCTGTTACTAAGTCTAAGTTTGATAACCTCTATGGATGTAGAGAGTCTCTTGTAGACGGTATTAAAAGGGCCACAGATGTTATGATCGCCGGTAAGGTTTGCGTTGTCGCTGGTTATGGTGATGTAGGTAAAGGAAGTGCTGGCTCTTTTAAAGGTCTAGGTGGTCGTGTTGTTGTTACTGAGGTTGATCCTATTTGTGCTCTTCAAGCCGCTATGGAAGGTTATGAAGTGATGAAAATGGATGATGCCGCAAAGATAGGAGATATCTTTGTTACTACAACAGGTTGTGTTGATGTAATTACCATAGATCATATGAAAGAAATGAAGGATGGCTCCATTGTTTGTAATATTGGCCACTTTGACTCAGAAATTGATACTGCCGGTCTAAAACAAACTGCAACTTCAAATAGAAATATTAAGCCTCAGGTAGATGAGTTTACTTTACCTAATGGAAATACGATTATTCTTCTTGCTGAGGGTAGGCTTGTAAACCTAGGTTGTGCAACAGGACATCCATCTTTTGTTATGAGTAATTCATTTTGTAACCAAGTTTTGGCACAAATTGAGCTTTGGAATAATTTTAATAATTACGAAAATAAACTTTACGTTCTTCCTAAGCACCTTGATGAAAAAGTGGCCAAGCTTCACCTTGAGAAAATCGGCTGTTTTATTGATACTCTGACGTCTAAACAAGCTGAGTATCTCGGAATCCCTGTTGAAGGGCCATATAAGCCTGAATATTACAGATACTAATTCATAAAGGGGCCTTTTGGGCCCCTTTTTTTATCTTTCTTAAAGTCTCTTTTTTAGTTTAAAGCATAATAATTGTAAGTTTAAGTAGGAATTGCTATGTAGCATTTTATGAGCAAGGAGAAGTGATGAAAGTAATTATTGGTAGTGATCATGCTGCTTTTGAGGCCAAAGAAATCTTAAAAAAGATTTTACAAAAGAACTTTGACGTCGAGGATGTGGGAACTCATTCTTCCGAAAGAGCAAATTATCCAAGCTTTGCTACCGAGCTTTGTAGAAAAGTTTTAAAAGAGGATGCCAAAGGAATTCTTCTTTGTGGCTCGGGAATTGGTATGTCGATGGCCGCAAATAGATATAAAGGAATAAGAGCTGCTCTGTGTCGCACCTCAGAGGATGCCCAACTTTCAAGGGCCCATAATAATAGTAATGTTCTTTGTCTGGGTGCTAGGATAAACTCAGATGAAGAGCTTGAAAAAATAACCCAAACTTGGTTAAGCTCAGAGTTTGAAGGCGATAGACATTCACAAAGAATTGCTATGTTTGATCAGCTAGGAGAGGATCTCTAGATATGAAAACCTTTGAAAAATTCGTCACAGCTATTGTCGTTTTTTTTGTAGGCTTAGGGCTTTATTTTTCAATAACCGATCTACCTTATTATGAAGGCGTCTATGTAAAAGAAGATGGGCCTTTAGAGTGGCTAACTTTTGTGGCCCTTGTACTTGGTGCGATTCTTTGTTTTTATCGCTTTTATATTCTAAGGCCCTTTAGATCTGGAATCTTTAGAACCTGTCTCTTTTTTCTTGGATTATTATTTATTTTTGGCGCCGGTGAAGAGATTTCATGGGGACAAAGAATTTTTGATATTAAGAGTCCCGAGTTCTTTGTCCAAAACAACTCTCAACAAGAAACCAATCTCCATAACCTTATTCTTGGTGATATTAAAGTAAACCGCTTGTTCTTTGGTCTTATATTAGGCATTTTAGTTGGACTGTACCTTCTTGTACTTCCCTTACTTTATAAGAAAATGGAGAAAGTCAGAGACTTCGTTAATGCTGTGGCATTTCCAGTTCCACGGCCTATTCATATCGTTATATTCATCTTAGTTTTTGTAATGTCTGAACTATCTCCCTCAGGAAAAAAAGGGGAGCTTATAGAGTTTGGTGGGTGTTGGATGTTTCTTATTATGACCTTCAACCCATGGAATAGAGATGTCTTTTCAAGAATCTCTTTAAGACGTTAAAGACTTCCAAGCATTCTTTTAAAACGAAGAAAAAACACAGCAAAAACGGCCTCAAATATTATGCCGCCACCCATCTTTGATTGGCCATCCCTTCTTTCATAAAAAATAATCGGAACTTCTTTAATTCTCAGTCCTTTGGACCAAATTTTGTAATTGAGCTCTAATTGAAAAGAATAACCATTTGAGAAAATTTTATCGAGATTAAGTGCTTTCAACGCTTTTCGAGTAAAGCACTTAAAGCCTCCTGTTGTATCCTTAACTGGAATTCCTGTTATAAATCTGGTGTAAATAGAAGCTCCGTAAGAGAGTAGGAGTCTTTTAAATGGCCAATTAATAATTCTAATTCCATTAATGTAACGAGAGCCAATAACGAGATCGTTGGTTTGAGCGGCCTCTAAAAGAGATTGAACCTCTTTAGGGTCGTGAGAAAAGTCACAATCCATCTCAAAAATATACTCATAATCTCTTTCAAGGGCCCATTTAAAGCCTGCAACATACGCAGTACCCAAACCTAGTTTACCTTTTCTTTCCATAAGGTGAAGGTTAGGGAAACTGGATTGAAGTTCTTTAACTTTTTGTGCCGTTCCGTCAGGAGAGTTATCATCTATAATTAGAAGATGCATCTTAGGGTAAAGATCAAATAGGGTGTTGATCATTCTTTCAACATTATCAATTTCATTATAAGTGGGAATGATCACAAGAGACTTTTCAAAAGGTAGTATTTTATCCATGTAGACTATTTACAATTACCGCATCGTTTTAGCAATTCTTCCCTGTATTGATTTACTTTGTCATAAAAATATTTAGATGCTTTTTGTCCCATGTCAGATTGTAAGAGCCATGAAAACCGCCCGACTAAAGGAAATTTTTCAATAAGATGGGTTACAACTTGTTCACCACGATAAACATTACCATCACTATCAAGATAATGAACACTTTCAGAACATTGCTCAAAACTAATTTGTTTAAACTGAGTGTAAACATCTTTGTCGTGAATGGAGACCATTTGAATAGAGTCTGTTCCCGGTAGTCTTTCAAGAGATTGTTTAAAACGGGTACATAGTTCGCACTTCCCATCATAAAGTAACAGCGGTAGCTGGTATCTATTTTTTTCTTCCATGAAAAAATCCTTTTTTAGAGTTCTTTATCTGGTATTAGAATTAATCCTCTTAATTGAACCTTTTGATATCGACTTGAAATAATGGTAAAAACACTTACGGTTTTTCTTTTGTGAATTTGAGCACCAGATTGATTAGTGGCCATATTTGCAAATCTCAACACTCCAGATTTAACTCTAGGACCTTGAGATTTACTTTTATCTTTTCTGTTTTTTAATAAATTTGCTCTTTCTCTTAATTTTTTAGCAACAGTAGGGTTTCCCTTATAGAAAGCTTGATCTAGGTTCTTGTTTCGTGAGCCTCTAGATGATTTAGTATATTTTTTATTATTTTTAACTGAGTCCAAAACATTTCTAATCATATTTTGTCCTGCATTTCTTGAGCCCGGCAAAGAACGAGAAACGGCAAGATGGGCGGCCATCTCTTTTGGGACTCCAAATGATGCTTCAGCAATTTTTGCAGCTAGCTTTTGTTCTTCAGTAAGAGAAACAGGTTTATATTGAAGGGCCAATTTTCGTAACGCTGCCCTAGATGAGGCGAAGGAACCTATCTCATTTCCAGTAATGGAACCGCCTCTGAGTTCACCTCTTGAGAGGCTTACGAGGTCATTAAGAGCAGCATCAGTATAGGGGCTTTTACCGATGCCTTTTATCGTTGTTATAAACTGCTTATCCATACAACTATCTGTTTGAGCACATCCACAAAATGGGTCTGGTATTCCCTTATTATCTAAACATGAAACACGGGTTGACTCCTGAGCTACAGGGTTTTGGTGGTAGAGAGAGGTACAGTATTTATCGTAGTTCGCCGTATCTAGAGTTATTTTTCTGGGTGTTACAATTTTAAAATTATCACCTAGACCAAGAAAACCTTTAATGTTGCTAAAGAAGCCTTTGTTTGCGAGCTCTTCATTGAATTTTTTGGTATCCTCTTTTTCTTTTTCGTCTTCTTCCTCCCACTTCTTAGCAATTTCTTTTATCTTTTTGTAGTTGGTACAAAAACACTTTCTTTTTGTAATGGGATTACAGTCACCTGGGCCAGGTAAGCGATCAGCAATTGCTTTGATTTTTTTTGCCATTTCTGTTTGTTGAATTGCATTTTTAGTGTAAAAGGCCGTGAGTAAAGAGAGAGCAGGCAGTTTTAATGCCACTTCAGTTAGAGCGACTCCTCCAAGCGTAATCATCCCTGTATAGCATGCTGTTGCGGCCCCATAGGTTGATGCTTGAATTGTACTTGTGGTTGCTCTTACCTCATGGCTTCTTGCCGCCTTGAAAAGCTGTTGCTTCTGGTCAGTATCTCCAATATTTGGAAGGTTTTTCATATTTTGTTGTTCTGACTGTTGGGTGAATCGACCAAGCGTTTCTCCCACCATAGGAATTCTCGCACAATAATCAGGTCTATCAGATGGTGCTGCTGGGTTTTCTTTTCGAAGTGCACTATGGGCATCAGGAGTTAGTTTTAATGGAGCACCTGTCATACCGTTAATCATCGTGTAGGCCTTTCCTAACATCTCAACCATTTGATTGGGGACACCTAAAAACTTATCTTTTGATTCCGTTCCTTGACACTCTTTTTCAATACCTTCACAAAGTGTCCCGTAAATGGCCTGCTCAAGCCCTTTGTTGATATACTTATCAGCATCCTCTCTTTCCTTGTCCGTAAGGTTGAGGTCTCCACTATTATTGGAGTTATAAATCTCAAAGCCCTGAGCAAAGAGGGTCTGGGAAACAAAAAGTACTGACAGAATTATGATTTTCATTTGACTCATTTTATCATGCCCTAGGTTATATCAAATATAGGCAACAATTAGCTTTGGAGCTCTATATAAAATCAGATACTTACTGGCCTAAATTGGAAAACTTACTGACCTATTTTAGAGGTGATTGACGCTGTAAAAACAAGCTGTTAATTAATTAACTTATGAAAAAAGATCTTTCTCACTCTATGATTCACTATCTCCTTACCATCCATAAGCTTAAGGAAGGACGTGGATACGCTAGAGTCACTGATATTGCTAAGGATTTAGGTTTAACTAAAGGCAGTGTTTCTACAGCATTGAATAATCTTAAAAAGAAAGACTTAGTTAATGAAGAGGATGAAAGTAAGTTCTTATACTTAACTGATCTTGGGCATAATATTGTCCATGATGTTCTAAGTTCAAGAACTCTTCTCTATTATTTTCTAAAGGACTTTATCGGAGTTTCTAAGGATACAGCAGAAAAAGATAGCTGTTTAATGGAACACCTTATGAGTGAAGAAACAAGGAGTAAGTTCTTTGATTTTATGAAGGATCTTACTTGTAGTTGTGAAAGACTAGAAGAAAAAGGTGAGTCACCAGAGCGCTTTAGCTTTCGTTCTTCATTGGATCTATGCCAATACAGTACCTTAGATGACTTTTCTGAAGATCAAATAGGTGATACCTTCCTTCCACCTCAATAGTATACGTAGAGACTATAGGATAAGTTTTCCAATTTCGAGATACCATG